>JAICHO010000018.1 GCA_025924835.1 Candidatus Saccharimonadota bacterium | reverse complement strand
GGTGTGGCCCAAACGCAATGTCGCGCGCCGTATTGTCATTATTGATGAAGGTGAGGGTGTCGCACAAACTTGCTTGGGTATGGAGCGGGCTGACCTTGCCGCCACTAATGGTAACCTTGTGATTGGCGCCAACCCCCTGGCAAGCACCGGTTTTTTCGCCACCTACCTGGGAGATCCCTTCATCTTGGGCAAGTTTGGTAGTAACCTCTGCTGCGGTCATGTTGTAATGCAGGTTATTCATGATGAATATTGATCCGCCCACTACGACCAGAATCGTGCCAACCGTAAACACAAAAAAGGATACATTATAAAGCGGCTTTGGCCCCCTTCCTAGGTGCAAGAAAAATAGTACCTGGACGAGCATTTGCAGGATAGCAAAACCAAGAATCGTTGCCAGCAACATGGTACCAGAGACAGCTTTATTGACCACCAAAAGGTAGGGGATAGCCGTAAACCCTAAAGACAATAAAAAGCCAATGATATAAGACTGCGTGGTGCCGTGTTCACGCTTAGGTTTGGTACCGATATCGTGCGTTGCTTTGCTCATACGAATGCCCTCAAATACACAACGGTAAATATAAATATCCACACGATATCCAGGAAGTGCCAGAACAGGCTCAGCATGGCCAACTTGCGAACCATATGTTGGTTAAGACCGCGCCGCACTACAAATACCATGACGATTGCCATCCATAACAGCCCAGACGTAATGTGCAGCCCATGCGTACCAACAAGCGTAAAAAAGGATGACAGGAAGGCGTTGCTACTAATAGTGTGACCCTCATGAATAAGCGACGAGAATTCCCTAAGTTCTAAACCCAAAAACGACAGGCCTAAAATAAACGTAACACCAAACCACGTTAATACCTGCTTCTTATTGCCCATTCTGGCCGCGATCATGCCAAGCCCGCAAGTAAAACTACTGGTAAGCAGAATCAAGGTTTCTGCCAAAGCCAAATGCAGGCTAAATAGCTCACCCCCTGATGGCCCGCCTAAAGAATTGCCCTGCAACACCGCGTAGACCGCAAAAAGCACTGCGAACATCAAAAGATCGGTCATAAGGTAAACCCAGAAACCGAACATCACACGATCGTTGGCAGCCTCTTCATGGTGATTATCACCTATGGTTACCATGTGCGCCACCGTTTGTTTTTAAGAATATCTAACGCCCATTTAACGACGATAACAATAAATTCCCATAGACCCATCTCCTCGCCTATTGCTAAGCTCTTGTGGACGCGCGCAACAGCGGTTTTCTTTTCACGAGCTTCCTCGGCTTTTTTTACCTCGGCAGCCGACAAAGTGTACTCGGTATGTTCGTCAAACGTCCGGGCAATCACGCATGCGATGATGCCAATCATCCCCACAACCACAAGCCAAACAATATGCCAAACAAACCCAAACCCAACCAGAAAGGCGAATGCAGAAATATATATGCCCGATGCTGTGTTCTTGGGCACCAGTATATCCTCATAGGCAGTCTTCAATGTGCCCAATTGCTTCACGTCCCAGTACGCGTCACGGGATGTGACCTGAGGGATGACAGTAAAATTGTAAGATGGCGGCCTAGAGGCAACCGACCACTCCAGAGAACGCCCATCCCAAGGGTCGCCGGTGGTATCCATTAACTGTTTTCTTTGAATAACACTCGCAATAATTTGCACGATTTGCAGAACGACACCAGCGGCAATAACGAGGCCACCAATAAGTGACACGATGAATAACGGCTGGTAGCCGGTGGACGCATCATAGTGATCGAGTCGTCTGGTAGCTCCCATAATTCCCAATACGTAAAGCGGCGTGAAGGCCAGCAGGAATCCGCTCAGCCAGCACCAAAAAGCATAACGTCCGATGCGTTCATTGAGTCTGAACCCGGCAATTTTTGGGAACCAGTACGTGAGCCCGGCAAAGATGCCAAACAGCACCCCGCCAATGACCATAGTATGAAAATGCGCTACCAGAAATAGACTGTTATGCAGTTGGAAGTCCGCCGGAGGCACGGCCAATATAACACCCGCCATGCCGCCTATTGAGAACGTACCAATAAATCCCAGGAACCACAGCATTGGTGTGGTGAAACGTATACGGCCTTTATGCATTGTGGCAATCCATGTGAACACCAATACGGCTGTCGGTATCGCTATTATCATGGTCATAACCCCAAAAAACGCATTAACGTCGGCACTGGAACCCATTGTGAAGAAATGGTGTAACCATACCGACAGCGCAAATAACGAAACACCAATCATGCCGAGTACGTTAGACATGTAACTGGCAATACGTTTGCGGCTAAAGGTACTCACAACTTCAGAAAACACACCGAACGACGGCAGCATTAAAATGTAAACCTCAGGGTGCCCCCACATCCAGATAAGGTTGGTGTACATCATAGCGTTACCGCCTAGTTCGGTGGTAAAGAAATGCGCGCCAAAATAACGATCAAAAAACATCAAAAAAAGCGTGGCGGTCAACAGCGGGAAAACGGTCGCTGCCATGACCATACTGCACAGTGAACCCCAGGTAAACAGCGGCATTTTCCTGAGAGTCATTCCTGGTGCGCGCATCTTAAGAATTGTCATAATAAAGTTGATTGCGCCAAGCGTGGTACCAATACCAGAAATTTGCAGGCTCCAGATCCAATAATCTACACCCACGCCTGGACTAAACTGCGTGCCGCTCAAAGGGGCGACGGCCAACCAACCGGTCGCGGCATACTGCCCGCCAAAGACGAAGAACATATTCACCATAATCACGCCGGCCACAAACAACCAAAAGCCCAGCGTATTCAAAAAGGGCGAAGCCAGGTCGCGCGCGCCAATCTGAAGTGGCACGATGTAGTTTATAAGCCCGAAAATAAAGGCCATGGCCACAAAGAAAACCATAATGTTACCATGAGCCGTAAAGATCTGTTGAAAATGGTCAGATGACAAGTATCCATGGGATGAGCCTGACGACAGCGCCTGCTGGAGCCAAATCATCAACGCGTCTAGGCCCCCACGAAGCAGCATGACTCCTGCAACAATAAAGTACATGATACCGATCTTTTTAGGATCAACTGAGGTCAGCCATTCATCCCATAGCCATTTCCAGCGTTTCGTGCGGGTAAGTACTATGATGACTAACAGCGCCAAGGCAATGAAGGCAACCGTTCCGCCAATGGTAAACCATTCGTGTGGCAGCGCCTCTAGATTTAACTTACCTATCAGAAATTCTTTCATTCGTGCTCCGTATGTCCGCCGTGGGACCCGCTGTACTTTATAAGCAAGTTAGCGTACAGGTCTGGCTGGGCTTGGGAGTAAAACGCGGCTGGATTGTTCTGGCTGGGCTTTAGTAGTTCCCCATATACGTCAGCAGTGAGCACATCCGGAGAACTTTTTACACCTTGTACCCACTCATCAAAACCTTGCTGTGAACTGGCACGGGCTACAAACGTCATGCCGGCAAAACCAGCGCCATTTATCTCGGCTGACCTACCTGCATAATCTCCTGGAACGTCAGCTATAAGATTCAGCTGATTCTGATGACCGGTCATCGCATATAATTGGCCGCCTAAGTGCGGGATCCAGAAGGAACTCATTGGCGTCTCGTCCGCCGTTAATTCAAATTGTACGGGCGTTCCTACAGGGACCTGCACGAAATTGATGGTCGCAATATTTTGCTCGGGATAGATAAAGAGCCATTTCCAACGCATCGCAACCACTTGGATTGTGATGGGTTTGGCATTGGCAGCGATCGCCATCTTGGGTGCAAGTTTATGGGCGGCAGGCCACATGATGGATGCTAGCACCAGCATAAAAACTGTTGGTATCGCCCATACGCTGAATACAAAAAAATTGCCATGACGAGTATGATCATCATACGTGGCTTTTTCATTAGATTCTCTGTACTTCCAGGCAAAAAAGTACAGTAGAGATAAGGTCGGAACGGCAATTACTAGTAGCACCGCGACTATCAGCAGCGTCAACCGATGCTCCTCGCCCGCTATCAGGCCTTTTGGGCTAAACAGTGTGATATCGGTGCCCTGCAGCAACATCATAATCAGCACACCCAGGCCAGCAAGTCCCAGAAGCAGGAGACGCACAGGCTTTTCCTGACTACGCTTATTTTTATGTTTTGTCATTAATTTTGACTCCATCATCACCTACACATAACCATTACCATAACTATACCACATCTCCTTATGTCAGAGCTTTGAGGCAGATGGATTAAACGCGTTTTTTTCAGGGTAGTAGCGGACCGATGGACATCATCACTGATTGGGCCAGAATAATGATGAGCGAAAACAGGAATACTTTACGTGCCCACAACTTGTCGTCAACCGTGGTAAAGCCCCTTATAACAATTCTAAGCCACGCTAACCCGAGTATGGACATTATTACCAAATAGGTATAACCGGTGTATCTATAAAATGTTAGCAAGCTGGCGGCCAAAATAAAGCCTAATACATAGAGTAAAATCTGTATTTTTGTACTGCGCATACCTTTTTTGACTGGCCACACAGGCAGGTTGGCTGATTTATAGTCTTCGTACCTATACATGGCAATCGCGTAGAAATGCGGCATTTGCCAAAAAGTCAGTATCAAAAGCAGTATTACCGCACCGGCGTCAAACCTGTGAGTCACCGCGGTATAACCGGCTATCGGAGGCATCGAACCTGAAACGCTGCCGATTATTGTGCCATATACCGAGCGGCGCTTTGATAAACCGTACAAAACTATGTAAACAAAAAATCCTACAAGGCCTATGGCGAGCGTTAACCAATTGGTATAGAGGGCTAACAGAAAAATGCCGATAATAACTAATACGGTCGCATATACAATGGCATTACGCCCAGAAACCAAGCCGCTAACAAGAGCTCTTTTTTTAGTTCTGGCCATCCGTTTGTCTATTTCTCTATCAATGTAATTATTAAAAACACACGCCGAAGCGATAACAAACGCCGTGCCGGACAACACAGCTAACAGTAAGCCGAATTTTATATGACCTTTAGCGGCCAGCAAAAATCCGCCGGCAGTAGTTAATAAATTGCCATAAATAATTCCAGGCTTAGTCAGTTCATAGTATATTTTGAGCTTAGAGTTAGTCTTGGCGTTGGCTTGCTGCTTCATTCTAAATTTACCTGTTTATATTTAATTAGCCGACAAGAATATTTACGGCGCGTGCAGCTACCAGGGCAACGGTAGAAAGAGCGACCACTGACTGGATAGCCATCAGTAGCTTGGCGCGGTGGGTCAGAGGCAGGGTATCGGTTGGGCTAAATGCGGTGGCATTAGTAACTGACACATAGACATAATCAAAAAAAGTCGGCTGCCAGTCAGGCTCATGGGTAATATGAACAGGGGTGTATGTTTGCGGAAATAAAAAATCCATAGGCGGCCGATGCGTACCCCGGCCTCCAGGTCCACCGCCATCCAGCTGCCAATAGAGCAACCCAAACAGAATAATATTCGTGAAATAAATTGACACTGCCGACACCAAAAGTTGCTTGCCGCCAAGATTACCCGTGCCGTTAATAAGCGCGTGGCATACAAGTATCAGCGAGCTGATATTGGCGACTGATACCAAGGCTGTCAAGGCAAGGCCTATGAGCCGACGATTACGGCTGGCACGATCATGGGTAGCCGGAGCAGTTAGCCGAAGCCCAACTAACAAAGACAATTCCATAACTGCCAACAGGTATTTAGGCCCGATGCTTAGCTTATTAGTTAATAGTAGCTGTAAGATGATGGCGGCGATTACCGCTAATTCAACATGCCACAAAGATTGTTTTACTGGTATGGGGGTCTCGTTGTTCATTTCTTGATTATATTATCGGCCCTGATATATAGACCCAGGCTTCCTACTATAGCTACAAGCCAAGCGGCCACGGTCATTTGTAAAACAGAGTCTTCATTTTTTTCTGTTTCACGCAAATTTCGGCCGACTAATACAAAACCAGAACTCGTGTTTGATTTGTAGTGTTGCACTACCGTTGCAAGCCGGATGCCACGCTCTGGTGCCCAAGTTATCCTGTCCTCGCCTTTCTGGCGGGTATAAACAAAAACGCCGGCAGGCGGCACAGGTACGACATCCGTGCCAGTAATCGTGTTACGCGTTGGGTTGCCGGATTCATCGTACAAAATTACAAATGGGGATAAACTTGTGCTTATATCAACTGACCGATTTGGGAGCAGCGCGTCAGGACTTTCATTAACTGACAGGGCGGCTTTAATGTCAGTAGCCATTTGAGCTTGCGGTTCGTTAGCCGCCAAACGCATGTTTTGTTGTACGGCGGCATAAGTAAACCCTGCTAACACCGTAATCGCAAAGGCCAGAGGCAGCCAGCGGACTATATGGAGTGTGGTGACAGGTATAGGTTGTCTCATAATTACAGTGTACATTACTTGTTGTGTATATTTTAGTTCCTTGAACCAACCAAATCCTGATAGACACGTTCCGCCGCTTTTTCCTGGTTATTCAGGCTTTCGCAGCGTAAACTTTCGGCGTTTAATGTACGAACTGTCTGAATATCTGCCAAATCAGCATATTGACGGTCATAATTCACTTTTTGCTGGCATTGCTGACTTAGATTAGTTAATAGATCAATCTGTTCCTGCGCGTCAGTTACCTTAGCTGGCACCGGCCTGACGCGAACCGCCAGCACAAAGCCGCTGAGGCCGATTACCATAATAATCAACCATCCCGCGCCCGCAAGCTTGACATTATTTAAGCCAATTTTATGACGCGTTTCCGTGACTGTCACAGAAGCACGTCGCGGCATTGTCACATCAAGCCGTCTGGCCGCCCACGGAGTTATGTAACGCTCAAACGTGAGGGGGCTCAACCGGTGCTTTTTAATGTATGCCCGAAACAGACTGCTGTAACTGCCTATAGGGTAAGCTATCGGCATATTGGCCGTAGGTTTTCGCAATCTTTGCACCCAACTATATTCGGGCGCCCACCCATTTGCGATTACAAGTCCCAGCCCAAACATAATACTGGCGGTGGCTAATAGTGCTGTCTGGTCACGTTCGGGCAATCTGATTTGCTTGCGTTCTTTCAATAAATATCCCGATAGCGCGACTGCCAAAAAAGCACCTAGCACAAACTCATCCCCTAAAGTCTCAGGATTTACATATATAGTGTAGCGCTGGCCATCAGGGACAGTATTATTAATACTTTTATGTGCTAGGCCGACATAGCCCGGTTTAACCCCAAGCCACAAGCATAACAAGCGCAACATGTGTTGGGCCTGTTTCGCTCCGCGCTCATTCCCGTAAAAGTCATCGTCAGGGATAAAAATCTCGCCAATGTGCGGCAATTCCTCGCCGAATAATTCATGCAATAATGCTTCGCGCGCCTCCGCTGTTAACGGAGCCTCGGTAATCAATGACGTGGGATGCTGCGGTTTAACCATAATCAGATAGCTTTAGTTTAACAGTATACGCTTGTTATAATAAGTGTATGGCTGAGGACATGAAAAATAAGCCAGAAGAATTTTGGAAGCAAAAGCTTACTCCCGAGCAGTATCATGTTTTAAGAGAAAAGGGCACTGAGCACCCCGGCTCGGGCAAACTGTTAAACGAAAACAGGCAAGGCGATTTTGTCTGTGCGGCTTGCGGCCAGGTTATTTTTAAGAGTGATGCTAAGTATGACTCAGATGTGCCAGGCCTGATTGGGTGGCCCAGTTTTTCGGAGGCAGCCGCAAACGACGCCGTGGAATTAAAAGAAGACACCAGCTTCGGTATGCGGCGTATTGAAGTTGTATGTAAAACATGCGGAAGTCACCTGGGACATTTGTTTGACGATTATTCCTCGCCCAGCAATAAACACTTCTGCATTAATTCCGTATCTTTAGATTTTAAACCCGAAAAGTAATTCTTAGAGTCCTAAATCCGACTCGCTGTTTTTAAAACGTACCAACACGGAAAGTACTGCCGCCAACAAGAAAAAGCACGCGCAGTAAAACCCAACTTCCGTATAAAGTTCGGCCTTGTAGCCTTCATTAAAATTAACTACAAAATAACGGACTGCCGCCAACGAATAGGCCGCAGTAGACAGGGCCGCGGTCATGAATATAGCCGAACGGCTCAGCAAAATAGCGGACACCACAATTGGCAAGGCAAACAACATAACGGCTCGGCTGGCCATGCCGCGCTGGGTATACACATTAAAGCTGGCCATGGCAATATCCAGCAAAATCAAGGCATAGATTAACATACGGTAATACATGGAACTAGCCACGCGATTGCGTGCGAGATACCACAAAATAACGGTTCCGGCCAACAAAACGGCATTCATTGTCCAGCGCTGCAATACAAGTTCCGGTGTAATAAGATGCGTACCGTCAGAGATAATAATATAAATGGCATAAGCAAACACAAACAAAAAGTGAATGCGAGTCAATCGGATCAATCCTGTCTGGAGCCAGTCGCTAAAGCTTACCGTTTTTTTTGCCGCGCCTTTTGCCATAGTGTAAGTCAACCATGCACATTATGCTCATGTCAATTATTGTTTTCAGGCTGAACCTCAAAGACAGCCAGTAAAGGCGCGTGGTCAGAGGGCTGTCTGTTCAAAACCTTAAACGTATGTAGTTTGAGCTGCCCGTCTTTTCGGTAAAGCATATTATCGTAATTAGCGAACGCCAGGTATTTTTTTTGACCGTTTAATCGCCATGTGGGATTAAATAGTGTACCGGTTTTTCTTTGCAGATGCCGTGGCAGTCTGAGCCAGGGAAGCATATACTTGGTCTCGTTAAAATCGCCGCCAACTATCAAGTTTTTGTTTTTGATGCTACCCACAAGCTTCTCGTAATTGCGCCGATGAGCAATATGCGTTCCCCAATCGGCTGGCAGCAGGGAGCACAAATAATTGACCAATATTGTGATGCTTGCGTCCCCAATTCTAATTGTTCCCTGGATGGCCTTGACGTCACAATTGTCATAGCCGCGCCGCCGAGCCTGCGTATCTATTCCCAACACATGCTCGGTTATGCTGACGGGCTTGTTTTTACTGGCAAACAAATTGCCCACAAGCCAGTCGGCGTCTATTGAGCTGATTACGGCAAAATGACAAAAGTAGCCGTTGCTTTTCAGATAATCTATAACTGGCGACGAGCCGTCATGCCGACTAACCAATACCTCGTTTAGGCCCAATACATCCGGTTCATGTTCCTGAATTAAATAGCCGAGTCTCCGTAAAAGTTGTTGGCCATTATCACGCTGCCCGTTCTGCACGTGAAACCAGGTATTCCAGAAGATGATCGTAAGGGTGCGCATGGTCATGATGCAGTTATTATAATCGTACCGCGATAATACGTGCTTTGGTATCTAATAGTTCTGCTCGATAAGTGTCTGTTATGCTAAATATATGCGCTATATTGCTCTACTCCGCGGGATCAATCTCGGGTCACATAATCGTATTAGCATGCCCGAGCTTAAAACTGCTTGTGAACATATAGGTTTAGAAGAGGTCATTACTTATGTCCAGAGCGGCAACGTAATATTTACGGCTAAACGGCAGGACAGTTCTAAGCTGACCCAGCAGGTCAAAGCGACGATTCGTGACGAATTCAGCTGCGACGTGACGGTGCTTTTAAAAACCGCGTCAGAAATGGCCAGGATTGTACAAGGGAATCCTTTTATTACGCGTGCGGGGATTGACCCGGCCATGCTACATGTTACTTTTTTAAATGAGGCACCAGATCAAACGCTGGTGGCAAGTTTGTTGGCAAGCTTAGGCGGGACCGATGAGTGGGCCATAGGCGGCGACCATATTTATTTATATTGTCCGAACGGCTATGGCCGCACCAAACTGACCAATGCGTTATTTGAGCGTAAGTTAAAAACAGTCGCCACGACTCGCAACTGGAAAACAGTCACCGCGCTTTCAGAACTTGCAAATGCCTAAAACGTAATCCGTGGTTTGCGACACAAGATTCTAGGCAATCGTTAGCTGGTTGCTTTTTGGGCTTCAGGTCGGAGTCGAGCAGGGCGATAACGGAAGTAGCCCCAAAATAGCAACGAGAACAGGCCAAAACCAATGAATAGCGTTAATACTGCTCGGAATGTAGTTTTATCTGATGTACCATAAAAGTTTTGGCCGGGATGTATAAGCGTATATACAAAAAGGCTCATACCCAGACCATAAATCAACAGCCAGCCTTTGCTGCTCCACTTTTTGACTTGTTCGCCGTAGAAAAATCGCAGTGGCGCCAGCGCAAAAACTATGGCGCTAAGAGCCGATACCCACAAACTAGCCAGCGTCGCATCCAGTATCAAAATTCCTAAACCGGCTCCTGGCTTAAGAGCTGCGTGCTTTACGGGGATCCATGCGAACCAACCAATCGCGGCGACTGCCAGCAGTAGTACCGATGAAATGGCCAAACCTTCGCCATCCTGTTCGTCGGCGGGTTCATTGCCATACACCAGTGCCGTAAACATCCCGTAAAAATAACCGGGCAAAAAGTGGCTCAGGCGTGAAGCCGCAACCAAAATACCGCCCGTCATAAGCCCTAGCACGTGGACTCGTAGCTTGCTCGTCACCTGGTAGCGCCGACGCAAGTAAATGGCGCGGGAAATATCATACAACAGAGCCGCGATAATAATGGTGATGATCATACCCAGTAGTAGCGCCAACGATGCCCGATTCCAGCCAAAATCCGGTGATAACTGGCTATTAATGAGAGCTCCCACAACCGCGAAACTCCCCATAGCTATAGGCGTGGGGGTTTTCCGCAGTTGTTGAGTCACGGATTTTAATTTGCCCAGCTTAAACCACCCGGCGATCTCATCATAATTTGATTGGAGTGTCGAATTGAACATATCGGCTGGAAAGGCAATCAATAGAATAAGCAGTGCCGCCAGTATCAGGCTGGTAATAATAGCCTTGACACTTTTGGTCAGTTCCGTGGGATCTGGGATGGAGCGTACGAATGCCGAGCGGTATGGTCCGGCTTGTGGTTTAAGCTGAACTGTTGGTTGTGGGTCGGGGACAGCAGTAGTGGAGCTTAGAACTTTGGGTTCTGGCTGCGGTGGGGTGGGTTCTGGTGCTGGTTCTGGCTGCGGTTCGGCAGGCGGTGTGTAAACTTGGGTAATAATTGGCCGTGGGCGCACCACTGGGGTGGGTACTGGTGTTGGAGTGGTCACCGGGGGGGTTGGCGGAGTGGGGGTTGTTACTGTGGGTGTAACGACTGGCGTGGGGTCAGGTTGTGGCGTGTCATTGGCCAAAATCGTTGCTTGCCATTGGTCAGTTCGGGAACACTCTGCAGAGTCCGTGTATTGATATTGTTGGCAATAGTCAATTTGCACCAGAAACGTCTCGTCTGGTTCTGGATCGGTGTCATTAATTATGGGTACCTTGACTGTCACCGAACCGTCGGGTCCCGGACGTATCGTTATGTTTGGTTGAGTTGTGGGCATGTAATCTTTGCCTGCGGTGGCCGGGTTGCTAGCAGTAAGATCATCAAGCGTAGAAAAAGTAACGGTTTGAGACCCGCAATCTGTACAAGCAGGCATGCTAAACGTGAAGTCTGCGGTAGCCCCATCGGCTTCCTCAACCGGGGCGTATTGAGCGTCAATCGGCCCGTTTTGAGCCTTTACGATGGTGGGAGTGACGACCGCGATTCCCAGCGTGAGCATCAATAAACTAGCCGCTAGCACTGTACGCGTACGCCTGCCATAACGCGCCATTTGGCCCGCTTTGGCAGCGATAGATTTTAACCACCCCATAGTGCGTATCATTATAGTAAAAATATTCCTGCTATACTACAGTTAATTATCTATATTATAACACTAACATATCTATATATCAACTATAATATTTACTCATCGCTGTTATGTCTGGTCGTGATCGTCTTTGCCGAGCTGGTCCAGCATGGAGGATAGTTCTTCGGTGCTCAGGTTAGAGCAATCAATTTCTTTCTGCAGGGCAATGATATAGCCTTGGGTTATACGTTTTACCTTGAGCGCGTCCTCGCGCCAAAAATGGTCTACCGTATAGGGCTTCTCGATGCTAAAAATCCGGCTGGTAATTTTTATCGATCCAAATATTGGACCTACATTCGCCGTTACGTTCAGCACGTCTTCTATTCGGATACTCATCACCTCGGCGACCTTAAAAAAGGTACGACGTGCAATAGTCAGTTTGGCCCTGTCAACGGTGATCGTATCAGGGAATAATGCCACAGGGAATACGGTTGTCGCGCTTACCAGTACCTGGTGAGATTCTTTTATTGCCTGCTTCAGTTCCTGTTTAGGAGTCTCAGGGTGTGTAGCCTGCGTCATGGGCTTGGCTGCAGTGTCATTTCCATCCATTATTCCTCCTTGCAGCAGTCAGTATAGACCGTGCGTACTGTTCGATGCTGTAGGATTCATTACTTTAGCTCATTAATTCATATGTTTCGCCGTGCAAAATCAAGGTGTGATAAGTACTAAAACTGTTCCAAAATCCAGATTCTACTTCATATCCGTCCAACTGCACAACATCCCCGTCGCTTTTACCTGATGCGATTGATATAGGAAACTGGCTCTGATGCGAGGCAATCGCGCCCAACTTGCGCTGACGTGATGCGGTATGCGCCGCAATCCTATGGTTGCCATTATGGGTGGCGCTCAAAGCCAAAACACCCATGCCGTGTTCATGACGGCTGCGCAGTGTACGAGCGGCTGTTTCGGCTGCCAGGTGCGTTGTAATGTGATCGGGATGTTCATCATAACCGCTTCGCCCCAAGGTTAAAAATCGTGTAATGTTGTGCATTAATGCCAAGGCAATCAGCTGCTCGGCAATTTCAGCCTCGTGCTGCCACAATTGACCGTCAGGCAACCCCAAATAGACCTGCCGCGAGGCAGTGACGTCCAACATGGCCAAGCCGAGTTCAGACTCGGTTCTGCGTTCGCCCCGGACAACAAAAATAGCCCTCGTCGGTATAGTTTACAGGGCTCTGTGTGCCGTCGCTGGCTACCAGGGCCATCGCATTGCCGGCTGTTAATACGCTGTAGCCCATCATGGCTTCAATATCATCGGGGTGGGCGGCTATAAATAAACTTTTTTCACTCATCTTATTTCTCTTTTCATGATTAATATATTGTTGACTACCAGATTCTTGGTTCAACAACAGTCATAAAGACGGCGAAATAAGCGTAGGTAAAACATTGTGCTTCAATTATTCATTACGCTTATTTATAAGTCAATACACATGCTTGTCAAATGCAAGCATGTACTAGCTATATGAAATAACTAACATAGGTGCTGTGTCTTATTTCACGGAAGCATTCTATAAAGCGAGTTAATCTGTATATACACTCCTAGGCAAGGGTGGTCTTAATTAAATAATACAAGGAGGCTTTAATGGCTACATCAGATAGAGGGTTCGCATCAATGGATGAGGACAAGCAAAAAGAAATCGCACGCAAAGGCGGCCAAGCCAGTGGTGGCAATTTCAAGAACGATCGACAACGCGCTAGCGAGGCGGGCAAAAAGGGCGCGGACGCGCAGTCTACCGAAGCTAAGGCCAAGGGCGGTCAGAACAGCCACCGCAACACTTAAACTACCCATACTTCTTTAATCCCAAGGGTTGCTTCGGCAACCCTTTTCTATTTTAAGGACAGTTATTCCAGCATGTATCATCGAATAGATATAGCGCAGACATCAACACTATCGTCTAGTGTCATCTCTGCGTAGTCGCTCTAGCGCTTCATCAGTGTTATAGCGGGGCACGTGGTCAAATACAAAACGCAATTCCTGTTCACGTCTGACCCCTAAACTATTCAGACTGCGTATAAAATCTTCGAATTGCATATCCATAATACGTTCGTCCAACAGATTGAAGCCGTGCCGTAATATTGTAGCTACATATTTACTGGCGTTACTATCTGCAGATAGTTTTAATAGAGTCGCTGTATTGGTGCGTAAGTGGGCTTCAAAGGCAGTACTAGTATGGAAGTTTCTACATACAGCGTTAAATACCAGGGGTGAAACACCTCGCGCACAAAATTCATTTCGCAAGCCAATGTATTGTTTAAATGCCGCTCGCACAGCTTCGCGGTAGGCTGGTACCCCGCCAAAGTGAGTATCAATTAGGCTCATGGACGGGAACTTCATTTGCAAAGAAAGGGCTGAAATTATAGGTCTATCTATCTCAACTTTGCCCACTGTTATTACTCGCCGTACGCCAAAAGATAAAATATCCTCTTTTGTAAGTCCATGAGACCTTGGTGGTAGATAATCAAATTCCTGCCAGAAACGGTTCATAGTTTTAAAGGACAGCCTAATGGCTGCTTCGGGAGTGCTTACAAATCTATCCGCATACCTTTTGTTTAACTCTTCAACGCTGATAGGCCCATTATTCTCGTGTATTACTAATGCACCAAAACGGTACATATCAAGATAACTATATTGACCATGCCAGTCCATATGCTCTACCCCAAACATCTTGCGTAGAATAGTCGTATTGCCCTTCAAAATCTTGTACGTCTTATTTCTAGATGGAGTCAAATTGCGTACACTCCCCCATAACATTATTTGCCCGACATCACGTAAAGCTCCGGGTAGCGGATCCAATGCGTACGCATGGTCAGCTATCCACTGGAACCGTTCAATTACCTCTTCGGCACTGGGCATAAATTCGTGAGGATAAAAACCAAGCAAACGTTGCACTCGTTTTATCCCTCCATGCCGATGGACTAAGGTATTAGAAGAAAAACCGTAACCTGCCTTATAGAGTTCATCAAAATCACTTAATACCGGCATGAGGCTTACTCTTTCCGTCTGGTCCTGCTCATACGCTACTCGCGCCACTACAAATGAACCCAAGTCACTTAACTCTTCTGGCTCTAGCTCTCTGCCGGCAAAATTCTCGGCCAGGTATCGATCTGTGGGTTCGTCGGCAGTGGGTATCCACAGCCCTGGCGGCAGATTCTTGCCCGTAGTCCAAACTTCCAGTGCGCTCATACATATTATTATAGAATAACCTTGTGATTATTACGATAAAACGTCAAAGCTGAATAACTGTAAGATAAGTAACAGCAATAAATACACGCATGTGACACACTATTGATATTATGGCTTTTATTGATACGGACAGAGTAAAGTGTAATATTTGCGGACGCATGGCGCCGTATAATTGCGTAGTGTGTGCGCAGGATCTGTGTTCTTCCCATCGCACCAATCATAGCCATAAGGGCTAAATGGGTCGCAATAAGTCCTGTAGAAATAAGTTGTTAGTGGCGTGCCAGTTTGCGTTTGCGGTAAAGCATCACCATACCGCCGTTGGCCAGCACAATGCCCGATAACAGACCGACCATGAATAACAGATTTGTAGCAACCCCAAGACCGGACTTCAGCAGCACGCATAAACGGTATAGACCAAATATATAGACGGTCAGAGCACAAAAGCCGGTGATCATAAATACGACAGCTTGTTTATTAACTAGCTGGCGGCTTCTTCCGAAGGCTTCATTTAGAAAGTATTGCCGTTCAAACAGGGCGACATATGGTACCAGACTGTATTGCAGAACACCTGCAAACAGCCATATTGCACCTAACGTACCAATGGCAATGAGAACCGGTACAGGTAGCACAGCGATATCAGAAAAGAATTTTATATACAGACTGATTGGTATTAACACTGCAAGTAGCCTTGCAAAGTGAACTATTCCCAACAATAACCAAGAGCATGCTATGCGACTGGCAGCCGACAAGCTTCTGACGGCGGTAGAACGGATAGTGCGGTAAACCTTGCGGTTCGCGCCGTCCATAATGGCCAATGACATAAAATTGAGTAACGCGGCCGCGATCAGTACGCAAAATACCAATATCATCGGGGTAGCAGCCACCAGCAGAAGCCCCATGTCATAGCTGCTGGCTTCCGAAAGCGCGTATAAAGTGCGCGACAGGTCCAAAACAAATCCCGTAGCTACGGCACTGCAGGCGTATACCAACATAAAGCTTAAGGCTACAGCTGACAGTACTACATCTTCATTTTGGGATGCGGCCCGACGCAGATCCCTGTAGGCCGCGGTCAAAAAGTAATGCCTTTTGGCAACCTGGCTGGCATAGCGTTTTGCCATCTTAATTCTGCTTAACCCAATGCGTCGGATCTGTTTAGTGGTGTTGCGCAGTTTTTTCGTAAGCTGCGGCTTATCGCGCAGTGGCGTAGGAACTGTCAGTATTTGTGGGAAAGCCATAATTAAGACGTCTGCCTAACGTTGGTAGAAGTAGAATAGGTTAACAAAAATGAAATTGCCCGACCACTCATGATAAGGTGCATTATAGCATATACTTGTTAATAAATCAAGTGTATTTACAAAACAAATACGCCGGCATACAATAAACGCACAAGGAGGTTATATGGGATCAGTTATACATGGTGGCGAAATGAAGGCTCCCGAGCTTGCACGCTGGATTGCGACACGCGCGGTTGCGATTATCGCTGGAGTGACGGCCGTTTATTATGGGTTTGCCGACAATCACCTAGACCTAATGGGCGATAAGGGCCGCGTGCGCCCGGCAGCAGAGGCTCAAGCCCTGGCTCAACAAAGATTTGACAGACAATTTGCGGACAGTAGCGTGGCGGGGCGGTACGCACTATTGTTTTTGCAGGGTGACAATCACCGGGATTACCGTGACACAATCAATGTTGGGAAAAGAGATGGCAATAATGGCATCCTGGGCGCATTCACTGATGGTGATTTTAAGTATGAGTATGGACAATCATGTCTGGACGGCAGTGTTTATGATACCAGGCCCTCTCATGTAGCGGCCGCTACCGAAGATCTTGATTCGGCGGCTCTACTAAGGCCGGAAGGTGCACGGGTCACAATTATTCCTGTTGCCCCCGAAGCGCCACCGTTGCTATTCAACCAAGACGGCAGTGGGCTATTGACCCCTGCCGATGACAGTACCAGACAAACCATGGCGGCGCACGGTTGTTCACCTGATATCAATACGAAAGTCTTCCCCGCTTAGACTCATGAACGGGGTGGGCTGGTTTGCATAATCGGGGTAGAAATGCTATACATTGTCTTTATGACACAGCCCCACACGCTTCTACCTCACCAACAGGCCTTAGCCCCGGAATACTGGGCTGACCCAAGACCCGGCATCATGAGTTTGAGAGATAGTTTCGCGTATGTTCGCGAAGCGTGGAAGGATATGCGCGATACCGAAATAGGGGAGACGATAAGCCAGTACGTTTTTCACATGACTGCGGGGGTAGAAATTGTACCGATACCAGAAGGAGAGCTAGTACCCATGCCGGATACCAATTCGCGTCAAATTGCCAAAATAGTAACTGACTCTAGAAGGTTAAGGTTCCGACCTTTTTCCGCGGGTCTGAATAAAATTGATCCTGATATTATAGATGGTTTTGACGATCGCGCCACGAGCATGGTAGATACAACACTTTACTTTGGGCCCCGTGCAAAAGCACGGATTCCTGGCCATGGTCACGGTATGGTTGTAGATATTAAACGCAGAACTCTATATGCCCGGGCATCCAGAAACGGCAAGTTTTTAACATGCTTAGCATCTGACGGATTTGATGAAGAGGGAGAAATTGTGCTACCAATATCCTTTCCGATGCCAGCTGAAGTCGTGGGTGTACCATACCGTGATAGTGCATCACATATTACGCGTCGCATTGTATCGGCTGAGATTTTAGAACCGACAGGCATGGCTTGGCACCGGCACAGTGGGGATGATGACGACAGGCGGAAAGAACCAAGCAAAGAACGAGCATCCTGGCGCGACTGGCTCCCCACGCCACTTCCTGCCCCGGGTTATTAGGTTTACTATAATATATGTTGGTGATTTTGCTTAAGGAGGCAGCATACGAGTGCGTAAGACAATATTAACGGGGGTGGTGACTTTTGCCGTCGTTAGTATATTGGCGTTGACGGTCATTGAAAAACTGCTAATAAAGTCAGAAGTTCAATATCTGGCCGACGCATACAAGCCACCAGCAATTGCCATGCCACTGCCAGATGCTCCGCCGGTAACGGTGCCCAAAATTGTCAAGTACACTGTCGCGTACCGAGATACGCTGGGTGATATTGCCGCCAAATACAACACTCCTTGGCAGCGCATATATAACAAAAACACTGTTATGCAGGGGCCAGCCGACCTTAAGACAGGGGAGGAGATTATAATCCCGGCGCCGGACGAAATTCTAGCTGATCGGCCTGTACCTTCGTCTTTGGTAGCCTCAGCTACAGGCGTGGACATTAGCCAGAACCCAGCACCTGCTCCCGCAAAAGCTTCTATCGCGAGCACGTCGTCCAAGGGCAATCTGTATACCCCGGGCAACTGTACCTGGTATGTCAAAAGTAAACGGCCCGATCTGCCCAATAACCTTGGCAATGCCGACACCTGGGTTATACGAGCCAGAGCCCAGGGCATGCCCACAGGTTCTATTCCGCGGGTGGGTGCTGTCGGTCAACGTGGGATCCATGTCGTTTATGTTGAACGTATTAACAGCAACGGTACGATCACTATCAGTGAAATGAACTACCGTGGCCTGTACCAAATTACCTGGCGCACCTTGCCCGCCAATTACTTTACCTATATTTATTAGGTGTTACTTAGGTAGCCGCCGTCTATGATTATGTTTTTTTGATTGATGTCGCTTTTTGCTATATATTCTGCTACTTCGGCAATTTCTGCTGGCTGTAGGAGAGTGTTCCTATCGGGATAACCACGCATAAATTCATTTTTTTCTTCGGTGGTCATATCGTCATTCATGGATGTTTCTACGAGTGCCGGGGAAATACAGTTACATCTGGCTGACGGCAGTTCGGCTGCAATAATTTCAGAGTATTTTATTATGGCAGCGTCCGCGGCCGAATACGTCGCATCCCCAACTAGGTTAATACCGGGCATGCCCCAAATTGATCCAATATTTATAATGCAACCCTTAGTTTGCTCAATGTAGGCAGCCGTCGCAACTATACAATTTCTAACGCCTTTAAAATTAGTGTCCATTATACTGTCATATAATTCCTCTGTCTCTTGTTTTACGGGCGTGAGGAGTGCTATGCCAGCGGCATTCACTAAGATATCTATATGTCCATGAGCGGCTACTATATTTTCCATAATCAGCTTTACTTGACTAAACTTTCGGACATCGCAGGTTACCCTAAAGCAGTTATCGTTACCTGCGGCTACATTCTCGCCGCTTGATCTAGTAAGTATGATTATCGTGGCACCATTTTTTAAGAAATTTTGTACAATTGCACGACCTATGCCCTTGCCACCGCCCGTAATCACGGCCACTTTGTTTTTTAGGTCGCCACTAACTCTTTTATCAAGATCATCCCAAAATACATCGCGATTATTCGGCATTTGTTCTAAGTGTACTGTAACCTAGACTGAAACAAAACTCCTAAGATATCTTGTTGTGTATTGATATATGTGGTATAATATACAAAATGGTTGATCCTAACTTTTTGGCTCAATGCGTAACTGATTTCAAACGCCCTGCTGATTTAATCCCTAACGCATTAGGGGTCCGGGATCCCAATGCCACGCTTAAAGCAGCCAACGCCACATTAATAAGTACGCAAATTGCCAGGGATAGTCTCGCAAAATATCGGTACAGAGCAAAACAATATGACCCTCTATCAAGCATGCCCGGTGTGAGACGTCAAAAGGCAAGGGAATTACTGGACCAAGGCCTTGTGCCGCCTCTAGAGGGCGGTTATCAATTTGTTATAGATAGAAGGCCAGAAGGGGAAGAAGACCAGCTAATACCATCCGTGGAATATACTGCTTATTTTAGCCGTCGGGAGGTGCCTATTGCTGATAAAGACCACAAGGAACATGAACATGA
Source organism: Candidatus Saccharimonadota bacterium (assembly GCA_025924835.1). Classification (GTDB taxonomy): domain Bacteria; phylum Patescibacteriota; class Saccharimonadia; order Saccharimonadales; family JAICHO01; genus JAICHO01. The sequence continues at coordinate 5,601 of JAICHO010000018.1, read as the reverse complement.
CCTAGGGCATGTACCTACTTTTCAGGATATGTTTAGCTGTGTGGTATTTGGTGACGTCGTGCAGCAGGCCGCATCCAACAGCCTAGGCGACGTAGAAGCTTGCAAAAGGTTTACCAAAGCTATGGATAGCTTTGGCGATGATCTGCGTAACCTGGATTATGTGGAATACTTTTATAACTCCGACGCAAGTTTACGCCGGTCTGGCATTGTACAGTCTGCTCGGCGCAACCTCCAAAGTCTGTTACTAATGAGCACACCTCCAGTACTAGGAAACTCAAAAATTAAAGATAAGCGCGACAAATTATTAACTGACCTATGGGGGCTTTTAGGATTAGATTATCACGAAGACATAGCTGCCAATGAAGCAAAGCAAGCGGGGCAACACCCCCATGTAAGCCGTGATAGGTTTAATCGTAATTGGGAAGGTGAGTTAACTCCTCAAGACTATAATGGCGAGGGAGCTGGTACAAATAAATATTTTAAGCCAGAAAAGCTGGCTGCCCTATCTGCCTTAGTCAGAATAGAAAACATAGCAGCCTAGAGTAATTTTATATTTAGTTTATAGCTAGGCTCGTCTTAGGCTTTTAGTCGGACATCGTTGGCATAATTAAGCGTTGGAATAGTTACTAAATTGGCGAGGTGGTTTAATATGTGGTTGTTGCTCATTTGGTTGCCTATTAGTGGTGCTAGGTCGCGGGGACTTAGTATATCCCGTGGCCGCCGTCCCATTTTCATTAAATATCCGGCCAATATACCAACAACTGTCATGCTCATGGCATAACTGGCCGATTGATTTCCAATATCACCTCGTTCAAACAGTGCGTATATGACCGATGCATTGGATTGTATGGCTATTATTAGGTCTAAAGCCCTGGCGTACGGCGCATCTTCGGCAGACGGCCGTGTCATGGTATCCCAATCAGTCAAGTATGGTAGCATATCGCCATCTGACGTTTTAAAAACGGCTGCATTTCCTGCTGTTGGCTGATTATGATTAATATTATGCAAATGCGCTGACGCAATGCTCAATCCTATAGTTTCAAAACAACTTTTCAACAGACTGGCATAACGCTCCCGAAATTGGGTTTCAAATCCTGCATATGAACCACTGGCAATAACTCGGGTCAAGGGGCGGAGTAAAGTCGCATCAAACCGATCGCCCATTGCAGGTACCAGCATTAAGATTGCCGTTTGTGGGTCACCATGCTGATCCGGGATATCATATTCAAATCTTCCCACATATAGCGGCGTTATGATTTGTGGCTCTTCATCCAACAATGTCATATGGGCGCTGACGGTGTTATCGATTTTGCGCTTAGCAGATGCCGACGAGTAGGATCCAAGCGGGTTAATATTTTCTTTTTCGGCCAGCTGGCCGTCTTCATAGTAAGCGGTATGACTGACAAACAATCCTGCGTCTGCGGTAGGCGGTTGAATGGTTTGCTCTGGTTTGCCGCCGTAGTAGGTGACTATATTGTGATTTATGTCCGCATTTGATCTTATCCCCAGATCATAATGGCCGCCTCCGGCTACTTGTAGACAGTCATAAATCCCTAATCTTTCCCGTAAAGCCACCGTATAATTTCTGCCAGCCGCCCAGTGGATGGGAAGCGATCCGTCTGGTTCATACCTTAATAAGCCGTAAAGTCCATTTACGAATTCCATGCCGAGTTTTTCGGCAACGCCAGGCACCAAAAAGAACTTACCGTCTAGCGGCTCAGAAACTTTTGCCAACTCATACACAGGACGTTGCATTTTTCAAATTTAATCATCAAAACATCTGTATTACAAGCGTCTGTCTAAGCGCTATGCTAACACTTGCTGCTCTTCATAGTTTCTTGTGCTCACAATAGGATCATATGTAGGACCAGATTTAAACGAATGTAGATTGATTATAAATCAATTATAGTTTATAATAGTATTATGAATAGATTTGAAGCTCCGGCTCCGGTGGCATTTCCGCTCGATCCTAAAGAAATGGTCGCACAGGCAAAAGAGCTACAATATAGTGACGCTATTAGCTATTCCTGGGCAGTAGTAACCTCGGCAGCCGCTTTGGCTGATAAGCGCATGCTTCGACAGCGCGGGTCAACACCTGGTTTGCATACGGATGCTGTAGCGGAGCTACTGATTCCTTACGCTCAGGAAGGCATTGCACCTGCTGCGGCTAAAGACTTTTATGCCTACGGCAATGGGGAAGTATATGCAAGATGGAGTAACAGACACTCATTCGACAAAGACAGGCATGATACGATGTACTTTGCAGGTTCGGCACGCAGACAGACTATTGCCGAGGCAGAAATTGACGAAGATGTAAAAGACGCGTTTGGCCAAGCATTAGTGGTGCAAACCGGCGAACAATATATAAGTGATATATCCTTAGCGCTCGCCGATCTAATACCAAGTGATGACTTTCCCTACAGAGCACTAAAATACTCTAATCAAGTAAAAGATTTTTGGGGTTACGTTATAAATGGTGATAACCGACGGCCGGGTCTACTGAGGGCTGCCGCTTTTCACAAAACAATCCGTGAAGCCTGGGCAGGGAGCCTGAGCAGTATTTATGGAACGGGTGCTGACAGCGCTGCTCAATATATGCTGGCTGTTTTATATCTAAGAACTTCAGAGCGCAAATCAGGCGAAACCGAACGAGAAATTCTTACCCCTTTGATAGAAAGCTTTAATAGCAGAAGTGTGTCTACAATTCGCCAGACACTATCTGATTTTAGCAGGCAACGTCTTGACATGATTCCTCCACGCACATTACGATTACTGGATCTAGATGAAAGCAACTTGCGAGCTGAACAAGAGAGCCGCGAAGCTGCTGCTCGACCGCAAGTCTTGGATCCTGCACAGATTGAATCTGTAGTATATGGTACTCGGCAGATTGGCATACCTCATAGGTATAGAAGCGATCTTGATCCTAACATTAATACGTGGGTAGATAGGCGTGTCGGCCACATTTTTATGCGAGATCGGCAGCCGCTTGCTTTGGTATGCACATTAGACAAACCCCTGACGGGCGAGCGTTTTACTACCTCAGCGCCACATTTCGTTTTTGCGTGGCTGGACAAGATAGATCCTGCGAGTCCAATAGTTAAATTCAGTGAGTTTCCCGCACGTCAAATATTTCAGGAAACCAGAGGCAGAAACCCAAAAACCATTGAGGTCGGAGAGTATATTCCCGCCATAGAGGAAATGGCTTACTATTTAATGACTTCTGAACCTTTGCCCAAAGGACAGGGTAACCATCGCTACTTTAACGATGGACGAGGCGTGCTTGTTAATTACCTTCGGAACCGCCGAGAAGCCGAACAGGGCGAGTAGGCCTTGACTGCCCCTTCTTCCAACAGGTGTGTTTTCCTCATAATGCGCATACCCGCCTAGACAACTAAGTAAAATGTGTTAAAGTATTAAATCATGTCATTTAATAGATATTCTGCGGTACCAAATTTTGGGGTGAGCCCATTATGGCTTTAAGCGGTGTGGGTATCGGAATAATTGGTGTCAAGAGACTCACAATACCTGATCAGGCTCCAGCCTTTGCAATCACTGGCAGAAGCCCTCGCTTTGGTGACACACCTTGCGTTCATGAATTGATTGTTCATACTCCGTAATGCCGCACAGGCATTTCCGCATTACACAATATCTGGGCTATTGTCATTTTGATCAACTGGAGTACTTTTTACCAGCCGGCGTCCGGCCAGCATAAACCGGACTACCGCCAGACGGTCAAATTGTGCGGAATAAAACAATGAAAATCGGCGATCGCTAATTGGTAGTCCTTGTGTCTTATCCAACAACACTGCTTCACCCATATTGAATACTTGATTTAAGGTCAGTATAATTGCAACAGAACTCAGCGAGCTGATACCTCTAATGGGTATGGCACTTATATTTCCGATCTGCATTGCCAACAGCCATCTGGCTACTTCGGATGTATCTAAAACCAAGTGCTCCTTGGCAGCGGCGTATAATCCGACCTTTATTGATTTGTCAAAATGTTTAGCCCAGGCTTGGGCCTGTTTTTTGTCGTTTAAATCAGGATTTGTGGAGGGTGGATTTATCTGTATCGTACAATCTGGCCATAGATAGTGTTTGACTTCTCCAACGCGCAAAACATCACTTTGCAATTGGCCAGCCTGGCCGCCAAATAATAGCGCGGTGACTTGGGCGGATTTTTCTTTTTGCTCTAAAGCTTCTCCCTCTTCCGCAACAGGATAGGGGGAGGATCTTAGCACACGCTGCTCTATTGCAATTGCGCCCATACCAGCCCAATGGACAATACTTGCCAGTCGGGAAGCATTCAGACTGAGCTGATAGTCTCCAAAATTCGGCAACTCATAATCCCATTTTACTGGGCCGTCTTCTGATAATGTGCTTGCCGGCAAAAACCCAGTTTTAAGCGGTATTTCTAGAGTTGAAGTATGTTCTGCCATATTTGGGAATAGTGCAATTATGTTTTACTATACCTTAAAACGCAAGCATTAGCAGTGAATGCAAATAAGTTTTCGGTGCCCGCTATCACTTGCTTCCCGACATACTTTTTCGGGTCGGCGAAAAAGTATGCAAAAAGCCGACAGGCGCTTACAGTTCTTGATGAACTTCATTGTCAAGCGCTACCATGCTCAGACACAGACACTTCGTTAAGTGCTTCGCTCTAATGGTAGCTTTGACATTGCATTTTTTAGGCTACCAGCCTGAGGAAACGCTATAAATTGAAATAGGAAAAACTTAACAACATTGACAAGCTAGCCATATCATTCTATTCATGATACTATAATGAACATTGTAAGGAGTGAAGCTGATTATGAGTACTACTATAGCGTTAGAAAGTGGTGTGGTAATAGGATTTGGCGGAACGAATGCACGCGTAGGAACAAGCGTAGAAGGTGACATAGAAGGCTTCACATCGATATCTACGCCTGAAAGACCGCGCGAGTTTTTTGCATGGATGGCGCGCCAGGTATTAAGTGCTTCAGATGCTGGTAATAGCTGGTTGGTTGCCGGTTTTCCCGGGCCGGTTAGTGCTGACGGCAAGCTCATAGGCCCTATGGCAAATGTGTCCGGCTTGGCCAACGACACCTATAACCTTACCGAAGAATTAATTGCCACTAATGCAGCAGTAGGACGTCTTCTGGATGAAGGTTTTTCATTGCTTGGAGTTAACGACGGAGAATTAGCCGCCCATGCTGCTGCAGATAGAATAGGTGAATTTAAATACGGTAAAACAGCAGCGCTGATCTTAGGAACGGGTGTAGGTGCAGGGGTAGTTAACCGTGATATATCTTATGATAACGTGTACCGTGCCGATAGGAACAACCCCTTAGAGATAGGCCATATTCCGTTAAGCAGTGACCCATTTGATACTTTTGAAACCAATGTCTCTGGCTCTGCATTGGAACGAGTCTATGGCAGGGACGCTCGTGACATCCCTGCTGATCATCCTGCATGGACCCGGGTTGGGGAAGTTGCTGGCCAGCTCGCTGTTATACTGGGTCTAATGAGCGGCGTAGAATTGGTGGTACCCTGTGGCGGTGTAGGTGCTGGCGCATCTGAAAAATATGAACCTCACCTAAAAACTTTACTGGATACCTTTCG
>JAICHO010000017.1 GCA_025924835.1 Candidatus Saccharimonadota bacterium | reverse complement strand
TGCAAAAGAACAAAAAATCCTTACAGGCAAAGTTTGTATCGCATCACTATGATATCGGCAATGATTTCTACCGCTTGTGGTTGGATGACACCATGACCTACAGCTGCGCTTATTTTCATACACGCAAAGACAGCCTGGAGCAGGCGCAGCGCCAAAAGGTAGATCATATACTAAAAAAGTTGCAATTAAAACCAGATATGGAATTGCTAGACATTGGCTGTGGCTGGGGACATTTGCTGATAAACGCCGCCAAACAATATAAAGTACGCGGTCTGGGTGTTAGCCTTAGCCGGGAGCAAATTAAGTTTGCCAAACAGCTAGCCAAAAAAGAAGGCGTGGACAAGCTGGTCAGCTTTAAGCTGTTAAATTACCAGGATTTGCCAGAGACTCGTACCTTTGACCGAATTGTGAGCGTTGGGTTTTATGAACATGTCGGCCGGAGCAATCACCGCCATTATTTTGACAAGGTAAACCGGCTGTTAAAAAACGGCGGTATATCAGTGCTGCACGCTATTACGCATCAAACAGAAACACCGACCGATCCGTGGATTGACAAATATATCTTCCCTGGCGGTTACATCCCAAGCGTCCGTGAAACTACCTCACTGCTGCCAGAATATGACTTTTTTCTGTTTGATTATGAAAACCTGGGTCAACACTACGCGTTGACCTTGGAACATTGGTGGAAACGGTTTGAGGCGCATAAACAGGCGGTTATCAATATGTATGACGAACGGTTTTACCGCATGTGGCAGCTATATCTGGTCGCTTCTATGATGGCATTTAAAGATGGCCACACGCATTTGTCACAGTGGACATTTAAAAAGGGTTCCGACCCTGCATGGCCCCTCACCCGCACCTATTTGTATAAATAATTTTAGCTAACGACTGCGGCTTTTGATGGCACTGCGGGCTTCACGGTCCTGGTCACGCTTTTTTAAGACCTGCCTTTTATCATACTTTTTACGGCCGCGGCCGGCGGCGATGCGGACTTTGATAAACCGACCACGGGTTAATAGTTCTAGCGGCACTATGGTTTGCCCCTGTTGCTTGGCGGCAATCAGCTCATCTATTTGTTTGCGCTTGGCAAGCAGTTTGCGGCTACGCGTTTGCTGGTCTTCGGGGATTGGTATGGCGTTTTCACCGGTAATGGTGGCATTGAACAGATATAATTCGTTGTCTTTGACATTGACGTAGCTGCCACGAATATGGCCATGCCCGCGCCGCAACGATTTGACCTCTGCCCCACTAAGTTCAACGCCCACAACCAAACTATCGCCAAGGTCATAATCGTGACGTGCCCGGCGATTGCTGATTTGTTTGGGAGCTGTTTGCTTCTTCTTAGCCATAACAGCGTTATTTTACAGTATAAGATGAGCATATACTATTGATTAAATCTAAAATTATGCAATAGTATATTTATGACCGAGCAATTATTGCATCCTGAAAACTTGCTCCGTGTCCCATTTAAGGGCACAGAAATGCTGCATCAGTTGGGTGCACGTGTTGACGAAACAGCCCACGCAGCTATGCGGCATATAGACCGGCCCGTCAGCGTACTTATACGATCACGCAATAATGCCGAACGCCTGGAAGAGCTATTTGAAGACATTCACATGCAACGTTTCACCAGTGAAATTGAGGTGGTATTGGTGGATACGGAATCGGACGACGGAACGCCGGAGCTAGCCAGGTCTATGGGTGCCACCGTGCGCACGATTAAACAAGAGGACTTTAACTATCCCAGAGCGCTTAATATGGGTTTTGAGGCCGCGAGCCATAGCTGGGTATTCAGCCTCGTGGGCAATTCAGCATTATCTAATTTACAGGTCCTACATACGGCAACGCGCTGGAATGATGACCCGCGGATCGCTGGAATTTCTGGTATACCGTTGCCAGACAAGACCGCTACAATGACCGAGCGCGTCGCGTCGTATTTTATGTTTAATAAACACTTGGAACAGCCCGCTCGTCTCCCCGGGAAAAGAGAGATGGGGTTTTTGGCTACGAATTGTTCCGCGATTCGGAAAGAGGCGTGGGAAGACGTAGGCGGCTTTGACGAAAGCTACGGAGCGGGCGGCGAAGACGGCGCGCTGGCAGACACGCTGGTGAGACAGGGTTATAAAATTATGATTGATCCAGCACTGTCCGTATATCGCAGTCATGGTGTCGGCCCGATTGCAGGGCTGCGTCAATTGCTGTATTGGCAAACTACTGCCCGCCCGCAGCCCTTTGATTTAGCCCGCCTGCAGAAGTTCCGGCGTGACCTGCGTTAAGGATGAGCGCAATAGACAAATAGTGTCTTGTATGGTATAATGTGTGGCTAATGAGCAGTATTTATGTTGCAACCGCTGAGAGGTTACAGGACTATGACCTGTTTGATCAGTATGTAATTGATGAAACGGCGTATGTAGCCAACTTACAGTCGCGTTTAAGCTATGGTGAGTTTTTAGACCAATTTGAAATCCCTGAGCCAACTGTTGAGCACTGCTATGGGACAAAGCCACTTGAAGTCTTGGACATCATTCCGCGCGTAGACTACGACGAGACCCAGGCCCGTGTCATGTATTTGGGTATGGGCAATCGCCTTGACGCGAGCCAGGTGTACCAAATAGCAACTGTGTTTGCGGTTGACCCCACCGTGCGTACTATTGCCTTTGGCAATCCGTCAGGTCCAATTCGCCGGGCCGGTGCTATGACGCTGCGCGAGTGCTGGGAAGTATCGCGGGGTGATACCAGGCCGCTTATTGATGGACCGTTACAGTATATTGCCAGCCAGGGTATAAGTGTTACCGAACAAAACGGCTTTTCTTATGGTACTCTCCCTGTTATGGCAGCCGCAGAACATGCGGAAAGATATGATCAGCGAGTAGATCATATGACCACAATAGAACCGGCAGATATAAAAGACCGTGGCGCTAACAGGGTGCTCGCCATGCTTAGTTTGTTTGGCGATTTTGCCGCTACTGGCGGCCCATTAAAGGACTATGTTGAGACCAGCGGCATTGAGGCCTACAGCGAAGCACGCCATGACACGGTGCTGGGTCTGGCTAATTATCTTAGTGGGGTTGTGCTGAGGCCAACGAATCTAGCCAGGGCAAGTGTACTCGCAGGCGGCCACTATGAAGTACGCGCCATGCGAGCTCTAAATGCACAACCCGGCGCGCAGTTAGACCTGATCCGCGGATCTGAAAGCGAACTGGCCGTAAACGGCGTAATGAACGTCATGGCAAATTACCTGAAGAGTATTTACAAAAATAGGGTCAGGGACACTGTTGTCCCCGGCGGACGTCATAATATGGTTAACGACATCCATCTGCAGGCTGCCCTGTTGACACAAGCCAGAGCTGCCTAATTAGCGTCCGGTTTGAATACCCAGAACCGATACCAGACATAATCCCATACGGTCGTAAACCCGGCCGATACAAAGAAGCTTATGTAGGGTGTAACGCCCACGCTTTTTAAGCCACCGACGATGCCGTAATCAAACACCAGGTCAATAGAGTTGATCAGGATATAACGGAATCTGGCTCTGCCCTCGTGTTTGGCTAGACTCTTGTCATTAAAAGCCCAATAACGCTGAATGGTGTAGTTAAGGGTCCAACCGATAATATCAGCCAGCATCTTGGCTATCAGCCAGTACCAATGCAGACCCGAGTAACAGATGGCAAACACGACTAGGCCTGTCCAAAAATAAACACCGCCGCCAATCAGATATTCTATAAACTGGATGACCAATTTGTGACGCAGAAATTGTTTCGCCGAGACCATAAAATGTTAACGACGCTTTTTATGTTTGCCGAACTCGTAACGCATCGGGTTTTTTTCTAGATTGTAGTGATGCGTGTGGCGGTAGATTTCGTTACGCGTCATTTTAAGCACAAACCGTATACCCTCACTGCGCAGGCGCCTTAGGTCAAGCAAGTAATAGGTGTCTTCTACGAATCCAAATCCTTCCGAGCCAACACGGGAAATGTAATCGTAATCCTCGCTGAGCTGGAGCTTTTCATTGAAGCCGCCGTATTTTTCAAATATTGAACGGCGTGTGAAGATACACCAACCGGGCGCGACCGGGTGTTTGGTATGGGAGAGCAGCTTTATGTATTGGTAGTTCATGAAGGTCCCCAGGCGCTCGTTTAATGTCGCGTCATGCAATTTCATTTTTACGGTAGATGACTGCCAGCCTTTTTGTACCGTGACTCTAACTATGGTGCTGATAAAATCAGGATCATCAATATCGTCATCAGCATCCAAAAACAACAGCCATTCGCCTGTGGCCTGCGCGGCGCCTATGTTGCGACCCGCGGCCGGCCCGCGCGGCGGCGATTCCACGAATTTTATGCGCAAGCGATCAGCAAAACTACTGACCAGCTCTTTGGTGCCATCACGTGACTCGGCGTCAGAAACGATGACCTCAAAATCTTTAAAATTTTGACCTATGAGCGCCGTAAGCAACCGGTCTATATAAGTCGCTTCACGATAAGCCGGAATAACTACTGAAACTTGTACTGTCGCGCTGGTCATGGCTCAATCATATAGTTTCTGCATGTTTGCCGCAATTGCGTGAGTTCTAAAGCGTGCTATTTGCCTGCTGGGCTTTTTGATATTCGGCCTTGGCAGTGTCCCACAGTTCCGGAGCACCTCGTTTGGCTTTCATCTGATACCACCACTCTACGCCCCATAAATCCATGCGCTTCATACCGGTTGCCTCGCCGTACTCAAAACGGTCTTTGAGACGGTCGGGGTTCATTGATTTATACAGCTCGCTGATTGGCGCGTCTTTAATATCATAACTGGCGGGTGTCCAAGCCTCCGCCTGGAGTTCATGGATGATCAGGTCCTTGCCGGTCAGTATTTTGCCCCCACCGGCCAGTGTGCCGTAAAACCAGGCCGGAAATGGATATTCAAAGTAGCGGTGCGTGACTGTTTGATCCCATACGCGTTTATAAACCGATACACCAAATAAATCAGGCGTAGGCTCCCCGATCGGGAGGCCAATACCATTATTGCTGCGATTAATGATGAGCGTATGGTTGGGATCAAGCTTTTTGACTAAAGCGGCTTCTTCTACCAGGCGTTGCCGGTCAAAATCGGTACACTTGCCAAAAACGGTTAGGAAAAATTCATTTTCCAGCTGGTAGCTTTCCAGGGCGGGGCTGTTATGGTAGTGCTCGATTACCTTAGTCATAAAATCTTGCAACTGGGGATACCACTGGCTTTTGTTTTCTGTCTTGGCCCAGTCCGGCATATGGCATTCCGGCCAACGGGGCTGGCGTAACCCTATCGCCAACGAAATCTTGACATTGGCCTTTTCTGCCGCCGCAAACTGCCAATCCAGACCACTAAAGTCATAGGTACCCTGCTTGGCCTCAATACTGTCCCAGTAACCAACCAGACGGAGGTGCTTCACCCCTAAGTCATTAATGACGGCGTCCAGGGTTTCGTGCGGGTCAACCCCCAAATGCTCGGCATAATCGGCAATGAAGGTAGCCCCCAGTTCTAGCGGCTTGTTCCGATTTTGCCAAATATACCATTGGGCGATAGCGTACATGCCGCAGACGTCAAGAATCACAAAAACCATCAACAAGGCAAAAATACGGTGCCACCAGCTTTTCCGAATCCAAGGGCGTATGCCACGGGCAATAGTGCTGGCTCGCCGCTTTAATCCCGAGGTTATGTTGGTATTATGAGTTTTGGGTTTCCTTGGCATCTGCTACTATCAAATTAATTCTATGCAAAAAGCATTAACAGTATCATTAGTTATACCAGTTTATAACGAGGAACACTACCTTAAATCATGCCTGGACGCCGTTGCCGCGCAGACATCGGCACCTGATGATATTGTTATTGTTGATAATAATTCGCATGACAAAACCATCGAAATTGCGGGACATTATCACGGTGCACATATTGTACAGGAGGCACGCCAGGGCGTTCTATTTGCCAGCCGGCGGGGCTACGACGAAGTAGCGAGCGATATTATTTGTCGTATTGATGCCGATACGGTACTTGAACCAAGCTGGATTGCAGATGTACGTGCATTTTTTGATAACAACCCCGATGTATCAGCTATAACTGGGAACTGTTATTTTTATGATTTTCCATTTCGGCGAGGCTTTAGGATGGTGCACCATGCAATTTATTACGGCATTCAAAAGTATATAGCTGGTACGGAAATCTTATGGGGTTCGAATATGGCAATGAGAGCTTCCGCATGGCGGGCTGTGCGTAATCAGTGTCTTAGCAGGAGCGATATACATGAGGATATTGATTTGTCTTTGCACTTAAAAGCTCACAATTTGGTTATCCGTCGTTTGCCTAAACTTATGGTCGGGGTGTCACTATTGCGCGGCAATCTTAGTCCCGGAAAGGCTATCAGTTACCTCTGGCCTTGGCCCCACACCTACTGGGTTAACGGACACCATCTTAAGGCAATAGTAATCTGCATTGTGCTAGCAGTGATTTGGCTGGTTACTCTGCCCTTATCGTTAGTTCTATGGATTATCAAAAAACTCTTTATCGCACAATCTGGAGATAGGATACGGACTAAAAATTAGGGGACGGGGTTGCTGTGGATGTGGCCGTCTTTGTCTGTGTAGGGTTGGCACCCCGACCAGAGACCTTTGTTTTGGTCACGGGCTTGTTTTTCATAGCCTCGGAATTCATCGAGTTTACTGAATGGAAAACTGACATAGGCGAAACCGTATCCATTCTTGATAATTTCGGCCTCCACTAGCTTATTGTCGGATGTGTAAACATAACGGAGTAAGCGATCGTAGCGGTCACGGTTGGTACTAAGCTGGTCGGCTTCCAGACGCACCGGCTTGTCACCTATGAGCGTCTTCGTATAGGCTGCGGCGGCTTGACCAAAACATTCTACGCTTTTGCGCGGATCATGGGTTTCGGGTGTATCAACACCAATCATGCGGATTTTTTCTTTTTTGCCATTCATGTCAACTGCGATGGTGTCACCATCTACAAACTCCGTGACATTGTAAGTTCCGGCGGGGACGTCCGATGCGATCTGCGCAGCATGTTGGGGATGTTTGGTGGCATAGTAGCTGGAGGCAGCAATAATAAGGCTGATTGCCAGACTGATTATTTGTCGCTTGCTTGCCCGCCGCCGCGACATATGGTTTAACCCAACCCTAGCTTTTGGCGTATATAATCCGGCGTAACCTTCGTTCCGTCTATTTCGATACAGGCTTCGTCCGGACGTGGAGGTTCAAGATTATCGGTCAGGCGCTTAAAATCCTCGTCCGACATATTATTTGAAAAGCCGTTATCTTGTTTGTGTGTATCGGCTGTGGCTCGCTGGTGTGCGATCTCTTTGGGTACGGTAACCCAGATAAGCTTGGTAAGCGCACCGGCTTGGGCGGCTAACATACGCAGATGTTCCCTGTCTTTAAAGTAGTTAAAATTAGTATCAAAAATAACACTTTGACCACTTGCCAATAAATCATGAGCTTCTTGGTTCATTTGCTCGTAAAGCTGCTGGTTTTCCTGGTGGCTATAGGTAGGATTTTGGAATCTCTTGTGACGCTCTTGGTCAGCCCACAGATGAGCTGCCCCTGTCAGTTCATGAATAGTTTTAGAGGTAGTGGTCTTACCGGCCCCCGGATACCCCAACATAAGATAAAGTGTCGCCATAAACTGATTGTAGCAGGTTGGAACCCTATACGTTGACTTTGTTTTCTCGTCTCAGTTGTGCCCATTTGACAAAGTTTTGTAGAATTGCTTCCGCCTGAACGCCAATTGTAACCGTGGTATCTATGTCGCCATCAAGAAGTAAGTCATGCATATTAATCCGACGGGGCCGCATAATTCCAGCCACTTCCCACACGGCTTCCCTAGTTACGCCACAAATAATTTTACCAATTTTCCCTTCGGCGTAAGGGGTGGCACAGGTGTTGCAGAGTACGGCAGTAGTTACCAGCGTGCAGTCACGGAGATCATTGCCCACAATTGGTTGGGCTTGCCCGTATACGCCATGCTCTGCGTGACCCCGTAGGTCTCTAGAAGATTTATCAACTGTGAAATCCCCCCAGCTATCACCACTTTCGTTGTCAAGTAGCACTGCTCCTACAGGTGGATTTCCAGCATCTAGAGCTTGGCGCCCAAGAGCAACGCACCACTGCATCGCCTCTTCTTCCTGAGGAGATAATTCAGTCGGTATTGGATCATAGGCGCTAAGAACAGTGCCGTCCGGCAGGCGGTCTACGACGTAATAGCGACCCGAAATTAGATCAACCTTTGGTAACTCTAATACTGGCGCCGACATATGTATCTACTAAACCATGAAGACATTTAAAAAACAATACTCTAATGGCTAGAAATTCGGGAATAATCAGGGTAAGCTATTTATAACCATGGCTCGGCCTAATATTCCAGAAGCGACGCTAAGTCCAACCAGTATCATAAATCGGACTGTAGCTGCGTGTGCGGCAGGACTGCTTGTCCTTTCTATATTTAGCAAAGAACCAGCACCTGCTATACCGGTAACTGCGCCTGTCCCAAGCGAGGCTTCCGCCGTGGAGGGGTTACTTACCGTTGGTTGTCTGGACAGTATCTCAGTCATAACCGTGCCGCCAGAGGGTGGTTTCTATTTAGGTGATCAAAGCCTGCACGGGAGCGACCATACTGACGCCTTTTGGGTCAAAAATACCCAGGGCGCCATCATTCATGGTCATACGGCAGACGATGAGGGCGTGGTGAAGCAATTAGATGGTGGATTTGAATACGACGAAAACGGCGATGCTTACAGGGTTTATTATACAAACTATGCTAACTCACAGGCTGGAGTAATAGCCGTCCGGCTTGAAGTAGAATGCGCAAAAAACCCGCCCATAGATCCGGGGTTTGTTGTTAGATCCTAAAAATCAATACCTTTATTGGCCAGAAATTTATCGTCAAAATGGTGTTTTATTTTGGTCATGTCCGTGGCAATATCGGCGTATTTTAAGAACTCTGTTGGAAAATCCCTGCCTGTTAGACACAAGCTGGTGTGTGGAGCGCGCTGTTTAAACAAATGCTCCAGCTGTTTCTTTGTCAAAAGTCCGTCGTGTACGGCATTGTTTATTTCGTCACATATTACCAGTTTGTATGTGCCGCTGCGCACGCAGTCCAGAGCTGTTTCATAGGTTTCTGACGCGGCCAGCTGATGTTGCTCGTCACTTACATGCTGGGCGCTAATATCACCGGCGTTATAAAAACCTTTCCCGCCTTTGTAAAAAAACAACTGGTCTTTAAAAAGCGGCTGGATGTCCCGGATAAATACGTGTTCGCCCACACCCCAATGCTTAATAAACTGTATGAACGCGACGTTCCAACGGTTGCCCAACGCCCGGGCCATGAGTCCCACGGCAGCGCTTGTCTTGCCCTTGCCTTCGCCGGTGTAAATCACCACTACCGAGTCTTTTTGCTTGTAATCTTCGAATGCCATCGCAAGCTAAGTATATAACCTAGGAGGCGGAAGGTAGTAAATTGTTGGCCTTAAGCGTTTGGTCAATTTTGGGGCGGTCAAAACCAACGATGATAGTGCCGTTTATATCTATTACAGGGATACCCATTTGGCCTGACTTACTGACAGATTCGGTGGCGTTGGCGACGTCCTTTTCGACATCTTTATCATCGTATTTCACACCTAATTTGTCCAAGTAAGCCTTAGCCGCATGACAAAACCCGCACCAAGTCGCAGAATAGATAGTTACCATATCTATATTTTATCATGTCAGAAACATATAGACTTATATAACTCTTGATGGCGCAGCGCCAAAATTGTATTGCGACCGATCAGATTAAAATGATATACTTTAAGAAGATGAGGAAAGCCGCCGGGAAGACGACTAATATTGATGATATGGAGCAGAATCTGGCTTCGCTGGTGGCCAAGCGTCAATTTTTAGCCGCAACCAGCAATATGGGGTGGCGGCTGGCATTAACGGTGGTGATTCCTATTGTAGGCGGCGTCAAAATTGACGAACACTTTAAGACCGGGCCTTCGTTTACGCTATTAGGGCTCATGGTGGCAGCAGTTGCCGGTTGCTCTGTCGTATGGGCCAGCATCAAGGAAATCAACCGTGAACAATCAGAAGAAGCATCTAAAGAATCCAAAACGGAGAGTAAATAATGCTGAGCAACTTATTAACCAAGTTCGCGATTGACCCCGTTATTCATATCACACCGCTTAAGGTGCTAACCATTGGTGGCCTGGATATTACCAACTCGATGCTTTACGGCGTAATCTGTTCCCTGATAATATTGGTGCTTTTGGTTACCGTAGCGCGCCGTATGACAGTATTTCCTAAAGGCGGTATCACGCAATTTGTAGAAGTTGGCACGGACTTTATTACGGACACGCTCAAAAGCGCCCTGGAAAGCGAAGAAAAAGCCGTAAAATACGCTCCCTACTTCATAGCGATATTTTTCTTTATCCTTTTTAGTAACTGGCTGGGGCTGTTGCCTATAGTTGGCGAAGCGTTTACGGCGCACGGCGAGCCGTTGACCAGACCATTCACGGCCGACCTGAACGGTACGCTGGCTGCGGCTATTATTACGTGGTTGTTGGTACAGTATTTTGCGATCCGCGAATCTGGCTTCTTGAAACACATGAGGCACTATTTTAACGGCAGTCTCAAAAACCCACTGACACTGCTACTGGGCATTTTTGAAATGTTCAGCGATCTAACACGTATCGCGAGCCTTGCTCTGCGTTTGTTCCTAAACGTGGCTATCGGCGAGATTATTATTACGGTGTTTTCTGCCTTAGGTGGTGTGGCCGGTCCTATCACCGCCCTACCGTTTACCATATTGGAGCTGCTCGTTGGCGCGCTCCAGGCTTATATTTTTGTCATGCTGTCCATCATGTATCTGGCCGTTGCTGTCAAGCATGGCGCACATGAGGAGCATGAAACCCCCGAGGACCACCTGACGATTGATGAAGTCGTTAATGCGGAGGTAAACAATGTCAGTAATTAGCAAGGTGCTTAAGCCCCGTAATAACAGTAATAAGGAGACACAATAATGTTTGTAAATTTCGCAGCAGAAGCAGTAAATACCGCCGTGCTCGCCAAGGGCATCATGATGGGTTTTGGCATGATTGGACCTGCAATTGGTATCGGCCTGATTGGTAATGCATTTATGAATGCCGTGGGCCGTAACCCCGAAGCCGCCAAATACCTTGGTCAGATTTTGGTTATCATCGCCATCATCGAACTTATGGCGCTATTGGTCTTCGCCTCTGTTTTTATAATAAAGTAGCCCCGAAAGAAAGGAACTAGCCATATGGTGCATATGTTTTTTGCAGCCGAAGAGGCCGGGGGTTCACCGCTGGCAGCGCTGGGTGTAAACTCCAAAAGTCTGATTTTCCAGCTAATTACCTTCCTGCTCGTGTTTTTGGTACTGAAGAAATTTGCCTTTAAGCCGATTACCAAAATGTTAATTGAGCGTCGCAAAGTCATTGAAGATGGTGTAAAAATGGGCCAGCGCATGGAAAAAGAGCGCGCAAAATTAGACAGCGAAGTAGTTAAAGTTATGCGCGAAGCCCGTACTGAAGCGGACAAAATTATAGGTAACGCCCAAAAAGAAGCCCGCGAAATAATCCGCGAAGCCGAAAAAGTCGGCCAACGCAAAGTAGACACAATGATGGCGGATGCCGAAGGCCGGATTGATGAAGAAGCCGAACAGGCTAAGCGCCGACTAGAAAAAGAAATTGTCGGAATGGTATCCGAAGCCACTGAAGCCATCGTAGAAGAAAAAGTTGACGCAGTTAAAGACGCCAAACTGATTGATAAAGCCCTGAAAGGTCGCAAATAGTGAACTGTTGCAAGGAACGAGCATGAAAGTACCACGGCACATACTGGCTCAAACGATTGCCGAGCGCACCCTACACATTAGTGATAGCGCATTGTTAGCGCGCGAGATAGCCGCCTACTTGCTAACCGAACGCCGCACCGCCGAACTGGAATCCATCCTGCGTGATGTCATGCAGTACCGGGCAAGCCAAGGTATTTTGGAGGCAGAATTGGTAAGTGCCTACGACGTGGACCAGCACGTTATAGAAGAAGTAAGACAATTGTTGCGCCGTGCCTATCCTAAAGCCAAAACCGTGCACATCAGCCCGCGTACCGACGCAAGCGTGATCGGTGGTTTGCGCGTAGACATGGCGAACGAACAATTGGACATGACATTAGCCGCAAAACTTTCAACACTAAAGCGCTTGACAGCCATTGATAAAGAATAGGATTAAATGTGAAAGATATCTCAATCCAAGAACTATCAGAAGACATTCGGGCGGCGATTACCGAATTAAAAAAACGGCCTGAAATAGAAGAAGTAGGCGTAGTAACGCGTGTGGGTGACGGCGTAGCGTGGATATATGGTCTGACGCAGTGTGGCTACAGTGAAATGATTCAAATCACTGCCACGGATGGCACTTCGGTCACCGCCTTTGCATTTAATTTGGGCGAAGATGAAATTGGAGCGGTGGTACTGGGCGATGACACGCTTATTAAGGCGGGCGCCAGTGCCAAGCTCACCGGTAAGGTATTGGAAGTTCCGGTTGGTCCCGAGTTGGTTGGCCGTGTGGTGGATCCTATGGGTCGCCCCCTGGACGGTAAGGGCCCAATCAAAGCTAGCCGTACCAGTCGTATAGAACAAAATGCGCCTGGGGTTTTAAGTCGTAAAAGTGTTCATGAACCCATGATGACGGGGCTAACCGCTATTGACGCCATGGTACCGATTGGTCGTGGCCAACGTGAGCTGATTATTGGTGACCGTCAAACCGGTAAAACTGCCATAGCCGTTGATACCATGATCAATCAATATCGCCAGAACACTGGCGTCATTAACATCTATGTGGCTATCGGGCAGAAGCTCAGTAAGGTAGCCCGTATGATAGAACGTCTTAAGCGCGAAGGTGTTATGGAGCAGACCATTGTAGTGGCCACTAGTGCGGCCGATCCCGCCAGTTTGCAGTACTTGGCGCCTTATGCCGCGACTGCCATGGGGGAGTACTTCCGGGACAATAAACAGCACGCTTTAATTATCTATGACGACCTTACCAAGCACGCCGCGGCCTACCGCCAGATGTCCCTACTACTGCGTCGTCCTCCCGGCCGCGAAGCCTATCCAGGCGATGTGTTTTATTTGCACTCACGTCTATTGGAGCGTTCCGCCAAGCTGAGCGACGATTTGGGGGCGGGCAGCCTGACTGCTTTGCCAATTATTGAAACGCAAGCCGGGGACATTAGTGCCTATATTCCGACTAACGTGATCTCGATTACGGATGGTCAGATCTTTATGGAAACCAACCTGTTTTACCAAGGTATTCGGCCGGCTATCTCGGTTGGGCTGTCGGTATCGCGTGTTGGTAGCTCGGCCCAGACTAAGGCTGTTAAATCAGTGGCTAAATCACTACGCATCGAGCTAGCGCAGTTCCGCGAACTAGCTGCCTTCAGTCAGTTTTCTACCGATCTTGACACGGAAACCCGCCACCGTATAGAGCGTGGCCAACGCCTGACAGAACTGCTTAAGCAGCCCCAGTACAGCCCCTACTCCGTATGGCAGATGTACGCTACCCTGCTGGCGGCGACCAATGGTTGTTTTGATGCGGTACCATTAGACAAGGTCAAGTCCTCGGAGGCTAACCTGCTGCGTGACCTAAAGCACGATCACGGCACGGAAATGGAGCACATTAACACCGGTGCCGAACCAGACGAGAAGGTCCAAAAGATGATTGTCGATATCGCCAACAAAATCGCCGTTTCTTACAAGCCAGAAGAAGCTAAGGTGGAAAAGTAGATGTACGGTGGAGGTATCCCTGAAAGCGCATGGGGAGCATATGCTCCCCAGCATGCTGATGGCCTCATGGATGCCGATGCCAGAGGCTACATCGATGGGTGTGAACAAGGAGCTTTTACAGAACGCAGCGACCTGGCATTAGCTCTTGGTGTATCAGCTAATACGCTTGAACAACTGAGAGATGATAACCCCAGCCAGAAAGTTACGGCACTGAGCCTACTCAGAACCGCAATAGATGCTAAATTGGTAGAATTAGAAAATAGTGGCAAGACCCAAACGGCAGAGGAAGCATAGATAATGGCTAATACGATAACCCTTAAACGTCGCATAGGATCTGTCAAAAACACCCGACAGATTACTAAGGCCATGGAGTTAGTTGCCGCCAGCAAGATGCGTAAAGCGCAGGAATATGCCCTGGCCGGCAGAACGTACCGCGAATTTGCCTATTCCCTGCTGACACGTCTTAGCGCCATTACCGAAGTTGGGGAGCACCCACTGTTTGTAATCCGACCTGTCAAAAAGCGGATGTATATCGTCATTACCAGCAATGGTACGCTGGCAGGTGCGTACAATGCCAATATTATCCGTATGCTGACCCGTGCCTTTATTGCCGACGATAAAGCCGGCATTAAGGGGCACGTAATTGCCGTTGGCAAACAAGGCGCCAAATTTGCCCGGCGGGTTCCGCAAATTGATCTGCTGGCGGCTTACACGGAGATCCCGGATCACCCTACCGCCAATGATATTCGCCCAATATTAAATACGGCTATAGAAATGTACCGTGACAAGACAGTAGACGATGTCCAGGTTTTGTATACGCAATTCAAGTCAAATTTGGTACAAGAGGCCACCGCTTTATCACTGCTACCTGCCCGATTTGACAGCACTGACGAGGCCGAAAACTCGCTTAATAATACGACGTTTGAACCATCCATTGAGGTGGTGCTGGACAATGTGACCGAACGGCTGTTGGAGGTACAGGTCTGGCAGGCATTGCTGGAAAGCCTGGCATCAGAACATTCTATGCGCATGGTTGCCATGAAAAACGCGACCGATAATGCCGGTGACCTTATAGACGACCTAACGTTGGCATTTAACACGGCCCGCCAAGCGGCCATCACCCAGGAATTAGCAGAAATAACTGGTGGCGCGGAGGCCATCCAACAATGAGCGAAATTCGTCAAGATACTCAAGATACTTATGTTCCCTATCATGCTGTCGCCGAAGTTATGGCGGACGACGGCAAGGCGAATGAAGCTTTTCTGCTATCTTTGTTCCCGGACGCTAGTCCCGAACAGGTCGCTTTGTTCTTGGACTACACGGCTGGGAGAATTCTGGATGGCATAAGTTTTGGCATGGAAGCCATCGATACTGCCCCAATTGCTTTGCTTGATGCTTACCGTTTTGGTCAGGAAGAGGGTTATGAAAGACGCGTCCGCGAAGAACAGACTGGCGGCAGACAATGACTACTCACATTATAAACAAGAGCGGGCTGGTAGAAATAATAGGACAAGGAGCATAACTATGGCGACTGCAACAGCGAATAAAGTAACAGGAACAATTAGCCAGGTGGTTGGAGTGGTGGTAGATGTGGAGTTTTCACAGGGGTCTTTGCCGGCTATTTATAACGCGCTTACCACAGAGCTTGATGGCAAGGAGCTGGTGTTTGAGGTAGCCTTGCACCTGAGCGAATCATCTGTCCGTGCGATTGCCTTAGGTAGCACCGACGGATTGGAGCGTGGCACCGAAGTTACAGATAGCGGTGCAGCAATCAGTGTCCCTATCGGGCAAGATACTTTGGGACGAATGTTTAATGTAACCGGCCATCCTATTGACGGCAAAGCGGGCACATTTAAGGAAAATGCGCCAATCCACCGCCTGCCGCCTGCCTTGACAGAACAATCCGGCAACGTGGAAGTGCTGGAAACTGGCATTAAGGTTATTGACCTGATTTGTCCGATTACCAAGGGTGGTAAAGTTGGGCTGTTCGGTGGCGCCGGCGTGGGCAAAACCGTACTGATTCAGGAACTAATTAACAACATCGCCAAATTCCACAGCGGTTATTCCGTATTTGCTGGTGTGGGCGAACGAACCCGCGAGGGTAACGATCTGTACAACGAAATGGCCGAATCCGGTGTGCTCGATAAGACCTCGCTGGTATTTGGGCAGATGAACGAACCACCCGGTGCGCGCCTGCGCGTAGGATTAAGCGGTCTGACTATTGCTGAAGGCTTCCGTGACCAGGGTTCTGACGTGTTGCTGTTTATTGATAATATCTTCCGCTTTACGCAGGCCGGTGCCGAAGTTTCTGCCCTGCTAGGCCGTTTGCCTTCCGCAGTGGGCTATCAGCCAAACTTAGCCCAAGAAATGGGCGCCTTGCAGGAGCGTATCACCAGTACTCGTAAAGGTTCTATTACATCCGTACAGGCTGTTTATGTGCCCGCCGATGACCTTACTGACCCGGCACCAGCCACAACATTTGCCCACCTTGACTCTACGATTGTGCTAAACCGGGCTCTGACAGAGCTTGGTTTGTATCCTGCTGTTGACCCGCTTGACTCGTCGTCTACTATTTTAGACCCTGAAATTATTGGCGAGGAACATTATGAGGTCGCCCGTGAGGTGCAACGCGTCCTGCAGCGCTACAAGGATCTGCAAGACATTATCGCGATTTTGGGTATGGAGGAGCTTTCTGATGACGACAAGCAGACCGTCGCCCGCGCGCGCCGCATACAACGGTTCCTGACCCAGCCTTTCTTTGTCGCCGAGGTGTACACTGGGCATAAAGGTAGCTATGTATCCCTTTCTGACACGATTGCCGGTTTCCGTGAAATCCTGGACGGCAAACACGACGACCTGCCAGAGTCGGCCTTCTATATGAAGGGCGACATCTCAGAAGTAGTAAAGGAAAAATAAATGGCGGCTGAATACAACAATGATTAAATTTCAGTTAGTAAGCCTGGGTGGTGTTAAATTTGACGAGGACGTCTATGAGGTCATCTTGCCTACTTTGGATGGTCAAATTGGAGTTATGCCGGGACACATGCCGCTTATTAGTGCGGCTACGCACGGTGCTATCAGTGTGCGCCGCAAGTCAACCGACCGAGATGACATGATGGAGTACTTTGCCATTAGCGGCGGCGTTATTGAGGTAGCAAATAATACGTTGCGCGTTCTGGTAGACGAGGCTGATCACGCCGAAGAAATCAACGAGGCCGAAGCCCAAAAAGCCATGGAACGCGCCCAGCAAATGAAGCGCGAGGCCAAAGACCAAGTATCGCTAGAACATGCCCAGACGCTTATTGACCGCAGCACTGTCCGCCTGCAAGTCGCCGGCCTAAAACGCCGCCGCACACGTGGCTAAACCAAGCACGGGTGCGATCGCCTGGTTTTACGCACAGGTGCCTAAAGACTGCTCCGATTAAGGGTGTCAGCTAGTTGTGTCAAGCCAGGCGACCGTATCCCAGCCTCAAGCAGTAATTCAATTTCTTTCGCCCGTCGCGAGAAATTTGGCAGCATAAGCGCCGCATTAAAACCCCACGTATTATCGTGATGGTTCAAGGCTATAATTTGCAAGGTGCGATCCGGCACATGCTTGCCCGCCAGCGGTCCCATTATATTTTCAAAAGCTTCCTGTGTGCCTTTAAAACTTCCGCTAAAACTGATTAGTGGTACTGAGATTTTTTGCGCGGCTCTCATGAAATGATACGTTGTCATGCCGGTCATGCGGAAGTTGGCATCAATAAAGTAAGGTTTGTCATATTCATCTATTAACACGTCAAAACAGCCTACTCCATACCAGCCCATTCTGCGCACACGTGGCAAAACTTGTTCTTGTAAATACGTCACTACAGGTTGTAATACCGTCGGCAGTGTCTGGGGCTCAATAATCCCACCAAGGAATTTCCCCGATGAACTGGTGACCTGTTCGTTAAATCCTAATATATCAATTGAGTTATTGGCAGAATGAGGGATTCCAAAATGGATTCCGTAATTCTTTTTTATACTGACGTATTCCTCGACGATTATGGTGGTGTTAATTTGCTGAAACTGGTCTATGGCTTTTTGCACGTCTTGAGCCGAGCGACAAATGTGAACACCATCGCCAGCGCTTGAAGCAGAAGCTTTAACCACGTATGGCAGCGAAAGTTTGGTATGGTTAGCAATAAACTGCGCACTGGAACTGTATGTTGCCAGTCTAGCGGGTACCATTACGCCCATCAAAATAGAAGAAAGATTTATCTTGTCATTTAGCCACGAAGTTATATGGGGTGGAATCTGGTATTGGCTAATGAACGACTTACTTAAAAATGGCTGTGCCATCACTAATCTACCCTGCCGAGTGCATGCTTTTAAGGCTTTTAGTATGGCGTCATTGCGCTCAATACCCGTCAGAGAGGGTGTAATTGAAGCGGGCAGCAAAATAACTTGCTTGGAGTTGAGCTGGGGTATGCCCAGTTTGTCTAATAAACGCTTTTCTATTACGGGTTGGCCAGTATTGGCATAAGCCACAACAGATATATCAGGGCCTGCGCACCCGTACGCTCTGGCGGCGATCAATTCTTCGGTCGTGGGACTGACGTGGTTTATAAAGTCCGCAGATTCACCCGCTGGATAAGCGTAAAAATACTGAGTTCCTGCCGGGAAATAGGCAGACAAAGACTTTACGGGCTTAGAAATCCGCAATCTGGATTTTAATTGTTCGGTAAGGGTAGTTGGCATAATCTAAATAAGTGTTATAATTATACTACATGTGACCTAAATCACACAAGCTACGAGTATACACTACGAGTAAAGCTTGGATGTTAGATTTTCGGCTCGCGAGCACGCTGATAGCGTTCGAATGAATTAAAGCAACGAGGTGGCAGAACATGACATCCCCCGATCCGACTAAAGCAATTGCAATTTTTTGCAGAAACCTTAAAAAAAACGGTGATCCCTTCAGTGATGACTATTACTGGCAGGCTTATCAAGATCTGATGCTCGCGCTTAAGGACCGTGGCGTCGAGGCCTACCTAGTAACCGATAATAATACGTACTTGGGATTCGGCAAGTTCTCTGTCGCTTATACAATTACATCCAAGACTACTTTAGACAACCTGACAACGGTACATAATATTACGGTTAATCTGGTGTTTGACAGGGGTGGCTTTATCGGTCGTGACATTACCACCATTAACTCGTCCTATTTGATGAAAATCTGTAATAATAAAATTGAAATGTACAAACATTTCTCGCAATATCAACCCTTTTCCATTATTTGCGAAACCAAACAGGACGTTACGCAGGCTTTCAAAAAAATCGATGGCGATATGATAGTTGCTAAGGAGCCCGAAGGCGAAGGTGGTCGCCGCGTATATATCGGCTCAAAAGATCAGATTTCTGAACGAATAGATAATCACTACCCCGTGCTTATACAAGAATTCCTGGACACTTCTATGGGCTATGAAGGTTACGCGAACGGCGTTCACGATATACGTCTATCAATGTGTGGAGGCGAGTTAATCGGCTGTTATATTCGCGAGGCTAGAGCTGGCGCACTACATTCAAATGTTTCACAAGGTGGCAAGATGGTCTTCTTGGATATTGCCGACGCCCCGTCAGAAGCGGTAGCAATAGCCTACGAAATTGACAAATTATTCAAAGACTATCCTCGCTACTACTCAATAGACTTTATTAATACGTCCAAAGGTTGGAAGATGCTCGAAACTAACCCCATCTTGGCACTATTGCCCGTTAGTGATGGTCCAGAAGCTCAAAAAACGTTGCGGAGACTAACGGACTATTTGGTATCAATATGCAATGAATTTTCGGCTAAAAAAGACTAAAGCTAAGCTGTTAAACCTTATTTTTTAACAGGTCATCAATAAATTCCTGAATGCCCTTCATCCCAGCTGGGTAATGGTCGGTGTTTGGAAAGGACAACTCCATGATATGATGCCAAACGACACGTAACAGCTCCGATAACTGCTGAAGTTCTTCGGGGGTTGCCTGATAATCGCGAGTGAGCTCAACGGCTGAATCTGCTTCCAGATATACCATCTGCCCCGTAATGTGGTCTGTCTTGGCGTAACGCGGACTGTGACGCAAAAGTAACGTGTAAAAAATCAGCTGGGTACGGTGTTTCCAGGCTTTGACTTGTTTGCTTTTATCCCGTGTAGTAAAGCTGCTCAGAGGTTTGCCGGTTTTGTAGTCCACGATAAGCAGCGCATTGTCTTGTCTGTCAATACGGTCCGCCGCACCGCTTAAGTGTGCGTCACCGATGCGGATATCCTTAAATGACTGTTCGGGCAAACTGCCCTTCGGCAGTTCATAATCATAATCATCAAAAAGTTTTTGTAATACTTTCTGACCGTGCGCCAGATAGCGTTCGTAATCGCTCGCTGGCAAAAACTGTTCTTGCAGGCTTTGTTCATAGGTGGTTAATACCTGCCCTAGCGTGAACTTTTTGGTATTAACTAATTTTTGGGCCATTTCCATGGCGCGATGAACAGCCGTACCATAAGCCATCGCCGGCGATTTAGCATCAGGCAATTTAAGCAGGTTGCGTTCAAAATAGTATTGTGGCCCGCCGTTTGTCACATCCAAAAAATTAATGAGATGGGTATGGCTAAGCTGGTAGCCGTCAAGCCTGGCCTTTAGCAGTTCATGCTCGTGCGGTGCCTCAAGTCGTGGCCACCTCAGGCTATTCTCCAGACTGGTAATGGTTGTTTGTTCTTCAATCGTGGCAATGGACGAAGCGGGAATAGTATGTACAAATGGTGTTGGCAGCACTGGTTCACCTGATTCGTCAGTGGCAAAGCTGGTGATTATTACAGAGTGTTTGGCGCGGGTAATAGCCACATACATAAGGCGCACGTAATCATCATAATCATCGCCATATGGCTGCAAGGGCAAGTTAGCTGGTGGCTTTCGTCCGCTTTTACGCGGCTGCCACACCGTTTCTACTGCATCGGCTATAAACACCGTATCAAACTCCAGGCCCTTAGCTTTGTGTATGCTGAGCAGATCAACCGCGTTGGTGCCGCTGACAAACCATGATTCATCGGTTATAACTTTTTGGTTACTTTTATTTAACCTGACAAATTCGTTAAAGTCGGCCAAGCTGGCCTGTTCTCCCTTGCAAAATTCCGTAACCAAACCCCGCAACCGGTGAATTGCCGACAATGTTTGCAAATACGCGTTAGTGGTTTTTCGGTAGTCTATAAAATACTGCTGCAAGGGGCTGCTCATGTGTTCGCCGGGTAGCAAGCCAAGGATATATTCCATAATAACAGGTAGTGGCTGGTAGCTGGCTTCGGCGGAAAGCCACATCAGGAAATGCCCCAGATTAGCTACTTTTTTATCGGTATGGCTCAACAGACTGGCCAGCCAGTTTGGTTGGCTGAAATTGCTGGTTGCCAGCTCCCATAATGTCATAGGGCTGAGCCCCCACATTGGATGGCGTACCAGCTGGGCAATTGCCGGGTTGAGAGCGCTATCGTTACCTTCTGTGATTGCCTGTACGGCTTGCCCGATAAGTATGGCTTGGGCGACCGCTTCGTTTTCGGTAATGTCTTGCTGCTGTTCATAACGGACTGGCACATCTTGGGCAATCAGAGTGGCCGCTAGGCTTCTTAGGCTATCATGACTGCGTGCGAGCACGGCAATGGTGTGCCCTGGTTCGGCTTTGTGCCGTCTGCTTATTTCTTCCGCAACCACCTGGTATTGATGCTCCCGGGTTGGATAGATCTGATGCTGGATAAACCCCAGTTGCTTGTCGGTGTTTTTGGCAATAAGGTCTTTCACTAGCGACGGCTCACGGGTTACGAGCCGGTCCTCGGCTTGTTCGATGACACTTTTTGCGGTATCCAGAATTGCTTGGGTAGAACGGTAATTATCCTTTAGAACAATCAATTTAGCTGTTGGGTAAGACGCTTGAAATGACAACATGTTATTAAGCTCGGCGCCGTTGAATTTGAATATTGACTGGTCGTCGTCGCCGACGGCCATTAAGTTGGGCGCGTCATTGCTGACTATTTGATCGGCCACCAAATGGGCCAGACGGAGCTGAGCGGCGTTGGTGTCCTGAAACTCATCTATAAGGACGTATAAGAATTGCTCTTGCACGCTGGCCCGCAACTCCGCCGAATTTTCTAACTGGCTGATTACCTCTACCAGCATGTCGGCATAATCATAATAACCACGCTGGCTTAAGGCGTTCCGGTACTGTTCGTATACGTCCGCCAGCTTAAGCCACCATTCATTACGACGGCGTTCATCATACATAAGCTTGGTGCCAGCAATATTCTGTACCCACCTTTTTTTCCAAGCACCGGTATGACTGGTCTTGTGTATCTGTTCATCTTGCGTAATGGCAAATGCCAGGCTTTCCCTTAGCACCGTATCCAGCGGTAATAATGGCGTGGTGAGCCGATCGGTTGACTGATGGGGCAAATTGTCAATCTGGCTTTGAATTTCACCAAGCTTACGATAGCTTAAGGGCGCCGACAGAATATCTGCTAGGCGCGGTTCAATAACATCAATATATGAAAGGTTTGCCTTAATGAGTGCCCGCAATTTTTCCGGCGTTAGACCGGCCTCTTTGGCCAGCTTTAACCCCTGTTGTACATCATTCACGGCGGTATACATACCGCTATAACGTAGTGCCAGCGGATTATCCAGTGGCAGGTCACTTAAAATATCTTGGATGATACCTAGCGCTACGGCATCCGGGGCACTGGTGAGCGGTGCTCCGTTCCAAAAATAATCAGGATTTTCGCTCATTATATCTGCCGCGAAACCATGGAAAGTTTTGACCTGGACGCTATGCGCATCAGATCCAATCAACGATACCAGCCGTTCGCGCATGTTAGACGCGGCTTTATTAGTAAAAGTCAGGCATAGGATATTGCCGGGATAGGTGTCCGTTTTTTTTAAAATATTGGCAACACGCATGCTGAGCAGCTGCGTCTTACCTGTGCCAGGACCCGCTACCACCAGGAGTGGCCCCTCTATGGTATCAACCGCTAAACGCTGTTGGCTATTTAGCTTACGGTACTCGTCGTCGTAGTTTTCCACAATTATATTGTACTTGATGTTAAAGGGTAACCATGTCGATGCGTAACTATTGTGTATTGCCGGCGAGCAGTTTATGCTAAAGGTATAAATTGAGGAGAGATGAAATGTCTGCACTAGAAACCATAGAAAATAAAATGGCGACCGCCTTTAAGGATGTGCCCGCGTTGCCCGATAGTTCCAAGGAAGCTCTGGCTAAGGTCTGGCCATGGCTGGCACTTATTGGCGGCGTACTGCAGCTACTAGCAGCGTTAGCGCTCTATCATCTTGCAAACTATGCGAGTCGCGTAATTGATTTGGCAAATTCATTATCCGCGTATTACTCTGGCCAGCCTGTCGGACCGTCAAGTTTTGACAAGACCCTGATCTACTTAGGTGTTTTGATGCTAGTTGTTGATGCTGTAATTCTATTACTGGCTTTTCCTAAACTGCAAAAACGTGAAAAAGGCGGTTGGAATCTATTGTTCCTAGGCGCCCTGATTAATCTGGTCTACGGTGTGGTCCAGATATTCACCTATAACCGTGGCATCGGCAGTTTTGTAGGCAGTCTCATCGGTTCTCTCATAGCGTTCTATCTTTTATTCCAGGTACGCGAAAAATTTGGCGGCAAAAAAGTTTCTGCTGGACCTTCAGCGCCTGTCAGTCCCATTCAAGACGCGAAGTAATTACGCTGTCTAAAACGAACTCACGTCCATGACAATGGACGTGAGTTTTTTATGATTCGGAACTAGTAAATAAACTGTACTATTTATTACAGACTAAGCTTAAGCGTGCGGGATATAGTGGATTTACTAATAACTAATTGGGAGGAGAACGGTATGGGTAAACTAAAGTATGTACTAACAACAGGTGCAGCGTCAGTGATGGTAGCTCTCGGAGTGGCTTTTCCGGTTGCAGCTCAGTCCCAAACGGCGACGTGTGTTAACGGACTCGTTGGATTAAACGTATGTCCAAATGTGAACGTGGATAACTCCAGGACACGGACCTGGAACCTAGGTTCGGGTTCGGCGATTGTTCGTAACAATGTGCTCCAGGCTCAATCAGTAACAGCAAATACGACTCAGCTTAATCTTAGCGGCGCAACGACAGCCTTGGGTGTCGGGGGAGCCGGGACAGGTGTGGGTGCGGGTATTCTTGGGGGTGGTACGGGTGTAGGTGTAGGCGGTGCTGGCACAGCCACAGCCACTAACAGCCAAACCAATTGGAGCAACACAACAACAACGGGAACGCAAACTAACAATGTTACGGTCCATTAAAAACCGGTAATAGTACGTTAGATAAGAAGGGGGCATTGCCCCCTTCTTGCAATGTGGATCACGTAAATTAGAGTAATAAGCATAACCACTATATAATATTATTGACAATCAATAAATAATAAGACTATATTGGAATTACAATTAAGTATAGGTGTGGGGAGGAGGGTCATTTATGAAAAAAATTAAAATCGCATTCGGAGCGGGTGTAACAACCATTGCTCTCGCGTTAGGTTTCGCATTACCAGCTGCTGCACAACAAGCAACAACTTGTGCCAATGGTGTAGCAGGAGCAAATGTCTGTCCAAACGTGGATGTTAATAATTCACGCAATTACACTATTACACTCGGTAACTGCTCTGCGATCATTACCAACAACGTCACACAAGAGCAAACTGTAGTTGCGGCAACTGACCAGGCGAACGCCAACGGAGCTACCACTGGGGCTGGCGTAGGCGGGGCTGGCACAGGTGCAGGCGTAGGAACAGTGGGTGAAGGCACGGGAACAGGCACAGGCGGGGCTGGCACAGGCACAGCCACTAACGATCAATCCAACACCGCTACAACTACTGCAACTGGCAACCAGACTTCTGGTGTGACCTTTTCACCTGACTGTAGCACTCACAACGTTACGAATATTACCCAAGCAGCTGCGCCAGTATCGACGCCTGTAACCGGTGGTATGGGAAGTGGCGGCGCTGTACTGGCAGCTTCAACTTCAAAGGTTGCAGCAGCCACTACGCCGCAGGTTCAAGCTCCACAGGGCGGTGTAGGTGCCGGTGCCGGTGGTGCAGCTCCTGCTTCGCTGGGTCTATCCCTAGTCGGAGTTGTCGGATCTGTAGGTACTATGGGCCTTGGTCTTGTACTGCGCAAATGGAACGACGCGTAAAATATACAAAAACTTTAAATAATTAAAATAGCGGAAATGCTTAAAAGTGGTGGCTGGCTTCAATGCCGGCTGCCGCTTTTCCGCTTATAATCTTATTAAGTAAGAGGTTATTCCAATGCCACGCTGGCGAGCAAAACACTTTCGGGTCCGAGTAAGCCCTACGAGGATGATAATAATAACTGTTCGACGCTTTCATGTCCCACCCGTCCGTCGCAGCAAGACCTTCCGACAAATTATCATCCCTGTTTACGTCTCATCCGTTAAAGAAATCGCGGTCCGTTTGCACAGAAAGAAACCATTTGGCTGGCGCTCGCAGTTTACAGTTTTTCTTAGACCGGCTAAGCTTATACCTATTCTGATGTTGGTGCTGGGACTTGGAGGTATATTGTATTTTGGCGTGCAAGTCGGCAAGGACCATCAACTAGAACCAGCCAAAGCTTTTTCACTGCCGGCGCCCAGCACCACGCAATCAGCAAAAGCCAGCGGTACGCCTAAGACCAAGACACTACCTCGCTCCGAGCCGACCCATATTAACGTTCCGTCGGTGCAGATAGACTACGATATTATGTCTGTGGGCCGCCTGCCAGACGGTACTATGGAAACGCCACCGTTGTTTGATAAAATTACCGGTTGGTATAAATACAGTCCGACACCGGGGGAAATAGGGCCCGCCATAATAGTTGGTCACATTGATACATATAAAGGACCATCTGTATTTTGGCGCTTACGTGAGATACAGCCAGGTGCAATTGTCGAAATAACGCGCGCCGATGGTTCTATAGCCAAATTTAAGGTCGAGGCTCTCAAGCAGTTTGATCAAAATAATTTTCCTACCCAGGAAGTGTATGGGAATATTGACCACGCTGGTTTACGGCTTATAACGTGCGGTGGAACCTTTGATCGTCAAACCGGCCACTACAATCAAAATACTGTCGTATTTGCTTCGCTTATCTAGAGAAGAGAGATGTGCCATGCACTATGCATGCTCCCTCGTCATGGACTTGATGTCTTTTCCGCTTTTAGCCTACTCTAGTTATAACTATAGGTGCCCTGAAGCTATTTATATAAACTGATTTTTTAGTTTGCGCCATCGTTTAACCTGCAGGCGATGAACTCTGTCTTGCTGCCGGTCATTGCTGTCGTAATAATCATCAAAGGACATATCTGATAAGCGTGTGGGGCGATTTATAATTTTGGTACGTTTCATGTCTAGTTTTCCTCCTTATCGTGGTGTTTTTGGTTCTCGCGAGCCTTAGAAACGCCAATCGCAATTGCTTGTTTGCGGTCTGTTACTTTTTTACCCGTAGAGCCGTTTCTAAGCTTGCCGTCGGCGAAATCTCGCATGGTGTTTTGAATAATTTGTTGGGCTTTAGCGCCGAACTTACTCATGTGACATCTTTCATATCTTAAAAATTAATTTTTGACCGTTGTGCCGTTATTTAGAGCTCAATGAGATATGGATAATATGGGTCACGCTCTTCAGCATCCCTGTTGGTTTTATGATTATTCCTAGACATATGGCATCTCCTTAGTAAACTTAAGCACGCTGCTAGTAGTCCAAGCTTATGCTTAGTTTATAGAGGGGGCAATAAAAATTCTTACAGAAAACTTAACGCAAAAATAAATTAGAAGTAGTGAGCCAATTAGCTATTGCGATACTACATACGCTCAACCATAATA
>JAICHO010000016.1 GCA_025924835.1 Candidatus Saccharimonadota bacterium | reverse complement strand
TAATAATGGGTGTGGGCTCACGGGTCAGACGCATATAGTTAGGACGTGGATCGGCGGCCATGGCTAGCGTGGCTTTTTCTGCCTCGCACGCGTCACCAGGAGCGATCACGACCATATTGGGGAGGACGCGCATCAAGGCAATATCTTCTAACATTTGGTGCGTCGCCCCATCCATACCTGTGTACAGACCGGCGTGAGCACCAATGATCTTAACCGGGCGATCATTAAGACAAATTGTAGTGCGAATCTGTTCCCAGTTACGTCCGGGACTGAAGGCAGCATAGCTGCTGACAAAAGGAATTTTTCCCACTGCGGCTAGTCCCGAGCCAACCGTTACCAGGTTCTGTTCGGCTACACCGATCTCAATAAACCGCTCCGGAAACGCATCTTTAAACAAGCTAATCTGTGTAGAATCGGTAAGGTCAGCGCACGCAGCGACCACATTTACATCACGTTTGCCTGCTTCTACCAGCCCGCGACCAAAACCTTTGCGGTTAGGTTCCATGACGATATCTTTAGCCAGAACATCTGGCACCAAATGCAACTCAGCCACAATTCTCTCCTAAAAAAAGAGCCTTTGAATGACTACTCATGTTCGCTCCTAATCCTACCCTGCAGTGTTCTTAATTCGTGCAATGCCTTAATAGCCTGTTCATGGTTAGGCTGGGCGCCGTGCCAATGAAAATCATATTCCATAAAATCAACGCCTTTGCCTGGTATTGTATGGGCAATAATCACCACGGGCTTTTCTACCACCGCCCTTGCCATGGCACACGCGTCAATGACGGCTTCAATATTGTTGCCGTCTATCTCAATAACATGCCACCCAAAACTTTCCCACTTACCTTTTAGATCTTCTAACGGCATCACTGTTTCCGTGGGACCGTCAATCTGAATATTATTACGATCTACGATACCGATAATGTTATTGAGCTGGTATTTCCCAGCCAGCATTGCTGCTTCCCAGATATTACCTTCGTTAAGCTCGCCGTCTCCCATGACACAATAAATCCAACGGTGGTGGTCTTTGTTCATTCTTAGGCCCAACGCCATGCCTGCTGCCTGGCTCAGCCCAGAGCCTAACGGCCCGCTGGTAGTTTCAAGGCCCGGCAACCTCAGTCTTTCTGGATGACCTTGCAGGCGCGACCCAAACTGTCTTAATGTAGTAAGCTCTTTACGGTCAAAAAAGCCAGCATGAGCCATGGCCGCATATTGCACCGGGATACAGTGACCATTGCTGAGCAGCAGTATATCCCGTTGGTCCCAATCAGGGTTTTTAGGATCGTATTTTAAAATATCAAAATAAAGCGCGGTAAAAATATCTGCGAGTCCGAGCGGGCCAGCACTATGACCACTTTTGGCATGCTCCAACATCTTGATAATATCTTCCCGTATATCAACCGCCTTGAGCTCCAGCTGTTGAATTGTCATTTTTTGTTTCATGTGTCAGATTTAACCCCTCACTAATGTTTCTAGTGTAGCATAAGCATTGGTTGGATTTGACGAGTTTTGAATAAAGCCACCGACGTTCAAAACGTCAACACCAGCTTCAACAAGTTGTTGTATGTTCTGATCCGTTACACCGCCATCCCAGGCAATTTCCGCATCTGGATGGTGTTCTTTAGCCTTTTTTACTTTATCAATAAGCTCCAAATCGGCGATACCACCATGATGACCCAACTGTCCACTAAAAATTAATACTTGATCAAAACTATGCATAATTTGGTACGAATGTTCTATGGGCGTATCCTGCAAAATCGCCAAGCCCACTAAAATATTTTCTTTGTGCAATTCACCGGCAAAATGCATATGATGTACAGTGGC
Source organism: Candidatus Saccharimonadota bacterium (assembly GCA_025924835.1). Taxonomy (GTDB): domain Bacteria; phylum Patescibacteriota; class Saccharimonadia; order Saccharimonadales; family JAICHO01; genus JAICHO01. The sequence goes on along the minus strand of JAICHO010000016.1, from coordinate 25,168 downwards.
TTCATTATGAACAATAACCATATGTGGACGCATTTTAATAAGCTCCTCCAGATAGTCCATGGGCCGCATGTACATTAAGTGTATATCAGCCTGCGTGGCGTCCGACCACCAAATCTGGTTCAAGGCTGGTGACACTGTGGGAGCAAATTCTCCATCCATCAAATCAATATGAACACGCTTAGCAAATGGCGTAATGCGCTCCATTTGTTCGCGGTAGGCATGCGGGTCATAGGCTGTTACCGTTGGACAGATTATGCCCATACGTTCACAAACTATCCATTTCAACAATCCGTCTCTGGTAACGGCCCAGATGAGAAAATGGCGTATTAAGAAAGGTTTCCACCAACACATTGATTTTGTCTTTTTCCAATACTCGTGCGGCTAGACATAAGATATTGCTGTCCTCATCCTTTCGTGTAGCTTTTACAGACTCACGGTCATAACCCATGCAGGCACGGATACCCTTGAATCTGTTGGCTGCCATACACATTCCTTGTCCGCTGCCACAAATTAAGATTCCGCGTGGATCGGAATCATCGCTGGAGAGTACGTCATGCACGACTTTAGTAGCAAAAACCGGAAAGTCATCCTGAGGGTCCAGTTGGGCGTCACCATCATCATAGACATCATATCCAGCCCGCTTTAAGTACCCGATAAGACTATTCCTAAGATAAAACCCGTTGTGGTCCGCCCCAACATAAATTTTCATGAGCAGGTTCCTGAAAAACCAATAGAAACTAATGGGCTACGCACAACTCGCGACTCATTAATCATACCCCTAGTCATGATGTTCTGTATGGTCTTGTTTTTGATGCAACAAGCGACCAGTATCGGCTACCACCTCTACCAAGCGATTACTATAGCCCCATTCATTGTCGTACCACGCGACTACTTTAAGCATATCGCCATCAACTACAGCTGTTAGTGCGGTGTCTACGATACATGAGTGACTATTACCTATAAAATCACCGCTAACTAAAGGCTCTTCAGTTACGGCAAGGATACCCTGATAAAATGGCTCCTGGGCCGCTTTTCTGAAAACATCATTAACTTCTTCGGCTGTAACCTTGCGTTTAGTGATTATTACAAAGTCACTTAAGCTCACGACAGGGGTTGGAACACGTACCGATAGGCCGCCAAAGATTCCTTGGAGCGCCGGCAATGCTTGACCGGCGGCTATGGATGCGCCGGTCGTGGTAGGTACAATATTTTCGGCGGCGCTGCGAGCTTCACGCAAATCTTTCGCAGGTGCATCCTGCAGACGCTGACTGGCCGTATAGCTGTGCACCGTTGTCATCATAGCTTTTTCAATGCCAAAATTACTCTCAATTACAGCTGCAACCGGCGTTATACAGTTAGTCGTACAGCTGGCATTGCTAATAATATCACTGGCTCCTTCAAGCTTATCCTCGTTGACCCCTAGCACAATGGTGGTCGCGCCTTCACCTTTAGCCGGCGCCGAGATAACTACCTTATGCGCCCCCGCGTCAATGTGGGCGCGAGCTTTAGCCGGGTCAACAAAAAATCCGGTTGATTCAATAACCACATCAATTTTTTGATCTTTCCAGGGTAATGACGCAGGGTCTTTTTCTGCCAATACCTTTATGTGTTTGCCGTTTACAATGATATTTGACTCGTCATAACTGACGTCGTGTTGATATGTGCCGTAGTTACTATCGTGCTTTAACAGATGCGCCAATGTTTTGGTATCTGTTAAGTCGTTGATAGCAACAATTTCACAGTCACTGCGATCAAAGGCGACCTTAAATGCGTTACGGCCAATACGCCCAAACCCATTGATTGCAATCCGTGTCTTCATATATTTTTCCACCCTCATTTAAGCGTTAGCATGTTCAAGAGTATTGTACGGTGAGCACTCAGGAAGTGCAATAACCATCTACTGACTTTCGTAGTCTTTAAAAGCCGTAGTCATGAGGCCGTCGGCAGAGACGATCTTCTTCACCTGTTACCAGGCTGATAGCGCTCAATGCATTCACTGATAATTTTTTTAGCCTCGTCAATGTTACCCCACCCCAGGACTTTAGTGCTGCCAGGCTTTTTTAGGTCTTTGTAATGGTTGAAGTGGAATTCAACTTTTTGTTTCCAGCGCTCACCTAAATCATCTAGCGTTTTAATGCTATCTCCTATATTACGGTCATCTGCTGGTACGACAACAATTTTATAATCCATTTCCCCGTCGTCTTCAAAATTCATGATACCGATAATCCGGGCCTCGAGCCATATGCCGGTTGGTAATGGTTCATCACAAACGATAAGTGTATCCAGTTCGTCACCATCTTCATCAAGAGTTTGTGGGATGAAACCATAATTACACGGCTTGGCAAATACGGCTGGTTCTACGCGGTCCAGCATATGTACAGCACGCTTGCGGTCCCACTCGATCTTTAAAATTGATCCTTGGGGTATGTCTACTACCGTATTTACTCGCCCGTCCGCGACATTGCCCGGGCTGAGCACTTGGTTAAAGTCTGCCATATGAGTTCTCCATTTACTTCGGTATTATTGTACACTATATATAAGTATGAACATTATCGGGCACCGAGGTGCTGCCGGCCTTGCATTGGAAAATACGGCTGAAAGTATTAAGGCTGCTATTAATGCTGGCGTGGATGCTATAGAGTTTGACGTCCGCATCACAAAGGATGGCAAACTGGTACTGAGTCACGATAAACATCTGGGGCGTGTCAGCAAAAAAACACAACGCATTACAGACAATTCTTTGGCAAAATTAAAGCAGACTAAGCTTAACAATGGGGAAGAGATCGTGACCTTATCTGAAGCCATAAAAAAGGCGCGAGGCATACCACTGGTAATGGAGGCAAAGGAAAGTGGCTGGGCTCAGCCATTGGCAAATTTTCTAAGTGATGTAAAAAATGTAAGCAACTTTAAGGTTATCTCTTTTAACCACCGTGAACTATACGCGTTTCATATGCTAATGCCCGATATTCAGGTTTACGCGCTTGAAGACACAAAGCCGTTTGATGTCATTCACACCGCCCGGGTACTGGGTCTAACTGGGGTGGATTTAAATTTTTGGTTATTAAATCCGGCAACGTATTACTTAGCGCGATACTATAAGCTAGAGATAATGGTATATACCGTCAACAGACCATGGATGGCACGTTTTTTGCGTTTGCTGTACCCACGCATAAGTATTACTACCGATATGCCAGATCAAATGCAATTTTTACGCAAGCAGCGTCGCAACAAAGGCAAAACGTCAAATCCAGTCTAGAATATATGAATATTACGTACGATCACTCAGAAATTGTTGCCCAAAATACCCGAATGTTCTGGTTTCGCACGCCGCATAAACCTGATTACATCGCAGGACAATTCATTGAGATGACATTGCCTCACAATAACAGTGACAATCGTGGCCAAAAGCATTGGTTTACCTTATCCTCTTCTCCTACTGAAAACTTGCTTGCCATTACAACTAAGCAAGCGCCGGACCGCAGCAGCACCTTCAAACAAGTTCTGTTTAGTTTACAAGCCGGTGCGTCCATTAACATTTCTGAGCCTATGGGTGATTTTGTGCTTCCCAAAGACAGTAATATACCCTTGGTATTTGTAGCCGGGGGTATAGGCATAACACCAGTAAGAAGCATGATAAAGTGGCTGTCAGATACGAAGGAACACCGCCAGATAAGGATAATCTACGGAGCGCGGAGCGCTGATGATCTGGCATTTCTTGAATTGTTTGAAAATTACGGTGCTAAAACCGATATTATTTTGACGGGTGGGGCAGGTCAACTAACAGCAGAGAACGTCATGAAGCTAGGTCATGTGACCGACAACACCTTAGTTTACGTATCCGGTCCTGAGCCGATGGTGGAAAGCCTGGAGACCGACCTCAAGGCCGCCAATGTGTCCTCAGAGAAGCTAGTGCTGGATTTCTTCCCCGGCTATCCTATCACTTGATCTTGTAGTCACCACCAGGCTGGTAAACAATTACCGTGGCGTGAATTTCAGGATGGTAATGATCATGGAAGTCATAGGTTCCTGTTTGCTTAAACTGCACCCTCCAGGCTTCATCTGATTTAAAGTCCCCCGACATAGAAGTACCGGTATGTACATGGCTACCATCATGATGTTCATCGCCACTGCCCTCGCCGATGTTATGTGTCTGACCGTCGGCACTATTAAATTGGGCGTATCCGCCCAAGGGCACGGTAATAACATCTGGCTCGGCACGATCATCCTTAAGCGTAATACATGTGGTGTTCTGTGGACATATGGCACTCGCAGCTACTTTTTTGACTTCGGGGTGACTAATGGCAACCCCGAGACCAAAAGCAGTTAAGGCGACCGCGACAGCCAATACCACCAGCTGAGTAGAACCGCGTGACAAAAACACTCCTACACGTTTCATTCCGTTACCTCAACCGTAGCTTTCATATATGGATGAGGGGAGCAGTGATAAGCGTACACGCCCGTCTTTTCAAATGTAAAGCTATAACTCTCGCCTTGGGCCAATAATTTACTGGCGGCAAAGTCCGCGCCGTCCTTATCGGGCGTAATGTCGTGGTGAGCGCTGTCCTGATTCGTCCAGGTAACCTTCGTCCCTTTTTTAACTGTTATCCTGGCGGGTGCGTATGCAAAGTCTTTAATTACCACATGATCAGTTGCCACGACTTCAGTGGCACTAGCGGAACTGCTATGACCTTGCATACCAACCATATCGTGGTGGCCGGGATCAGTCTTATTAGTTGTCAATACGGCAGCGCTACCAAAACCAAGTATGGCAATGATTGCGATTAATATCATCAGGGGTTTCTTCATTCGATCTGCCTCCTAATCGTGGCTCAGCTTTAACATTAGTATGGCTTGAGGGTACCAAGCTCATATCGGTCATTGGCACCCTCAATACGCATACGCTTTAAGTAGTCCTGATTTATTGCTGGAATGCTTCTGGCTTTTGCTTGACTATAGCACCTGCTAGGGTGTCAGCTATTTTAGTTGTAATTTGGTCGCGCGCGGCTTGTTGTGCCTCGTATGAACCTGCAAAATCCCCTGCGCCATATTTGTCAACTGCCGTTTTTAACAGCATGACATGTTCTGTAACCAACTGTGAAACTGCATCCTTCGGCAAATTAGGATTCGCGTTGCTTAAGAACGTTGAAATGGCTTCTACGTATCCATTCAGATTCTGTACTGCCTTGTCCATTCCGGCTTTGTCGCCTTTTTTTGCCGCAACGGTATAATCAACGAAAAACCCAATGTGACTGGCCCAAATTTCCTTGAATTTCGCGCCAGCCTCATCACCATACACGCTTGCGATTGCGGCTGTTAACGCGTCGGTGTTTTTGCTTAGAGCGTCCCCTGCAGCTGGGAACATAGCACTTCCATCAAATCCCGCACGCGTGGCTGCGGCGGCTAGATCAACGTGCTGGGCTTCTAGGTTATTTAGTATGACGCGTAAACCAGCGGCTTTTGTATCTGCAGCCGGGGCAGTGTTTGCACTGGTATTGGTTTTTGCTGTGCTGTCGTTCTTATGGCCAATGAGGTATCCGGCTCCGCCCCCTACTACCAACGCCACGATTGCTACCATGGTTGCTGTTGATTTTGCTGAATTTCCATTCATAGTACTGCTCCTTAAATAATAGTTTACATTATTAAGTATAGTACTTTATATTATTAAGTAAATATGCTTTTTAATTATTCTTGTTAGCCAGCTGAGCAACGGTTAAGATATATGCTTTTAACTGATTGCGGTCAATGTCCTTGCTCCAGGTACGCATAGCCCCGGCAATCGCTCCCTCCAGATTAGCTAGAGCTTTCTTGCCCCGAGGCGTTCCTATCACCTGTCTTCCCCGGCGGTCGCTAGCAAGTACGCGTTGCTTAATCATCTTGGCGTTAAGCAAATTGCTAACAAGAGCGGTAACCTGGGGTAATGTAACATCAAGGGTGGCGGCTATTTGCGACATGCTGACGCCATCTTTTGGCCCTGCCATAACCACTCCCAAGGCCAGCCACTCCATCATAGTCAGGCCATGGCCTTCCAGCTGCCTCGCCACGACGTTCCGCATAGCCCGATCAGCACGTGCATGCATCAAGCACAGTTCATACATGGTTGGTAGTTCAAATTTCTCCATACTAGTGTATTTTGTCAAAATAACTTCATAATGTAAAGTTTTATAATCGCTTACGCTACGCGCTCTAGCTGTTTTCGTATCATCATTGCCGCTGTGGCGCCTTCGCCAGCTGCACTTGCAATCTGCATAGTAGCACCGCTTCGTACATCACCCGCAGCAAAAACACCTGGCATACTGGTTTGTAATAATTCGTCCGTTTTTATCATACCCACTTCATCTAGATCAATTTTGCCTTGAAGGAAACCCGTATTCGGCAATAGACCAATAAATATAAATACCCCGTCGGTTTCGTAGGTAACCGTCTGTCCGGCAGAATCAGTGCCACGTACACTGGTCACCTTGTTATCTGTCGCCACAATTTCGTCTGTCGTAACACCTAAGTGTACTGTTATTTTATCTTTCTGTTTGGCTAGCTCATGCTGCAATATCTCGCTTGCTCTTAAGTCGCTACGAACAAGTAAGTCAATATGAGTTGTAAACCTGGTTAGAAATAGGGCCTCTTGCACAGCGGAATTGCCGCCACCCACTACCACTAAACGCTTATCGCGGTAAAATGCACCATCGCACGTAGCGCAGTAATGAACGCCGCGAGCATAATATTCTTGTTCGCCCGGTATGCCCAACTTTTTATAATCACTACCAGTTGCCAGCAGCACGGTGCGAGCATATACATCACCGTCAGTAGTAACTAACTTTTTATAATCTCCTTCAGCGCTTATATCCATGACGTCACCCAAACGTATATCGGCACCGAAGCGTTCAGCCTGTTTGCGTAAGTTCTCGGCCAGGTCCAAACCCGCAATTCCTTCCGGGAAACCGGGATAATTGTCTACCCAGTCAGTTATAGCCGCAAGGCCACCGACGACAGCCTTTTCATATAAAACTGTTTTAATATCTTCTCGACACGTATAAATGGCCGCCGTCAAAGCAGCCGGACCAGCTCCTACCATCACAACATCATAAACTTCTTTATCTTCTACCATTATTTTCCTAATGTTAAAGGGTTATTTGCTTGAGCGCAACTCTGGGAAGAGTCGAGCAGCACAGTCAAGCGTACTGATAGCTAGCCGAGCCAGCAGCGGAAGGACTGACCTGACCACGAGGTGGACCAAAAAAATAAGCTTTAAGCTATCGCTGGTGCCAGTTTAGCTAAATTATAACCTACTACCACTTCCTTGCTTTCATCTGTCCTGGTAACCACTGTTACGGGCACACTCAAAACACCGCTCATTTCAAAAGCCTCTTTTTGACGCTCGGGATTTTGATCTAGATTGACCTCTTCGTACTCGTACCCCTTGGCACCCAGCCACTTTTTGACCATGCCGCAGTACGCGCAAGTATTCGTCGTAAAAATTGTTATATTTTTAACCATTATCGTATCTCCTCTATTTTGTTGTTTCTTAATTTTTAGGAGGCTTTTGTAGAAATCGGCCATTTGCCGAAATATTCTACGCTAAGTCCTTTTTATTATATCTAGCGTTTATGGTTAATGTAAAGGCCCCATATGTTGTGTTTTTTGCGGTTACTGGCCGATTTTGACCAGTTCAATATCAAACACCAGATCGGCATTCGCAGGAATACCAGAGCCTTGGGGCGGGTTAGCGCCGTAAGCCTCGGCGGCAGGTATGAGCAGACGACGCGTACCGCCGACTTTCATACCTGGAACGCCGTCGGTCCATCCTTTTATCACACCCGATAGGCTGAATGATACAGGCTGATTTGGCCCGTCATGTGAGCTTTGAAATATAACCCCGGTTTTGGCTACAGCACCCGTATAGTGAGCAGTGATGGTATCCCCAGCCTTAACTACGTCGCCGTCGCCATCTTTCAGATCTATTTTTTGTAGCGCTGGGACGCTATCTGTTGGCGTAAAGTTTGCTAGCTTAGTGCCTTGCAATTGGCCCTCCTTTGGTTGAGTTTGTTCACTTGGTTGTGTCTGGTTGGCCGCGGCCTTGGCTTGTGATGACTGCGCGGCCTTTTCTGCCTGATCTTGCTGATGAATTTGCCAAACCACTACCGCGCTAACAGCCACCGATGTTCCAAGGAACAACAGTGCGGCAATCAGTGCAAAAACGCGTTGATGCGGTTTCGCCATATGGTTATTACCCTCCTTTGTAGTTGCCTGATAAGTATAGCCCCTGATTTACAGTACGGCTAGTGTTTTAAACGCAACGCTTAGAATTCCTCGGGGACTATAGGCCAGCCCTGCTGAAGTGAGTGTATTATTTTGGCCTTTAATGCTTCAGAAACGAACGGCTTCTGCTGAAGCTGATTTATATCCATCCACCCTGGTTCATAAAGATTTTTCCCAAGTTCATGTATGGCGGCCTCATCCGAACCAGGGTTTAGCTTCGGTTCGCCAGATACATAATCACACAAAAATATAAACTGATCTCCGTACGGCTCACCAGCGTGTTCAATATAAACCAATTGCTGATTAGCAATACGCACACCAGTTTCCTCGCCCAACTCGCGTGTCAAAGCATCCTCAAGCGACTCTCCGGCTTCTACCTTACCGCCAGGCAATGTATCATACTCTTTGCCAAATTTGTTGCGGTGCATAACCAGCAAATCAGAATCTTTGATAACGATTGCACGGACCGCTTTTCTCATAAGATTAAGTATAGCTTATGCCGAGATATCATAAGTTTGAAGTTGTTTCTTGCTTTGTTCTTTGTCTTTGCCGCGCTGTAACTTGAGTAACTGATCATAAATACCTCCACTGCGGGCAAGCTGTTGCGGTGTACCGATTTCGTCAATTTTGCCATGACGAAGCGTGATAATCTGATCCACGTTTTGGATAGTACTCAGGCGGTGGGCAATAATTATAGTGGTTCGTCCGCGCATGAGATGCTCCAGGGCTTGTTGAACCATTGCTTCGGATTTACTATCCAAGCTACTTGTTGCTTCGTCAAGAATTAAAATAGGCGCGTCTTTCAGCAGTGCACGGGCAATGGCAATACGTTGTTTTTGGCCACCCGAGAGCTTTAAGCCGCGCTCTCCAATTTCTGTCTGATAATTATTTTCTAGTTTGTGTATAAATTCATCGGCATTGGCAGCCTTGGCAGCGGCCGTGACCTGACTATCCGTCGCGCGCGGATTGGCATACGCAATGTTTTCACGGATGGTACCGCTGAAAAGTGCTGGGTCCTGAAAAACCACCCCAATATTCTCACGCAATGATTTTTGTGAAACTGAGTGTATATCCTGATCATCAATCAGAATGCTGCCTTTTTCTGGTTCATATAACCGAAGCAATAAGTTTGTAAGTGTTGTTTTGCCTTCACCGCTTTCACCAACCAGGGCAATCTTGGTATTCGGCTCTATGGTAAAGTTAATATCTTTCAGAACCGCCTGGCTTTTATCATAACTAAAGGAAAGGTGCTGAAAATCAATCTTGCCCCGGCTCACAACCAGCTCAGCCGCATACGTATCATCACTTGCCTCCGGCCGTTCGTTCATAACCTCAAAGAAATCACGACTATTAGCGACTGCCCGTTGCGTGCGGTCCACTAGAAAACTGATACTAAATATGGGAATACGCACAAGCATAGAGTACTGGATTAATAACACCATGGTTCCGATAGTGTAGTGGCCGCGCGCCGTACCGACAAAAATATACATAAAAACCGCGAAAAATATTACCGCCAGTACACTTCTCCGGAGATTGTCTTGGCGATGCCAGTACCGGCTTTGAGGCTTGACGGTATTAGCTGCTTTTTGTAACTGACGGTCAAAAAATTTCAGTTCCCGGGCTTCCTGGATAAAACTTTTGACTACTCTTACTTGGCTCACGCTTTCTGCAAAACGGCCACTGGCAATATCAATATCGTTGTTTATTTGCTTTTGGTAGTTTTGCCATTTGTTGCTGGTTTTGGCGGTCATCCAAATAAATACCGGGTAAAGCAAAAACAGCATAATAGCTACCGGCCAAGCGTAATATGCCACAATTATGAGCGTAAATACGGTGCTAAAGATAAACTGCAAGAAGTTATTACTAAACATTTGGATAAAATCACCGATGTCCTGAATACCACGGTTCATGCGGTTAATAATCGTGCCAGTAAGTTCAGTGTCATAATAGCGCTGCGGCAAGCTCAGCAAATGCTCATAGTAGCGATTGCTCATAAACTGTTTGAGTTTAATTGAAAGTATGTCACCCCAGTAACCGCCAATATTACTAAAGTACGTCTGACCGATATCAGTCAGGAAGATCAAAAAAGCCAGGAACGCGACTAACCCAACATTGACATGACCACCTCGTGGAAGCTGTGTTATTTGATCTATAGCGGCTTTGGTAAGTAGTGGCACCAGTTGGCTCATAGCGGCCAACAGAATTGTCATTATCGATATAGCAAAATAATATCGTTTGAGTTGGTTGGTAAATTTTAAGATTCGCCAAATGTCTTTCATGGCTAGAAGCTTACCACCATGTTACCAACCACCGCCACCTCCTCCACCGCCACCGCCACCCGAGAAACCGCCAGAAAACCCCGAGCTACCAGAGTTGCTTGGCGGCGCAAACGTAGTCCCCATGGCAGCTACACTGTCGCCCACAGACGATGCAAAATAAACGGCATTAAACGTGCTCCAATTACCGCTATACCAGTCTGGGGGGTCTACAAAGATACCTTCAAATTTTTTAGCCCATTCGTTTTCCACACCCAGCACAATTGCGAATGGCAGCAGCTTCTCAAATAACTCAATTGTCTTGACGGGCTCGGAGCTGGGTGTCGCATACGGGGCGTCAGGACTCTGCAACATTTTTAAGCGGTCCTTTTCGGCTACTTCAAGATATAGCTTTAATCCTCGTATGTGTTCTTTGGCGGCCACCCCTTTGGCTGTTCGGCTTGGCATGATCCGGGCAAACCACGTACAAATGTACGCAGCTATGACAGCACCTGCAATAAATGCGCCCGTATGTATGAGCCGCTTACTCAGCGCTTGTACGAAAATATAAACCAGAACAAATACCATCATGGATAAGCCGCTCAGAAATTTGCCGGACTTTAATGGGTTTCCTCTAAAATAACCTTCCGTGGTCAACCCTTCACTCACATCATCGCGCACATCACGTGCGACGGTGTAAAATCCTTTGATTTCATTGAGACGCACGGACATGCCTTCCGCCGGTAAGCCGTCCTTGCCGGCCAGACCAAGCAGATCAATTTTATTAAAAACGCCCTCCAAAAGCTTCTGTTCAAAATAATCCAAGTTACTAAAATCAGGGTTTTTTAGTTTCAACGAATAAACCTTTTTATCCCTCAACAACTTTTTCTCGGTTTCCTCTGTTATGGTCAGGTAACCTCGGACAGCCAGATCAATAAAAGTGGCCGAAATATCGCGGTTATCAACCTTAAAGTCAGCTATGGTGCCGACTTCTATGGGCTTCAGCTGATCGGGCGGCTCATACTCCGCTACAATCACACTCCGTCCTTTACTATCTCGCCCGCGCTTAAGCCAGTACAGGAACGCACCCCCTCCCAGCAATACGGGCAAAGCCATAAAAGACAACACGGCCGGAGCGTAATCGGCCAGTTGGTCGTACCACGTAGCTGGCGTAAAAAAACCTTTATTAAAACCCACCACCACGGTAAGCGTTTCTGTGTTATTAAGTAGGCCGGAAGTGGTAAAGCGAATACTATCGTCCGACTCCGTATAGTCACAGTTGGAAACTGATGTTCCTTGTGGACCCGCAAAACATGCGCGATTTACGACTTTAAGTCCTGTAGGCAAGTGAACTACGGCCGCTACATGCTCAAAAGGCTGTTGCCAATCAGCTCCGTTAATATCCCAGTAAAGTTCGTCGTGATCTGGGTAAAAGCCAATAACATTGTTTACCGTATATTCAATGGTGTAGCGCTGATGACCGGTAACAGTCTGGTTGGGTGCACCAATTTTGAGCACAGTATTGCCATTTTGGCTATAGGTACTGAACTGACTGGGCGCGCCGGTAGCTGAAGAAACCTGATTAATTTTTAACTTGAGGCTATGTCCATTATATGTAGCCGGAATGGCCCGCAAAATACCATGATTATTGTCTGAGTACGTAAGATCAATCTGTTCAGTAACACGTAGCGTCCCTTGCCGGTCATCATTAGTGAGGTAATAATCAGCAGAGAAATCATTGATAACAAAATCATTAACATCAGCATAAGCGTGAGATATCGGAAAGCTACTCAAGGCAATCAACAATACGGCCGCCAATGTAAGTCGCTTTACAAGCTTCATCTAAATTCTTTCGGCACCAAGCTTATCATGCGCTACCCTTGCGGCTTGGTCCAGCATGGCATTAACTTCTTCGCTGGTGAGAGTTTTCTGGTAATGTGCGATGGAAAAGCGGAATGTTAGGTGCTTATAATCATGCTCGGTTTCGCTTTGATAAATATCCAGTGGTTCCAATGTCGCATATGTAGTGTCAATTGATAGTAATTGCTTGCTGAGTAGCTCGTAGACTGTGCTGTAGGATGTGGACATAGAAACCTTTAATGATATATCCTGTCTAACCTTGGGGAAACGCGGCAGCGGAACATAAACGCGCGGTCCCGCGGAGCGCAATATGTCTAGACCTACCTCAAAACCAGCAATGTTTGCGGGAAGCTTAAATCCCCGGTGGACTGACGGCTTGAATTCGCCTACAACGCCCCAGATCATACCGTTGTGCACTACAATAGACGAATGCTCGGGCACATATGGAGCAGCCATCTGTTTCCCCCATTCATCATCCTTAAAATCAAAATCGGTCAACGGCATCAAATTGCCAGTTAAGTGCGGAGCTATCTGTTCAAAATATTTTCGGGCCAGATAATACGGCGCACCCGTGGACTTAAGCTTATTATCGGAGGCGACAACTAACGCGATATGGCTGTCTTCAAGCGGTATGGTCGGCTCTTGCGGGTCCACAATACCGCGCATATGTATCTTGCCAATTTCAAATAAAGCCACCTGATCATACCCGGCCTTGATGTTCAGATGTACTTTGTCTAGAAGATTAGGCGTTAAGCTGATGCGATAATATTGCAAGTCAGGGCTTAAAGCGTTGGCCAGCTGAAAGGCCATTTGTTTGTTTTGGGCGGCTTTGTCTAACAGATTTCCGTGAACAAAACTATACGTCAGTAGTTCATTAGCGCCGGCGCGCGCCAGACGTTCACGGATGTTTTGCTTTAACTCCAGCTGCTCGTTTTTAGTCACGGGCATGAGACTACGCATGGGCAGATCAAGCGGTAATTTATCATAGCCGTATAACCGCCCGACTTCTTCCACAATGTCTTCAGATATTTCGATGTCGGTCCGCCAAAATGGCGCAGTAACTTCAAGTTGTCCGTTTATATTAATGACCTTAAATTCAACATTCATCAAAAGCTGAGCGACTTGGTCGTCATTAAGCTTAAGTCCTAATCTACTAGCTATGAATTTGGTGGTTACGGTGACAGGGGGGAACATCGATTTTCTATCCAGCATTTCAGCGGGTAAGTGGTTATCATCTATGACCGGACCAGCGACCTTACCACCTGCGTCCTTCCGGATCTCATCGACGATTTTTGCAAGTACCGCCAAAGTTTGCAGTGGGCTTTGACCCTTGTTGAACCGTGTTACGGCGTCAGTAAAGATGCCGTGCTCCATCGCTGTTTTACGAATGTTAAACATGTCAAAGTTCGCACACTCCAGAATAATATTTTTGGTATTGTTATCCACTTCTGTCTCGCCACCACCCATAACACCGCCCATGCCAATGAGCTGTTTATCGGTAGCGATCATAATGGCTTTTTTATGCGGCTCAACTTCTTTACCGTTGAGCAACCTTAGCTTCTCACTAGCATTCGGATTTCGTATTACCAAAGTTGCTTGGTTAGCACTAAGTGCGGCGACCTTATCATAGTCATAGGCATGGAGCGGTTGCCCGGTTTCCAGCATAAAAAAGTTTGTGTAGTCTACAATGTTATTGATTGGGCGTAGGCCCACCTTACTTAATTCTACCTGTAGCCATACAGGACTGGGCTTAACTATAACTTGGCCCATGGTGATAGCCGTAAAACGCGGCACCAGATCTGATAGCTGATTTTGTATGCGCAGTGGCAGTTCATTGGCTTCAATACCAGGAAATTCTGGCTGGGGAGTGTACCAGGTTGGACTGTTAAATCGCATTTGCTGAATGCCGGCCAGTTCGCGCGAAATACCTAAAAACCCAAAACAATCAGGACGATGTGTGAACATTTTGTTTTCAATATCGATCAGGTAATCACCGTTCAGCTCATAGGCGTCAGCAAAAGAAGTGCCTGGCGGAATGTCTTGTGGTATCTCTAGAATGCCCTCGTGACTGTCCCCTAAAGCCAGCTCCTTCGCCGATGCTAGCATGCCATTGCTAGCCACACCTCGTATGGCTCGCGTCTCCAAAATAAAGGGTTCCCTATCATAACTCTCAGGGACGGTTGCACCAGGCGGCAGCCACACAACTGTTAGCCCTTCTTGAACGTTCGGTGCACCGCAGACTACTTCAATCAGACCATTGGCGTCTCTATTGACGCCGGACGTATGGCCTCCATCGTCAATAGCACAGACATGCAAATGATCAGAGTCAGGATGCTCCCAGCATTTCAGTATTTTCACTACGACGGCACCCTTATATTTTTGACCGATGTCACTAACAGCTTCGACCGCACCCAGCTGCGCCCCAATTTTATCGGCTAGTCTGTCGAGTCCGTCTGGTGCGATATCATCCGCGCACCCATAGCGTCGGTTCAGCCCACGTATAGTGTTTAGGCTAACTTTCATGAAAATTGCCTCAAAAATTCCAGTTTGCCGGAGTGGAAATGGCGAACATCTTCTATGCCGTATTTCATCATGACAAGTCGGTCTATACCGCCGCCCCATGCAAAGCCCGTGTATATGGTAGGATCAATACCTGCCATTTTAAGTACGTTCGGGTGGATCATGCCGCAACCTAAAAGCTCAATCCACCCGGTCTGCGAACAAATAGTACAGCCCTTTTTGTGACAAAACGGACAGCTAAGCGCAAATTCAAAGCTGGGTTCGGTAAATGGGAAATAAAATGGCTGCGTTTTAATATCAAGGTCTGTTTGATAATATTCACTTAGGAAAGTTTTGAGCGTTGCCATAAGATGCCCGGCATGTATCCCCTGATCTACATAGATGCCTTCATGCTGATAAAACGTATGCTCGTGGCGGGCATCTAGATCTTCGTTTCTAAACACGCGGTCTGGGACCAAGACCGCTATAGGCTTTCCCTGATCCAAATTCGATTTATATTTTTTAAGCAGGCGGTTTTGCATAGTACTCGTGTGTGCCGGCGCGATTAATGGATTACCGCTCTTATCCGTGTCTATTGTCATAAACGTATCATAGTCGTCACGTGCCGGGTGGCCGGCCGGAAAATTCAGCGCGCTAAACATATGATATTCGTCGTCCAGTTGCCGTGACTGTGAAATATTAAAGCCCATTCGATAAAAAATATCAGCGATAATTGCTATTTCTGCCATCAAAGGATGCATGCTGCCGTCTCCCGTCGGCAATAACTTTGGTCGTTGTTCCAGCGGCACGTTTATATCAAACGGCGCCGTCACATCAATTGGCGTCAAGGTATTGTCCAGTGATTGGCTGGTATTGATTAGGGTTTCTAGTTCTTGTTTTAATTGATTAATTTCTTTGCCAAAGTCAGCGCGTTCTTGTGGTGGTACTGTTTGTATCTCGGCGTAAAGCGCCCTAAGTTCAGTCGCTTTTAAAATATCGGCTTTGGTTTCTAATGTTTCCAGTTTATGCCTCAAAAGCTCCGCAACCTCCCGAACCTTGGGATTTTCGTAGTTCATTCTAGTTGTAATTATAACGGCTTTAATGCTGAAAAGTAAGGGTGTACACTAACCATAAAGGAAACAGTAACCATGGCAGTCGCAACTTCAGAAACATTTTCATATGGCACAGCAGTAGACCCCAGATCATTACAAATAGGCCAGAGCGTTATTGCAGTACAAGTATTTTTTAAGCCCGAAGTGCCCAGCTCCGGACCATCAATGGGCCAGAGAGAATCAACGGGAATCGTGGTCGCAGTACCAGCAATGGATAGTGAAGGCGGTTTCGTGCACATAAGGCCAAATATAGCCGAGCCAGGTCAGGGTTCGCCGCCCATCCAGGTTATTGGTATCGCTCGTGGCGCGGCAATGCTTGACCGGGCCCAAGTAGAATCCGTGACATACTTTTACACCCCAGGATCTATCACAGATTAGACGTACAATCCTAAAAACCGCTACAATACTGGCATGACACAATTTTCTTTTGATGCGGTGAGCGACTATGACAAAGCCGAGATGAATAATGTTTTTGACCAGGTTAAGCGTGAAATCCAAAGCCGCTACGATTTTAAGGGCACACCCGCCGAGCTGGAATGGCTGAATAACGAGAAGACCGGGCTTAAGGTAATTGGCAGCGGTGAGTGGCAAATTGATGCCATTCTGGACATCATCCGCAAAAAACTGGCGGCCCGTAGTCAAAGCCAAAAAGTTTTGGACATAACCAAGGAAGCAGTGGTCGCTAATCTTAAAACAACTAAAGAAGTTCCCTTTAGACAGGGGTTAAACCAAGACAACGCCAAAAAGATTACCGCTCTCATCCGCGACAATTATCCAAAGGTCAAATCACAGATCCAGGGTGATGCCGTGCGTGTCACGGGCACCAGCAAAGACGACTTGCAAGCTGTCATGCAGCTATTACGGCAACAAGATTTTGATTTTGCGCTGAGTTTCATCAACTACCGTTAGCGGCAAAATTCGCTGTTAACTGTTCGGCTCGTTGTCTGATGTCCAAAGCGCTTGCGCCACCATAAATCGCTCGCCCGACCAGAGCTACACAATCAATACTACTAAGGGCTGGCATTCTCAGTGGGGGACATAGCCGTTGTGACTCTGGATCGGCTGCTCTTGTAAAGTGTAACGCTGGGTTTTCAATGCCAAGCTTCCCGACTGCATTCAGATAATAGCTAACACGCCACGGGCTTTCCCCCTGAAGCATAAAACTACTAACACCCAGGTCAGCAACTTGCTGCATTATCATATCGGCTACGCCCATTTTAGGGTTTTGACCATTTTTAGTTTCGGCTTCGGAATATAATTCCGGCATACTTTTCACACATAAGTCACGTTTGTGTGCTTCCTTAATCCAACTTTCGTTAGCCTTTAGATCAGGAACGTGAGCTAAAACAATCGCGTTAATGCCGGAACGTGCGGCTGAATTTAATATAGGTTGCGGATCTACTGAACTGGAAGTAATGGTTCTTTGTTGATCAAGCACAATACTTTTATCTGTCTGCTTTCTAATTTTCCGCACAACCTTAAGCAACCCCTCGTGAGTCAGCGCCGGGCCAATGGTATAGGAAACGATACCTTCGAGGTCACATGTAGCGCTTACGACTTCATCTAAAAATTCTGCTGACCCAAAATTGCACGCGACACTAATCTGTTTAGTCATAGTGCTAACATCCTAACAACCATCTTCAAAAATTAATATTAAAAACTGTAATCCACAAATTACTTGTTCTTGGAATAGAGTTTTACATTACGTTTGTATATTTGCAAGTATTGTTACATGAATTCAAGTGTTATTTTATTGAGTTTACCGTTAATTGGTATACTTATGCTTATGAATGAGCAGACGGATTTGTTAGAGCAAGCTAAAGCCGTACTGCAAACGAATGACCAAGGTAACTATACTATCCCGGCGGAGGGCTTATATCCACATCAATGGCTGTGGGATAGCTGCTTCATCGCCATTGGCCTTAGACATATCGATATTGATAGAGCCAAAACAGAAATATTAAGCTTATTGCGAGGCCAATGGCACAACGGCATGCTGCCTAACATGATCTTTAACCCCGACAATCAATACCGTCGGGATCGTGAGATTTGGCGGAGTTGGTCAAATCCGTATTCGCCCGATAAGCTTGCCACGACCGGCATAACCCAGCCACCCATGCTAGCGGAAGCCGTGGTAAAAGTCGGGGAGCGTCTCAAAAAAGCTGAGCGCCGTAGTTGGTATAAGCAAACATACCCGGCACTGCTCGCATATCATGAATGGCTGTACTCGGAACGCGATCCGCATGCCGAAGGCCTAGTACTGCAAATTCACCCCTGGGAGATAGGGCTGGATAACACGCCGCCCTGGATGCAGGAATTACACGATCATCAACTAGCATTTTGGATTCAAGCAGCCAAGAAGCTCAACCTGGGTTGGTTTATTAATCTATTTAGACGCGACACCAAACGCATACCCGGCATCGAACGGCTGGACCCGATTGAAGCGCTTGCTTTTTATAGCATTCAACGGCGCTTGCGGCGCAAAAGTTATGATATCGATAAAATCCTCAGCCATTCTTTATTCGCAATTGAGGACCTGACATTTAATTGCATACTGATCCGTGCCAACCAGCATTTGCAAGCTATCGCAGAACTGATTAAAGAAGATCTGCCACATGAGTTATCCGATCGGATGAAACAGGGCGAAGCCGCCCTGGAACAACTGTGGGATGTATACTCCGGTCAGTATTATTCCCGCAATTTCGTGACGCACAAATTATTAAAGGAACCGTCTATTGCCACACTTATGCCGTTGTACGCCGGTACTATAACCAAGGACCGCGCTGATCAGCTTGTGAGGCTTCTAGAAAATTCCCATATTTTTGGCTCGGCTTTCCCAATTCCAAGCGTTCCGCTTAATTCAGCCCGGTTTCAGCCTCACACGTATTGGCAAGGGCCTACCTGGGTTAATACTAACTGGCTTATTATTGACGGTCTGAGGCGTTTGGGTTATACCGACCATGCCGCCGCATTAACAGAAACCACTTTAGAAATGATCAGAAAAAGCGGTTTTTATGAATACTTCAGCCCTACTGATGCTACACCGGCAGGAGCACAAAATTTCAGCTGGACCGCGGCCTTGGCGATTGACTTCTTAAAGCAATCCTAGCCATCTATTCGGGCTCATTGTTGATTGGTCGGTCAAGCAACAGCGGCTCTATATGTGCCGTGCTACCAGCAATCTTCACGACATCCTTATCTATTTTGTTTAGCTCTTTGTGTGCCGTATTGTAGTGATTAACCGTGGTGCCCAAACTATTGCCGAGTTTCTGCATGTACGTTTCATAGGCGCCCAGATGCTGACTGAGCTGACGCACGCGGATTTGAATTTCTTTAGCTTGTTCTTCTATCTGCAGCCCTCTGAGCCCCTGTAAGACCGTCTGCAAATAAGCCATAAAAGTCGTGGGGCTGACAATAATAACGTGTTTTTCGCGGAAGGCATACTCAATCAGGTCACGGGCAGAGGTGCCGGCTGTGCCTACTTTATTAATGAGCAGGTCGTAATAGATCGCCTCGCTGGGAATAAACATAAAGGCATAATCCATAGTATTCTCTCCCGGCCGAATATATTTGGCGGTTTCATCAATGCGATTTTTAAGATCGGCCTTGAACTGCTTGGCGATGGTGTCCTGACGCAGTTTATCTTTTTCCTCTACCAGACGGTTATAGTTTTCTAAACTAAACTTAGAATCCACCGGCAGCAGTTTGCCCTTTTCCAAGGTAATGACGGCATCGACAATCTCGCCGTCTTTAAACTTGTACTGTAAGGTAAAGCGCTCCGGCGGTAACACATTTTCTAAAACTTGTGCCAAATAGTATTCACCAAGCACGCCGCGCTGTTTAGGATTTTGTAATACATTTTGAAGCGTTCTAAGCTCATCGGCGACGTCCACCACACGTTTATTGGTTTCGTCCAATTTGGTTAGCCGTTGGGTGATTTCAGTGATTATCTTAGCACTCTGAGAAAATTGGCGTTGGATAGATTCGCTCATATGTTGTTGGCTTTTGTCCAATTTGTCACTAATCTTATCATTCAGCGACTCTTTGAGTTCCGATACACCCTTGGTCAGTTCTGTCAGATCAGCCTTGAGGTACTGCGCGGCTCCGTTATCCAGTTGAGCGGGTTTGCGCGCGATCAAATAGACAAGCAATACAGCATTGACCAACCCGACAATAATTACCCCTATAAGCATGGTTATATTGTACTAAATAAAGCGGGTTACCACGAACATAAAAGCCGCGCCCAGCACGGTTAGGCCAATCGTTCCGTATGACGAATGCTTACTGTGGGCTTCCGGCAAAATTTCGCTGGCGCCGATGTATAGCAAAAAACCAGCAAAAAACCCAAGATACACCAGGAGACCTTTGTCAGATATGTGGATCAGCGATGTTAAAGCAGCGCCAAGTATGGGGGCCAGAGCGTCCAATGCCAACAAGGCTTTTGCCCGTTTATTGGTGTTTTTGTGCATCAGCATCAATGTGACCGTGTTGAGGCCATCCGAAAAGTCGTGGGCTAGAACAGCAATGGCCACAGCAATACCAACCTTGGCGTCAACCTGAAACCCTAAACCTATCCCGACGCCGTCCAAAAAGCTGTGCCCAGACAAAGCCAAAGCAGAAGCAATGCCAACGTGTTGATGATGGTGATCGCCATAATCAGCTTCTTGGCTGTGGTGCAATAGTATGCTTTTTTCAATAATGTGGAACACTAAAAATCCAATGACAAGCGCGACCATGGGCGCTGTCGGATCAATATGCAGCTCCTGTAAAGATCTGAAGATTTCCGGCAAGATATCAAAAGCTATAACTCCTAAAATTACGCCAGCCGTATAACCAAGTATTCGGTGCAGCCGGTCGGTATTTTTAAGAGCAAACAAGCCGCCCACCAGCGTAGACAGGAAGGCACAAAATGCCAAGATAATAGGCGTCATAGTTGTCAATAGCTTACCTGATACGACGGTATTTACGCAACCGCTCCCCTATAAACATAGGACCCCGGGGAAACCCCAGGGTCGTTTGGAAGCCTCACACTTCCACATTTAGCTTATGCCTACGACCTTGGTTTTGCAATACGTATCGCACCAATTTATTGCCAGCGTTTCGTGATACCAGTTTCTTTCAAAGACGTGAGACATACGGATTACCAGCGATGTAAAATCGCCACGGCTTAGTAGTTTCGCGACTTATGCCGATTCTGGTCGTTTGCACAATATCAGCCGGTTTTATGCCTGGCAGCAGCCGGAATGAGCCACCCGAAAGTACAGAAGCGCCATTATGCGTTTTGTTGATACCCATGGCTTTGGTAAGCTTAGCCGGGCCACTGGTTAATTGGACATCGGGAACATTTCCGCGGCGATGACGCATCAGCTCCAGGCCTTTAAATGGTTCCAGAGCCCGAATTAACACTGCTTCGCCGCGACCCGCCGGTCCGGTTACAATATTGACACAGTAATGCATACCATACGTAAAATAAACATACAGATGCCCGGCTGGCCCAAACATAACCTCAGTACGCGGCGTTTTGCCGCGGTAACTGTGGCTAGCTGCGTCGCTTGCCATATAAGCCTCTGTTTCTACGATGTAGCCAGCCGTTAGACCATCCGGGCTTTGGTGTATCAAGAGCCAGCCGAGCAAAGCTGGTGCGGCATCAAGCGCATAACCTAGATCAGGTCGTGGCTTCACTTAAACTACCGCACTGTTATTATGATTACGAGAATTTTGTAGGCTAAAACCAATTATTATCAATCCGAGCAAGCCGGTGAGTATTTCGGGGATATGGATACGAACGCTTAATATGAGCAATACTGATAAAGACAAAATCGCATAGTGAGCACCATGTATAAGATAACGGTACTGTGCAAGCGTGCCCTTTTCTAATAAATGCATAGTCATAGAACGAACGTAAATTGCGCCAATCCCAAGCCCGGCAGCTATCAGTAAGACGTCTTTTGTGATAGCAAAGGCAGCGATTACCCCATCAAAGCTAAAGGATGCGTCAAGTAGTTCTAGGTATACGAACTGCATAAAACCACTGCTGTGGCTTCGGTGGGATTTAAGGTCTTTTTCCTGATTCCGTAGGAGTAATTCGCTCATAAATTTAATAACCATAAAGGTTATTCCCCCAAATATCGCGGCCGATACAATCCGCCCGTCGCCACGAGCCAAGAACAGATATATAAACAGCACTGCCAAAATGGCGCCTGCTATTGAGACCCACCACGGCTGGTTAAAGTCTGCCAGTGGTGCTTCTACCTTATTCCACCACAGTACGTCCTTTTTCTCGCCAAAAAATCGGAGTCCGATCATCAGCAGGAAGACGCCACCGAATGCCGCTATAACCGGATATGCGCGGTGGAGTGCTTCGGCATACTGTTCCGGTTCATGTAAAGCCAGTTGCAGAACATGACCTATGGAATCGTTAGTTGTGCTCGACACCATGACTAGTGGCAGCACCAAACGAACACCGAACACGGCCACAGCAATACCAACCGTTAAAAACACTGTCCGCCAAAACTTAGTCATTCCGCCTAAAACCTGACTGTTCAAAACGGCATTTTCAAAGCTAAAAGTCATCTCAATGAGTGCCAAAGCAATAATCGGAAGTAATGCGTCGGGACCGGCCAAAACACCCGAAACCAGTAAGACTATCGCCGTTACCGCAAAAGCTAAATAATAGTGTCGTAGTTCCCTGTATTTGTGAGCCATTTACCATATCTTACCATGGGACACGGTAACTTATTGATCGTTCGCTATGGCCGTATTATCGGCAGTAATGCAAAATGATTCAATATCTTTAGGTACCTTATATTTTTGTAAGATCGCACAATACGGCAATGCTCCTTGTCGTTGATCAATGCTGCCTTGAAATGGGGCAAAGTAGTCTGTGGGTTTCAACAGTTGCCATTGGTTATTTTGCAAAACGGCCATAATGTAGGGCGATACACTCCATGAACAACCATAGGCAATTTTTGCAAACTTGTCATGCGAGACTTGATATACGCCCCATAAGCCTATACCAGCCGGAGAATCAGAACCTTTATAATGTTCGCACCCGCGCTGTGTTTCTAGGAAATTTCTAAGACCACCCGGCACCTTAACCGTACTGTCGGCCGCCCAGACTATATTCTGCGCTGGTTTTGAACTGTGTACTATTATCAGCGTCGTTACGGTGCCGGCCAGCAGGCCTATCAGAACGAGCAGCAACGGCAGACTGATTTTACGAATTTTCTGCCGTTGTTTCCGCGAAATTTTTATATGTTTTTTGGCCATAGTTTTGGCTTTATCTATCATCAATTATACCATAGCTCTCCTTAGGTCACATGACGCTGAAGAATTTCCAGAATACGTTGATAATTGTGGATATACACAGCCAGATTCAGCAACACCAGTCCCGGGAACACCAGCAGTGTTTCCATGGTTTTCCCAGTCGTAATACGCAATTTTTTGAGCGGTGGGATGCCGAATTTAACAGGGATTGGCAGCAACCATGGCACACCTTCTTTGGTAAATGTATCCATGACTAAATGGCTTAACATCCCAATCATGTAAGCCCACCAGACATAGCCAATATTTACTGCCCCAAGAACCGGGTGCAAAAACAGCAACAACCAATGTGAGGCAAAACCAAACAGTACAAGCCCAACTAGTGAATGGGTAAGAAACCTATGCCCTCCAAGTAATCTGTCAATAATGCGTCCGATAAAACCGCCTACTGGCAGGTTGCGCCATAGCGGAGCAGTTGGCTGGTCTATGTCAGGCGTAATGCCGCCGACCAGGTTACCCACTAAGGCGGCAATAGCCGTAGATAGCGTTACGGTTCGTTCCGGCTGTAGCACCACAACCAGGCCAAGTGCTGTAAAGGCAGCTAAATCATGTGTACGGGCAAGCATCTACATACAGTCTATCAAACTGTTTGTGTTCACCATCTGCTTATAAACAGCTTGCGTAGCAGTCGCGCAAAGCTTTACAATAAGCGTGACTACCGCCACATGGAATATATCATTTTAGTCATAGAAGTTCTGGTGCTGATAGGTTTTTCGGCCATCTGTTCTGGGCTGAACATTTCACTTATGTCACTGGATTTGGCGGATCTAAAAAGAAAAGCCAAACTGGGAGACAAAGCAGCCAAGCGAGTATTACCACTACGCAAAAACAGTTATCTCAGTGTGGCTAGCATCGTACTATCTAATGTAGGCGTCATTTCCGCAACGTCACTGGTATTAGACCAGCGGCTAAACGGTTGGGTAGCAGGACTGCTGAGTACGCTATTAATTGTTATCTTTGGAGAGGTATTGCCGCAGGCATTGTTTACAAGGCATGCCTTAGCATTTTGCAGCTATTTTGCACCTGTGCTCAGATTGATGATTTTTGTTACCTATCCGCTGGCTAAACCATTACAGTTATTATTAGACAAGCTCTTTGGACGCGAAAAGTCACCACTGCAGAGCCGTCGTGAGCTGGGCATTATGATTACCGAGCATTTGGGACGTGACGAAAGTGAGCTGGATGAAGATGAAATAGAAATTATCCGGGGCGCTCTTACGCTTAGCGAAAAACGCGTACGCGACATAATGACTCCAATAAGCAAGGTTTACTGGCTTACGCCCAACACCCTAGTCAATGACAAAAAAGTTGATGAAATCAAAACTATGAGTTGGAGCCGAATCCCCGTCTTCAACAAAACCCGCACAGAGTGTTTCGGAATACTGCTGATGAAGGATATGGTAGATATAGATTTTGACGAGCACCCTTATCGTGTAGATGAATTACCGCTACATTCCACGCCCGTAGTCGGCAGTATGACAGCGCTTGATACAATGTTCCGAAAATTTATTAGCGCCAGATCACATCTAATACCGATTGAGCGCGATGACAAAATTGTTGGTATTGTAACAATTGAAGATCTTATAGAGGAAATCTTGGGCCATGAAATAGAAGACGAAAGTGATCACTTAAAAAATCACCGTCACTGATACAATCAATGTTATATCAAATATGCCCAATAATGATTGCTGCTAAAACCATGATTCCAAGCACACGGCGGAAATAGTCAGCACCCTGACTAATTTCCAGGTAGGACCACGTAAATAAACTACCCAGCGCAACTACCTCTAGGGCACTATAGAGAGGTCCCTTGGTCAATAGATGAACCGCAATAGTGCTGACGATCCACACCCATAGCGGTATATT
>JAICHO010000015.1 GCA_025924835.1 Candidatus Saccharimonadota bacterium | reverse complement strand
GTCTCACCGCCACTGCTGGTTAGTCTGCCCATGGCAGTCCCAGATGATCAAGCTGGTACCGTTACCGGTGCCGCCGCCGTAGGCGTCCAGACATTTGCCGCTGGCAACTGAGCGGATGGTACCGTCACCGTTACGAGTCCATTGCTGGTTGGTGCCGCCATGGCAGGGCCAGACAATGACGGAGGCGCCGTTGCTGGTACTGCCGCCGTTAACGTCCAGACACATACGGTAGGCAGTACCGTCATAGACACTGATGGTATTGCCGCTAAAGGTCCACTGTTGGTTGGCGCCACTGTGACAGTCCCACAGCAGGGTGGTAGCACCGGCGGAGTGACTGGCACCATTGACGTCAACACAGCGGTTGCTAGCGACCCCAACGATGGTTTTAGTGCCGTTTGCCACGGGAGTCGGCGTGACGGGAGTGGGGGCTGGGGCTACGGGTGTTGGGGCTGGAGCGGGGGCGGCCGGAGCGGCGCAGACGCCACTATCGCCACCGCCAATGATCGGGTTGTTGCCACTGGGGGTATTGATGGCAAAGACAATGATGTTATGGCTGCGGCCATCATGCCACTGGGCGGGAACGGGCCAGTCAAAGCCATGAGTGCCGGGAATACCGAAAGCGTTATTGACGTCTTGGCGGGGAGTAGTGGTATTACCGGTATTGTAACCAACGCCATCAATGTAGATGTGGACGGCAATGCTGGCGCCTGGGTCATTGGGATCATAGGCCCAACCGGCCACGTGCTGGCAGTTGGCGATGTCTACGTTACCTTTGGGGTCTTGGTTGGTGTCGGCGGCCGGAGCTGGCGCGGGAGCGACAGGAGCCGGGCCGGCCTGGGGACAACCGGGCAGATCACTGTGAATCGCGCACCAGGTACCGGGGGCAGGGTCTACGACGCCGGTTTGGTTTAGGCCGTGTTGGGCTTGCAGGTTCATGACGGCTTGTTTGGTACCGGAACCAAAGTAGCCGTCAGCGCTGATGCCGAGATCGTACTGCAGATGTTGGACACAAGGGTAGTAGTGAGAGGGATCGTACTGCAGGGTGTAGTTGTGGCAGTCGGTGCCGGTGGGGTTGAGAGTGCCGGCGGGGTTGCCGCCGGAGGGGGCATCCGATCCTCCGCAGTGTTGATAAGCCCAGGTAGGGTCCAGCGTACCATCAAAGCCTGTACCACCACCGTCAGTACGAATTTCCCAATGCAAGTGAGCCGCCAGCGTACCGCTGCCATCGCCACTTTGGCCCATGAGCTGACCAGCCTGTACAGACGTGCCCGCCGATACGTCCATTCTGCTCAAATGAGCATATCGATATACTCGACCGCTGGCACCCCGTAAATCAATGGTGTTCTGATAGCCATCATACTTCCCGTCGTTGGCACCGGCAAATATGACTTGCCCCGTTTCTGCTGCATAAATAGGCCGGAAGTCTACGCCTATATCAATGCCGGCGTGGTACGACCCAGTACTTGGGCGCCAACCCCAGCCACTTGTAATCTCAGCGCCTGGGTCGGTGGGGCAGGCTACGGCAATTTGGGTTTCGGCGTGGGACAGAATCAAAAGAGTGACGCCCGCAATCGCAAAAAGCACCACAAACAGTAATACCTGCGTCCGGCCCACCCTTTGATAGGTTGCTTTCAACCAAGTACGTAGGTGTATAAACTTAGACCTAAGACCATTGACCGCGGAGCTTCCTGCATCTTTCAGAGACATTGTTAATCTTTTTCTTTAATTATGTATACCCTCTGGTTTACCACAGCTGTTTACTAAGCGCAAGCTTTTTAGAATATTGCTACCACCGGTTTAATGTTTTTGGGCAAAAATGGCGGCGTCAATACTTTTGGCACCTGCTTGTTTCAAGATACGGGCTACCGCTTCTATGGTCGCGCCGGTGGTAAGTACGTCATCTACAATCAGTATTTCGGCACCATTAACCAGGCTTGGTTTTGTAACGATAAAGGCATCCCGCAGCTGATCGTGTCGCTGTTGTCGGCCGGATCCGACCTGTCGGGATTGGGTCAGCCGGCTAACTATGGGGGACAGCCTTAGGTTACGGCGTATCGCTAAGTAACGGGCCATAAGCAGCGCATGATCATAGCCTCGCTGCCGAATATGGATGGAGGCAGTGGGGACCGGAACAATCAGTGTATGAGCAGAAATGTACGGCAAGGCGTCAGCCAATACACTACCAAGTATAGGCGCCGCAGCCCGGGCGCGTCCAAATTTATAATCATGCACCAATTGTTTAGCGGTGCCCCTATAATCAGTTACGATCCAGGCATGTTTAACGGCAGTTCGCCTGCGGCAATGTTCACAGGTGGCGCTATCGCTAGTGGTCCTATAGCAACGGTAGCAACGGCTGGGCAGACCGGGGAAGGCCTCCGGCAAGCACCAGGCGCACAGCAGGCCATCTTCGGCACCGCACACAATGCAGTTATGAGGGGCAATTATAGACAACAGACCGTCCAGCAGGGGCATGGTTTTAGCTTAGCATGTGAATAGGAGGCTATGGGTAGAAAGAAAGCTCACAATCGCGGGGTGTTGTGATTAATATGTTGTAAATATAAGACACGATGGTTGCACCTCTTATTGGCAGTAAGTTATACTTGCTAGTAACAAAAATTGCAAAAATATACCACTAATTTAACGGGAAAGCACCCCGAGTGCGGACATACGCTCGCATCCGGAACGTTGGGGAAAGCTGCAAAGCTTGCTCAAGGCTGCTTGGAGGGTAACAACTATGGCACGCAGAAGCCGTGACGACGATCTGTTGATGGAAGACGAATTGACCGCTGCATTTTTAGGTGAGGAAGACTTTGGACCCAGCGGGCAAGATGAACAGCCGACTGACAGTGGAGCGGGCTCGGCCGCTACCAACGACGACTGGGAGGAAGATGATGCCGTCCCCGGACAATTAGCTGTTGATGTCTACGAAACCAAAGAGCGTTTGGTAGTTAAGGGTCGGGTGGCCGGCGTCAACAAGAGTGACCTGGATGTGAGTATTGCAGACAATACACTTAGTATCCGCGGTACACTTTCGGCCGGCAACGAAGACGACGTAGAAAATTATTTTGTTCAGGAATGTTACTGGGGTGAGTTTAGCCGCAGTATCGCACTGCCGGTACCTGTTAAAGAAGATGAGATTGAAGCTGTCTTAAAGGATGGGGTTTTGACTATCAGCTTTACCAAGGTTAAACAGGATAGCGTTAAAAAGATCCAAATCCTGTAATAGATTTGGGTTGCAGAACAAAACCCCGCTGCTAGCAGCGGGGTTTTTAGTTCGCAAGAACCGTATTTATTGCTGGGTGACTTTGTTCAGAACGAATCTGACAATTACCTGGGCCAAGGCCACGACGACAAGTCCAATGATGGCGTAAAGAATGGTGTTTTTAGCCCCCGTGATGTTACCACTGTCACCGCCGGACGTAATGTACTTAAGACCGCCGATGATAATCATGATAACGGCAATGACGCCCACGATCAGAGAGAAAATGTTGATCACCAATCTGATGATACGATTAACCCTGTCAGTCGCACCGCCGGGATCAGTACAACCCGCTTGATCCGTGGCACAGGTCCCGGAATCTAAACAAGTCTGAATACCGCCAGTGGCAGGGTTACTAAGACAATCAGTAGCTGCTTGGGCATTAACCAGAGCCGGGCTAAGCAGCGGGATAAACAAGATACTTAGCATAGAAAACGATGCGATTAGTGTTTTAATTTTTTTGATCATATTTATAGTAAACCTTTCTTAGTATTCTTAACCTAACTTATACCACGAATGCGTTACCGGTTTCAAGATCCGCTTAGGGCGTGCAGGGATTAGCGGTAGTGGACGCCACGCCAGCGGGGCACTTGGCAGATTTGCTGACATTATTGATAGTAAATCTAACCAGGACCTGCGCCAGGGCTACTACCACCAGCCCAATAAGAGCATACAATATGGTATTTTTAGCCGAATTGATGTTGGACGAGTCACCAGACGAAATAACATACTTCAGACCGCCCACTATAATCATAATGACCGCGATTATACCGACCGCCAAACTGAGTATATTGATGACAGTCTTGATGACACTGTTAATGCCGGTTTGCCCGGGTTGTTCATCGCCACACTTTCCGCCTGTTAATGCCAGCCCCTCACACACGGCCTGCGTATTATTATCGGCCGCCAAAACCACAGCGGGAACGGATAATGAGACCGCTAGTAAACAGGCGGCGATAAGCAAATTTACCTTTTTAAATAGTCCCATCCGGTTTCCTTTCATAAATTACCTACGACGAATTGTATGATAGTGCCGGCTATAGCGGCAACCACCAAGCCGACAAGTGCATACAGGATTGTATCTTTGGCGCCTTTAACATTACTGGGGTCACCGCTGGCCATAACCAGCTTTAAACCACCGATAATTATCATTATAACCGACGCGACACCCACACCCAGTGCCACGAGACGCGCCGCTTTGGTCAAAATTCCATTTTTCCCGAAAAACGAATTATCACCAGTCGTTTGGGGCTTGTCTTTGTCCTGACATACCGCGGATGCGGTGGTATTGCCATCACAACCGGGGAATAAAGGTACTGCTGCCTGGGTGACGGCAGGAAAGGCGAGCGCTCCGCCCATCAGTATCAACGCCAAGCTACGTAAAATCATTTTCATATTACTTGACCTTCCCAATCGTGAACGAAACAATACTGAAAGCCAAAACACAAATGACCAGCCCTACCAGCGCATACAAGATAGTATCCTTGGCTTTATGGATAGATTGCGGATCGCCCGACGACAAAACATATTTGAGCCCGGCGACTGTCACAATAAGTAGAGCTATGCCACCGGCAAAACCAAAAATGATATGAAGCACATCGGCTATGGTGCCCTGCGTTAAGCTACCCTTAGGAATGGGCAGTTCGTTTTCCGTTACATACGCGGCAAGTAAATAAATCATTTAATCAATGTACTCCCTACAAAATTAACTGCAGCAGTAGCCAAAATAGTAATAATCAAACCTATAACGGCCGCTAGGATAGTGCCACGAGCTTTGCGGGTATTGTCCGGCTCGCCCTGGCTCAAAATATACCGGAAGCCGCCAAATAATACGAATCCGACCGCAACTACGGCGCCTAACCGCAACATTATATCCACTACTGCCAACCCGATGCGACCACCACCTAACGCCCAGTCAAACTTTCCGTCGCCGTCTACCGGCCCAATGATGGCGCATTTATCACCATCTTTTGGGCCAACATCTAAATACTCATACCAGGGGGGCAGACCCAAAACAGACGCCGAGTTATTGCAACCGGACGCAATCGCGGCACTTGCCGAAGCGGGGAGGACATACGTGCCGACCATCAAGCTGGCTAAAATAGTAATGACTACCAGTAACCTTTTCATACTGTCAAAGCACTCCGCCGGGTATAAGGTACTGCAACAATGCGAACATAAAGGCATAGACACCCAGGGCAAGGAGGGCATTGGCGATCCGCTTTTTAGCATTGGCTGTCGCGCTCGGGTCGTCCTTAGACGCGGAATACATAATGCCGCCAATAATAATGCTGGCCACAACCGCGATACCAACTACGGCTGATAAAAACTTAATAAATAGGACTAAGTACTTAATGATTCCGCAGTTATTTTGATTGAGGTCAGCAGAATTGCAATCATTATTGACATACTGTGGCTGATCAACTGGAGCGGTAGTGGTTTGAGGTTTTGTTGGGTCGCTTGCTTGAACTGTTACGGGCTTTGAGCCGCTGTGTCCGGCGCGCGTACAAAACCCTTCCGCGCCGCCAGGGCCAGTCGAATCAGACTCGCTGTAATCAAGCTTTATGCCATCGCCACAAGTAACAGTTTCCGCGTACGCGCGTAGCGGTGACTGCAAAGCAAACAGCATGCAAAGTATCAAGAATAAAGCGCTTAATCCTAAGTTTATGTTTTTAAGCCTAACCATATCAGCCCGATTATAAGCCCCAAAGTTTATAGAAACAAGTTCACCGAGCCAGCGGCCGCCTTTGAATTAAGGCTCATATCGGTTAGTATTAAGACATAATGTTTCTGCTTAACAGGGCCATGCGTAAAGTAGTTGCCGCCTGCTTGCTAATAGGTGTCTTTTTATTACCGCTTGTGGGGCCCTTTGTCGGTTCGGTACACGCCCTTAACAGTGCCGAGTGGGTGAACCAGGCCACTATTAGCTACCAGGGAGTTCAATATAAAGAAAACAACGCAGAGGATGATAACTGGCATTTTTACGCCGCCAATCCTAATAATGGCTGTCAGCAAGAAATTAAGGACTTTACTAATCCCGGCTATGATTCACTCAAAGGACCGTACCGGACCCAAACTGTTACGTTGTATAAACAAAAGGCGGTCACAGGCGGCTGTTCGCCTGATGGT
This sequence comes from Candidatus Saccharimonadota bacterium, assembly GCA_025924835.1. GTDB lineage: Bacteria > Patescibacteriota > Saccharimonadia > Saccharimonadales > JAICHO01 > JAICHO01. The sequence continues at coordinate 20,702 of JAICHO010000015.1, read as the reverse complement.
ACGGAAGATATTCAGCTTAATGCCAATCCGCCCGGGTATAACACGGCGTTTATCTGGCAAGATGATAACAACATCGTAAGTGCTGACGGCAAAAAGAAATTCTCCAAGGACGCCAGCGGCAGTTTTATTTCGGTTACGGACGGCAGCGCCTGTAAAGATTTTATAACCGTTGGCAGCGACCAAGCACATCCCACCCTGACCGTTAGGTCTAACACGGGGGCCGGTGATAATGCCAGCATTTCCTTAAGGGATAAATACGCGCCTAACGGCGGCAGCGGCTGGGCGTTTGTGCGGTCTATAACTTCGGCAGGAGATACCAGCATAAATGGCACAGATTGTCATGAATCAAAAGGGGTAGGGGTCACAGCCGATAGCGCTAAAGCCGCCGTACCGGGTACGTCAGTGGCACCAGGGTCATCTACCGGACCTGGGGCCAAGGATAATAGCTGTGAGTCCAAGGGCGCACTGGCATGGATATTATGCCCGGTTATTAAATTATTGGACGGAATCTTTAACTGGCTAGATACCCAGATCCAGGCTCTTCTTGAGGTAAACCAGGATTCTTACACGAATCCCAAACTATATCAAGCTTGGAGCCAAATTCGCAACATAGCGTTTATCGTACTGATACCAATCATGTTGGTCATGGTGATCGCTACCGCCCTGGGATCAGAGATGTTTAGTGCTTACACGGTCAAAAAGGCCATACCGCGTATGGTGGCCGCTATTTTGTTTATAACGCTCTCTTGGTACATATGCGGCTTCCTTATCGGGTTTTTCAATGTCTTAGGTAGCGGCGTCATTGGACTGCTCACAAGTCCATTTAAGTTAAACGGCCAAATAACACTAGGCAGCCTTTTTAACCCTAGCGTCGGAGGAACAGGCGGACAGCTTATTGGCGGCGGGGCAGCGCTTGGTTTGGGTATATTCGCGCTGGCAAACGTTGAGGGCATAGTGGGTATTTTAGCTTTGTATTTCCTAGGGGCGGTAATAGTTATCTTTTTGGCGTTTTTAGTATTAGTTATTCGCCAAATGTTCATCATAGCCCTGCTGTTGGCGGCACCCATAGCTATACTGGCCTGGATTTTCCCCGGTAACGACAAAGTTTGGAAACTATGGTGGGGCACATTCAGTAAGCTGCTCATGATGTTCCCGCTTATAACGGGGCTTATAGCTGTGGGGAGAATTTTTGCCTACCTAATAGGAAACACGCCAGCAGGTGGTGTCCAGGGTGGACTACTTAACCCGTTACTAAAAATTACAGCTTATATAGTACCTTACGCTCTAATACCCTTGACCTTTAAGTTTGCCGGTGGCGCCTTTGCTACCCTAACCGGTATGGTCAATGACCGCAGCCGTGGCGTATTTGATCGCATGAAAAAAAGCCGTCAAAAACAGTGGAGCAATTTAGGCCACCGCGCCAAATCTGGCGATCTGCTGCGCCACAGAGAGGGTGAAGACGCAAAATCTCTTAACGCACGATGGAACAAGAAAGTTCAAACAGCTACCCTGGTGGGTTCGGCTGGCTTGAGCATGAATAGAAGGGAAAGATCTAATCGCATAGAAGCCGCACGCGAAAGACGTGAATATGAAGAAATCAAAGAGTTAACCGAAAAGCTTTCGGAATTCCAGCCATTGCGTAAAGACGACGATAAGCTTTGGGCAGCCTACCATGGCAACGATAGAGCGTCTATACGCAAAGCCCTGATTGATCGCGCTCCAAGCAGGTTTAATGAAGATGACAAAAAAGGCGATCTTGATCGTGCGGTGGAAGAAGTCTGGGCGTTCAATCACAAAGTGGGGCATGAGAAGGCTCAACTAATGTCTGTTTTGTCCAACGCCGGCACCGGGACTGGCTTCAACTATAGGACAGACGAGGATGGCAACTACACCGGCGACGATGATATGAATATGGCTTTGCTTAAGGCTACCGGCAACAATGCTTCAATGAGGGGACGGATGCTGGCCGAAATGCGCCCCATGCTGGTGCAGTCCGGGCGAGGAGATATAGGTGGTGGTGGCTATGCATGGAATATGCGGGTATTAGATGATCTTGCATCGTCATACGACACGGCTACGGGCGATTTTAAAGAGATCGAGCGTGAGGTCATAGATCCTGCTACCGGCAGACCGATATACGAACTAGAGACGGACGGTTCCTATAAGCTCAATGCAAAAGGCGAAAGGATTAAGAAAAAAATTAAGGTCAAGTACGATTTCCAAGCCGCTCACAAGGATATTATGCAGGACGTACTACGGTCGAATGCCGGGGCAGCCATTGCCGGTAAAGTTAAGGGCGTTGAGCAGCTGGCACCCATTATTGCTGAGAATGCAGAGGCTGCCATGACAGCTACGGGTCCAAACGCGGTTGAGGAAGCGATTGTCGAGCTAGCTACAGTACAGGGCCGCCAAGACGCCGCAAACTCCATCGCACCACAAAACGCCCGCGAGCTTAGGCGCAGCACGCTTACCCACGAGATCGAAGTGGCAAATATTAACCCCGAGTTGAGGAAGCTGCTGGATCCAGTTATTACTACCTATGAAACACGTGTAGAAGATGTTATAGGCCCCGACGGCAAGGTAGTATATGATATCAAAACAGACGATAAGGGGAATGAGATTTCAAGAGAGCCTAGGAAAGAGGCTAAAGTACACGCCGTCAGCAGCAGGACCAAGATTAAGCTCAGTGAAGCTATGGATCAACTCATGGATCACCCTGTTTTCCAGGAAATGCGCACCAAGTACGGAAAGAGCGCTTTGGCAGCCGCTCAGGCCCAGATGGCCGCGTCAGCAGCCCAAACAGCCGGCATTCCTCCCACAGGTACTCCCGGGACCCCTGGGGTGCCGGGAGCAGGAGGGGTTCCAACACCGCCTACGATTACTGGGTACTGAAAAAATTACACTCTATATTTTACAACTACATTGACATTTTAGCCCGCTTATGCTAATGTTTAAGTATGTCATCGCCTCATGAAATATCTCCATCACCGCAAGGCGCCGAACTAGTAATTCCGACTGCTGATCCACTGACGGTTGAAGCCACTCGTGTTGCGGGCGAAGCAGAAATGCTCAAGCAAGGCACGGTTGAGGCTAACAAGCCACGTGTCGCTCAGCAGCTCCAGGAAGCTTATGAACGGGAAAGCAGCGCAGAAGCCCAGCTAGAAAAAGGCCGCGGCCGCAGTCCTATCCCTAACGGAACCGTAATAACATACTACGACCCACATGATCCTGATAAGTTTGATAATCTCCCTGAGGGAACCCCGGTAATTGCCTGGAATGACCCTAACCCCATGCGCCATAAACCGTGGGATCGGGACAACCCAGATGACCCCAGTACAATTTACAGACAACCCCTACCGCCCCAGACCTCTATTGACCACAGGGGTCGTGGGCCGTATAAACGAGCGTATTCTAAAGGCATACCCTCTTTAGTTGTTGACGGCAAAGTTATTTCTGGGGCAGCTCGTGTAATTACAGATGAAGACAAAGAGCCTCCAAAGCCCGCAGTTCAAGACTTAATTAGGGAACGTCTTCCGAACGTCCCAGAAGCCTCGGTAGCTACGGGCGGCTTGGTGCATAATTTTGTACGCCGAAGGCGGGCACGGCGATTAGGCAAAACAGCCAGTGAGGCGTTGGGACTAGCCGAAGACGTTGGTGTCCAAAGAGGCATCGCAGCAAAAATTATGGAAGGCACCGCCATACCGGCAGACGAAAGACAAAGGACCCCGCGCCAAGAGAGAGCAGTGCGGGATATTATTGCTGTGCGGGATGAACTGCGCGAAGAAAAAGGACGTCAGGAATCACCTAGATACCTAGTAGGGCGTTGGGATAACCCCGGCGGTACACAGTGGTCGCAGTTGCGTGATGCTTTCGACCAGCCAGTTCGTGATCGTACTGGCCGACGCATTCGCGTTAGTGACCTTGGAGTACAGGCTAAGCCGCCAAGTAGACGCCAAAGGCTATATGACTTATTGAGTAGGATTGGCACCAATCGAACTGAACCCATGCGACCAAGCGATTTCGGCTCCCGGGATCAGTACGAGCGAGTAGCAAATATACGGCATTCCGATGACGAGCCACATAGAAGGTACACAAACAGTGAAGTTAAGTTAGAAAAGAATGCCGCCCATACAATGCAAGACGCCCAACACCACTTAGACCACGCTGGCCATGTATTACATGACGCCGCAGAGGGCCGCGGTTTTGGCGCTACTAAAAAAGTGTTGGATAAGCGCATTGCAGCAGCCGAAAAGATTGCTGGCCGTATAAAGAAATCCGATCAAAAAGCAGCCAGGCGTGCTCAACAAGGAGCATCACAAAGACGGGCCTCCCCCCAATCGCAAGGCCATCGCCTAAACTAACCCACCCTGGCTTGATACCGCATCAGACTGTATGTAGATAGTGTCGCTATTGGTATAATACTTGCGTGGCGACGTACAAGGTTATCCAGGATATAGAGGCAGAGGACAAGCTGCTAGGCCCATTAACGCTGCGTCAGTTTATTTATGCGGCCATAGTAGCTGCCATGGGTTTTATCGCCTTTAAGCTCATACCCGTCAGCCCGCTGCTGGTGCTGCCATTTCTGCCCCCAATGATATTTTTTGGTATGCTGGCGGCGCCGTTTGGCCATGACCAACCCTCAGAGGTCTGGATGCTAGCCAAAATCCGGTTTTTCTTGATACCCCGCAAGCGTATTTGGAATCAGGATGGTGTCCAAGAACTAGTTACGGTGACCGCTCCAAAGGTTGTAGAAAAACACTACACCGATGGCCTAAACCAATATGAGGTCAAGAGCCGTCTGCAGGCTTTGGCGTCTACCCTGGACAGTCGAGGCTGGGCCATCAAGAACGTCAGTGTTAATTTGTTTAGCCAACCGTCATATCTGGGCGGGAGTGATACCGATTCTGACCGTTTGGTAAGCCCAGACACATTGCCCCAGGAAGTGCCGAATTATGAAGTCTATGCCACTGATGACATTATGGACGAACGCAGCAACCCTACCGCACAGCACTTGGACAGCATGATCAGCCAGTCAGAGCAAGCCCATCGGCAAGCACTAGTCGCCACTATTCAAAACGACAGTGGTCCTGGGGCTGGGCAACCCGCTCAACCACCGGCCGATTATTGGTTTATGAATCAGTCCGCTCAACCACCGGCCGCGCCGGCAGGTTACGCGACGTTTGCCTCCAGCCCGGTTGTGTTCCCGGGCATGGATGATAATCAGGCACTACCCGCCCCATCCGGAGGAGCAGCAACCAGTGACGCAGAAAAAGAATTATTGGAACGGGTGCATCACGAAAAGAACACAGCCAGTCAAACGTACGGACACATGAAAACACTGCACCCGTTGTCTGACCAGGGCAGTTCTGACACCAGCCAGACCAGGATTACCGACGGCCAAACTGCTCCCGCCAAGCCGCAACCAACCGCTAACAGGGAAACCGATACTAGCAGCGAGGCCGCTAATCCTGCTATACTGAGACTTGCCAACAACGATGATTTAAACGTAGCGACCCTAGCCAGGGAGGCCAAAAAGGCAAGTCCCAAACCGCTAGACGATGAAGTTATTATTTCACTTCGCTAAATCTGCTACTTTGATTGTTTTTAGGTGGGAAAACATATATGGATCCAAATAATCTACCACTAACGGGTAACGCGGGGCCGGGGCAACCCGGGCAGTTTAGCTCTAATCCTGGACCGGGAGGTTACGGTGTTTATGCGCCACAAGCCGGAGCAGGCGCACCCCAGCCGAATATAACTCCGGTTAAAACTAACCCCAACAGCACCCAAAACACACTGCAAATTGCCGAAGTTCGCGACGGCATAGTTATTATGAATGACGGCAGTTTCCGGTCGGTGGTGATGGTTAAGTCAATTAACTTTGACCTGATGAGTCCGCAGGAGCGCGAAGCCGTGGAATACAGTTATCAGGGGTTTTTGAATTCGCTATATTTCCCGGTGCAGATTTTTATCCGGTCGCAAAAAGTGGATTTGCGACCATACATTGAACGGCTGGACAAAATCCGTTCCGAACAAGACAACATGCTGCTAGCGCTGCTTATGGAAGACTACATAGATTTTATTGCCGGACTGTCGCAGCAGACTAATATCATGGATAAAAAATTCTACGTGGTAATCCCATACTTCCCGGTAGCTGACCTGACCAAGGCTCTGACCCAGAGTAAAAACTTTTTTTCTGGTTTGTCGGCCCTGTTTAATAACAAAGAACAGCATGTCACCATTAACGAAGCCGAGCTAAATAAGGCCAAGGATGAGCTGCGCAACCGGGTGCAAGCCGTACTGGCCGGTTTGCAACAAAGTAGTATCCAGGGCTTGCCACTCGATACCCAGGAGCTGATTGAGCTGTATTACGATACCTATAACCCCGATACGGCGACCCGTCAACAGCTCAAAAACTTTAATGATCTAGCGGCGCCGGTTATAGAAAAAGGTCAGGGCATGGCTCCGCAACCGGGGCTAGACAGGGAGATCCAATGAACTATGGCGCTTTAGGGGATTGCACGTAATGGCTAAGCCGAAGTTGGATGCCGTAGCTATGGCACAGGCACAAAGTATGCGCGAGCAACAAGAAGTGCAACAAGCTTTTCAAAAAGGCGTGACGGCGCTACGTGATTTTATCGCACCCAGCTCAATTGAGTTCAATCCCTCGCATTTCCAGCTCGGCACCCGCCTGGCTAGAACATATTACATATATGGCTTTCCGCGGCAGGTATTCACCGGCTGGTTATCGCCTATGGTAAACATGGACGAGGTCATTGATTTGTCTATGTTTATTTACCCGGTAGAAAGCCAGGTAGTGCTAGAAAACCTACGCAAAAAAGTGTCGCAACTAGAGGCCGGGCTGCAGATTGACGCCGAAAAAGGCCGGGTCCGCGACCCTGGTAAACAAGCAGCCATAAGTGACGCCGAGGAAATGCGCGATAAATTACAGGTAGGTGAGGAACGGTTTTTCCGGCTCGGGCTGTACTTTACCATTTATGCCTCATCAATGGACGAGCTTGAGTTTGTCTCGCACAAAGTAGAGTCGGTACTAGGCCAGCAACTGGTTTACTCCAAACCGGCAACCAGCCAGCAGGAGCAGGGTCTTAACAGTACGGTCCCGCAGTTTAGCGACCAGCTGCAAATTAGGCGCAACTTTAGCACTGGGGCCTTAAGCACCAGCTTTCCGTTTACCAGTGCCGATTTAACCCAGGATAACGGCATATTGTACGGCATCAATATGCACAATTCCGGGCTGGTGATTTTTGACCGTTTTTCCTTAGAAAATGGCAACTCCGTGGTATTTGCCAAGTCTGGCGCTGGTAAGAGTTTCACCGTCAAGCTTGAAGCCTTACGCAGCATGATGTATGGCACTGAAATCTTTATTATTGACCCGGAAAACGAATACCAGCGCATGGCCGAGGCCGTGGGCGGCGCGTATGTGCGCTTGAGCCTAAGCTCCGCTACCCGCATCAACCCGTTTGAGCTGCCAAAGGTCGTAGACACAGAGGAAGCCGATAACGCGCTGAGGAGCAATCTGATCACATTGCATGGATTGCTGAGACTTATGATGGGCGGGGCACAGACCCAAATGCAAGGCGGAAACTCGGTTACTACACCGGCGTTGGCGCCATCGGAAGAGGCGGACTTGGACGCGGCATTAATTGAAACATATGCCAAGGCGGGCATTACCAATGATCCGCTAACGCACAATTCGCAGCCACCAACCATCAGCGATCTGTACGACACGCTATTACATATGGGCGGTACCGGGCCGCAGCTGGCTCAGAGACTGCGTAAATACACGACGGGTACGTTTGCCGGCATATTTAGCCAACAAAGCAATATAGACATCAATAATCCCATGGTGGTGTTTAACATCCGGGATTTGGAGGACGAACTCCGCCCCGTGGCCATGTATATCGTGTTGAACTTTATCTGGAACAAAACTAAATCGGACCAAAAAAGGCGGATGCTGATCGTAGATGAAGCTTGGCAACTTATGAAATATGAAGATTCGGCCAGCTTTATGTTCAGCCTGGCAAAGCGCGCCCGCAAATACAACCTGGGCATTACCACCATTACGCAAGACGTCGAGGACTTTATGGGCTCGCGCATGGGGCGGGCGATTGTGGCTAACGCCAGCATGCAGATTTTGCTGAAGCAATCGTCTTCGGCGGTTGATGTTTTATCGGATACGTTTAAGCTGACCAGCGAAGAAAAGAAGCGGCTTAGCCAGTTCCCGGTCGGGCAGGGTTTGTTCTTTGCCGGCCAAAACCACGTACACATTCAGATAACGGCCAGCCCCACTGAGGCAGGGCTGATTACCACCAACCCCGAACAAATTCAGCAGGGGGAATTCAACCAACCGCAGGGAACTATCGATTTGCAGAATCGTCTAACACCTGGGTTATAATAGTTTGTAAAGCAAAGGTAGCGTCTGTCCGTGAGTGAGTCGGATTTAAAAGAAAGAGAAGAGGCGTCAGGCCAGCAAGAAAAAATCGATGGTGGTATAGCGCCAGGCGAGCTAGCCGCGCTGGACCAAATAGAGGCCGGCCTAAGAGACAGTGCCAATGATGAAATTCCGTTTAACGAAAACGATCCGGACAAACCAAAGGGCTTTAGAAGGTTTGTAACCAAGCGCAAAACGTTGGGCGGTCTTATTATTGGTTTGCTATTAGGCGGTTCCCTGGGCATGGCTACAATTACCTCGGGACCATTGCAATTTATCCATATTGCCCAACTGTTGCAGCGATTTCACTTCCAGTCCGTAGAAGATACCGGTAACGGACGTATGCTCAAGCTGTATAAGCATGTCAAGAACCAAAAGGCCGGGACGGTAGAAAACACCAGGCTGGGAGTTTTAGGCAACAAAATTGCTAAGAGCATTGATGCAAGATATGAAAATATCGGCTTAGAAAAAAAATTCTCAGATGGACTAACGGCAAAGTACGAAGGTATGCAGCTGGATCCGGTTAAGTTTAGCGAAAACGCCCAGAATGGCAATGAATTCAAGCGCTTAGGCGAAGAAGATTTTATGGCCAAGTTCAAAGAAAGTTATAACGTTGACATTGTCCCCAACGGTGACGGTACGTTCACGATACCGGCCGAAAGCGGTATATTTGCTTATTTTAAAAATAAAAACCTCAATTCGTTAATGTCCGAGGAGTCCGGTCTAAACAAAATAAGCGCCGCGGTGGCCACCCGCGTGATGGGCAAGCGCGACGGCATAACCTGGCATCCGATAAAAGCCGCCGACGCGTACATTGTGGGCACTTTGGACGAAAAGTTTTCGGCCTGGTTGCGTGAACAGAAGGAGAGAATAAGGAATGGTAACGACGAACCCCTATCGGCAACCGGCGAGCCGGCGACGGACGATAATAATAAGCCCGACCCGGCCAAAAGCGGCGAGAATGCATCGGCAGCTGATTCGACCAATCAGGCGGCTTCTGACGCCACGAAGAGCCTGGATGAAACCGGTAACCTAGACCCCGAAAAAGCCACCGGGGTCATCAAGCAGCTAACCGAATCCACCGGGGGCAAGGTGGTTATGGGAGCGACGGCAGTTATTGGCCTAAGCTGTGCGCTTAAAGGTATCTCAGATGCGGCCGCCTCCGTTAAACACGACATGGTTATTCTGCCTATAATCAGGATGGGTATGCAGGCTATGGCTGTCGGCAATCAAACCGGTTCCTCAGTAGATATGAGCAACGAACAGTTAGGCTTCTTTGCCAAGCAGCTCTACAGCGACGAGAATGGCTCGTGGGCATCAGCCCGCAGCATCCAGGCGGAGCTGGGTGAGGAGCAAACCGGACCCGATATTCCTGACGAGGCTAACCCCGCTAAAATTCAAAGTGGCGGCATGTTTTCTGCCATCCTAAATAGCATCCCGGCGCTTGGCACAATCTGCAAAGCAACCGAAAGCACCGTGGGAAAGGCCTTTAGTTTTGCCGTCTCGCTCACCACGCCGATCGCTACTATTGTTACAACGGCAATTACATCTTCGCCGCAGTTTAAGCAGGCTATTTCGGGAGTTATCAAATGGATGGCCGGCGGCCCAATCCCGACTATGGTATTTGGTTCAACCTATGGGAGTTACATCAATTATGGTGCCAAATTTGCCAGTGACGATGCGGCTGCCTCCATGGGGGGCGTCAAGCTCAGCGACAAACAAACGGCTGAACTGAGGGATTTTCGTAATCAGTCCTTGCAACAGGAGTTGAAACAGCGGTCGTTTGCCCAGCGTATGTTTGATCCGTACTCCCCTGACTCATTAGTATCCAAAGCCATCGACAGTACTTCCCCCAGCCCAACCGCCAATATTGCCTCGCTGGTGGCAACTTTAACCAGCCCACTTAAGGTGTTGTCAGTTTTTAAAACTCCTTTTATGCCAAAGGTAAGCGCATTGACCAATTTTAATTATGGCTCTCCGGATGTAGGTTTTAGCCTGGAAGATCTTAACTCTGACGCGCTTGACGATCCTTATGATAACGGCACTCAGGCCACAGCGATCCTGACGGGCTCAAAGGGACAGACATTTATAACTCGTGCCCAGAAGTGCTTTGGCGTCAAACTTGGGACTGACGGTAGCGTCAGCAAGGACATGAAAGCCAAGATAGACCCCACCAGTAAAGATTATGACGGTTATGGCTGCGCCGATCAGGATATGGATTGGACGAGAGTCAGGTTCTATATACTGGATATGACAACCGGCCAGGGATCCGTCTGTTATGACTATGCGGATACAGAAGCGTGTCAGCAAAGCGGTTTTGGGCAAACCAGCACGACCGGAAACGGCACTAATGTCGGCGTGCCAGGTGATGGTTTCCGCGGCGTGGACACGTCCGGGCAAAGCTGCCCCTCGGGTTCTAGCGATTTAGGCGTCAAACAGGTTCCTACCGGTGATAATCTGCCACCAAGCGTACAAAAATACAATATTCGTCTGTGCGGCATTCCCGAAATCCCTGGTGGTATGAACGTAGCCATTGTGGGTAACGTCATGAGTTTGATTGCAGACGCTAAGGCTGCCGGTTTGCAACTGTCAGGAAGCAGTTTCCGTACTACGGATAGTCAGGTAAGCCTTCGCACCACTAACTGTGGCTCTACCAGCTATGACATCTACGAAAAGCCCTCCGGGGAATGCAACCCGCCGACAGCCATTCCGGGGACATCAATGCACGAACAAGGCTTGGCTATAGATTTTAATAACTGCGGCGACCATGGCACCGCCTGTTATGGATGGCTCAGCGCCAATGCCGCCAATTACGGACTTAAAAACCTACCCAGCGAACCATGGCATTGGTCAACGACAGGCAATTAAACACGTATGAAAAAACTATTCTTACTGCTCACCATCATCTGCCTCTTAGTACAAGGCGGCGTAGCTCGGGCGCAAGAAGTTTTTTCCCAGGAGCAACAGCGAGTCATGCAGTCCGGTTTGCTGTATTTTAACACCGACCGCGATTGCGTAAACGGTCCTATTAAAGATCCGGCGGATTCGCCATGCACTTGCACAGTGGCGTTGGACACTAACCTTATCGGGAATGATCATGAACAACAAGCCTTCAACTTTTTTATTGGGGCACCCCGTAGCCTAACCCCGGAACAGTCGGCGGCAATTGTGGGAAACCTCATACAGGAGTCCGGCGTTAACCCTACGGCCGTAAACTCAAGCTCCGGAGCTTACGGCATTGCGCAGTGGCTTGGGGGGCGGCGTACCGCGCTAGATAGTTATGCCGCCTCTCATGGAGGCAGAGCTGATGATATGGTAATTCAGCTTAATTATTTATGGTATGAGGTAACCGAAGGAGCCGAGAAAGATGACGGCGCGCTGCAGGCTATCAAAAGCGACACCAGTATAGACGCAATGGTCACAGATTGGGAAACGCATTTTGAACGCGCCGGCAAGGAAGAGGCCAATATCCCGCAGCGCATAACTAATGCCCAAAAAGTACTACGGCTTTACGGAGGAAACGCTGGCGCAACAACCGTTTCGGCCAGCAGCGCGCCGCTGGGATCATGTGCCGGCATAAGCGGCCCAGGCCAAGACAGCAAGTATATTGATGGCTTCTTGGTCTATAACCAATGTGATCCGACTTGGAAAGACAAGCCATACGGTAGCGGTGGCACTACCAAAGGGTGCGACGGTACAACCGAACCCAACACTATCGGTACGAGCGGTTGCGGGCCGGCGGCCATGGCTATGATCATAACCGCTCTGACAGGTCAAAGCGTAACACCGCCTGATGCTGCTGACTATGCCACGAGCCAAAACCTGTACGAATCGGGTGTGGGCAGCAAATGGACAATTGGCCCAGTCCTGGCAGAGCATTGGGGCTTAAAATCTCAGCAAATTGGTGCGGATGTCAGCAAAATAGCCGCCACCCTGCAGGCTGGCGGTTTGGTCATAACCGCCGGGCAAGGCGCCAAGCCGTTTACTACCGGTGGCCATTTTATAGTTATACGGGCCGTCACGGCTGATGGTAAATTTAAAGTAGGTGATTCCGGCCACAGCGATACAAGTGATCAAGAGTGGGACCCTCAGCAATTAGTCAGTAACATGGCCGACGGGAGCGTTTATGCAATTACAAAGTAAGGAGAGGCAATAATGGCATTAAACTTTAGGGAAAATGGCCGGACGTATCTTCTCATAGCCGTGGTGACTGTTTTGCTAATCGCACCTTTTGTTTACCTAGCGGTTAAAAAAGGTAACCTGTCAGGAAAAACGAGCAGCACGGGTGAATACTATGATAAAAATTCAGGTGAAACCGTCTCGAACCCGGCTGGCAAGGCCCCCGAAAACTTTGGCGGTACGGCCGACCATCCTGTCTATTTGGGCTTTAGCAAACTGCTAGATATCGGTGTGTCTAAATACCAACTGGAGGCGCTTAAATACGCCTTTGAACAATACGGCAAATCCAGTAACCAAAGCCCTAAAGAGGTGAGCCTGACCGTAGATAGCATCCACTCAACGCTTCATAACCCGAGTGACCCAAATAGTAAAGACACGGTAACCTTTGATGTTACCCTGGACCGAAAACAAGCCTATAAAGCCAAGGTGGAATATTCTGATATCACTGCCGTGCGACTCTATCTGTCTGATCCTCAAACCGGCAGCTTGATCTACGACTCCAAAATCGTTGACCGATATAGCAGTGACGACTATGGAGGCGATGGCACGCCGCCAGAAGCGCGTCCAAAGCAATAGCCATTACTTAAGAGGTGGGTATGACCTGGCACTTATCTAAGAAGTGTTGAACGACTATATCGGCGTCCGTGGTCGTTATAAAGCTTTGATGATCTTGCAAATAACGGGTGAGGCTTTGGCGACGGGCACCGTCAAGCTCGCTGAAAACGTCGTCTAGTAATAATACGGGCTTGGACCCACGGGCTTGCTCTATGCTTTGAACTTCCAAAAGCTTAAGCGCCAGCAACATGGTGCGTGTTTCACCGCGGGAAGCCGCGGCAGCCAGGGGATAGCCGTTTAAAAACGGCACTAAGTCGTCACGGTGGGGGCCAACAGTCGTATAGCCACGCTCGCGGTCGGTATCCCGGCGCTGCTCCAGTGCTTTAAGCATAGCGCTGCCATAACCATGCTCTGATAGTGTTGTTTGGTACTGCAGGTCGGTGGCCACCTTTTGGCCGACTAGTTTAGAATAAAGATCAGCGAGCATGGGGCTGTGGTCATGCACATACCGCAGGCGGTGTTCGGCAATTTGGCCGCCGAGCTCGCTCAGACGTAAGCTCCATACAAACAACTGGTCGTCGGCGCCCATTTGCTTGAGCAGCCTGTTGCGCTGCGATAAAGTACGCTTGTAGCGTCTGCGCAGTTCGGCAAAAGCCGGTATTGTTTGTTCAATAATATCGTCCAAAAATCCACGCCGTAGCTCCGGAGACTCTGTGAGCAATTGCAGATGGTTCGGCTCAAAGACCACCGCCGGCAGAGCGCGGGACAAAGGCAAACGCTTAAGAGTGGTGCCGCCCATCACAAACTCTTTGGTGATTGCCGCACCGTTTTTGATTAGCTTGACACTGCGTTTTTGGCCCTCTGACGTACCATCCAAGCGCGCCCAATTCTGGTTATGTTCTATCAATTCCGGGTCATGCGCCCGGTATGACCCACCGCGGCAGAGCACTAAGATTGATTCCAGTAAATTGGTTTTGCCGCTGGCATTCGGGCCGACAATAATATTAACTCCGGGCCCAAATTCATAAGTACTATCGATGTACGAACGAAAATGCTGCAACCGCAGATCTGAAATCATACTTCTATTGTACTGGCTTAACTTTTGAGGGGCATAATCACATGCAGATAATCGCCTTGCTTAGGGCTATTCAAAACGCACGGCTCCAGTTTGCCGTTAAAAGCAATCCGAACCTCTTCGCCGACCATGGCGTGTAAGGCATCCAAAATGTATCGTGAATTGAGTGTGATAACGCCCTCGCCGGTTATTTTGCCACTGGCGTGGGCCGTGTTTTCACCTAGTTGTGATGCTACTGATCGGATACTGATAGCTTGTTTTTCCGGATCAAGGTGCAGGGTAACGCTGCCGGCACTTTCTCGGGCGAACAAGGAAGATACCTTGGTAATGTTTATAAATTCGGCTTTTTGAACGACACCACTTTGGGCAAAGTCTTTGGGTATTAGTTTGCGGTAGTCCGGGTAAGTGCCTTCAATGAGCCGGGCTACCAACTCCACATCACCTACCCGGAATAAAATCTGCTGCTCATCATGCGTGACCGATACTTCGTCTTCGGTATCAGCTACGATGCGTAACAAGTCCTGCAAAGCACTGGCTGGAATAAGCAAGTCAATGTCGGTCGGGGTAGGCATGAGGACTTTTTCTGCTAAACGGTAACTGTCAGTCGCGACCATGTAAAGTTTTTTATTATGGGTATGTAAATACGCGCCCGTCAGAACCGGTCGGCTTTCATCGGATGAGGCAGCCATCAATACCTGTTGTAAACCGCCACGCAAAACATTGGAGGGAATGGTCCATTGGGTACCTTCGCTGATGGCTGGCATAACCGGGTATTCCTCGGCATTCGTACCATTAATGACAGATTGGTATTGGTCGGTACTGATTTTTAGTTTGGTGTCATCTAGTTCCAGTGTAATAGTGCCGCTGGGCAAACTGGCTACAAAATCGTTCATTAAACGCGCGGGAACGGTAATAGCGCCCTCATCAGCTACTTTTGAGCCGATAAAGTGGGTAATCGCGATATCTAGATTGGTAGCAGCAATACTAAGCCGATTACCAATCGTTTTAAGTAAAACATTGGATAGAATAGGCAAGGTTCCGCGACTATTAGCAACTCGTCCAACACTACTTAGGGCCTTGTGGAGATTTTCCTGGGTGACTTGTAGTTTCATATAATTAGTTACTCTCCTTTGTTATTGTCATTATTAGGCCTGTGTATAGTGGTTATAAGTTGGACGGATAATCTGTTAAAAACAATAAAAAACTGCGTACAAAACTGTGTGACTGATTGGGACAAATTGTGCTTAACTAGTGTGTTTATGCCCAGTGTGCCTGTCGCAAAAACTACTTGTGGGGAAGTGGCAGGGTTTATAAACAGCTTTTGCGCCGTAATACTACCCTGATCTGCACCGCTTTTACGCATACAAACGCTCCTTGATCTCGGTAATTGCGGCCTTAATAGTACTATCAAAGCTAGACTCTTTTTCAATCTTTTCAACTGAATGGATAGCGGTGGTGTGGTCTTTTCTGCCAAGCTCACGGGCAATTTTAGGAAAACTAAGATGCAGTTCGCTTCTGAGTATATACATTGCGATCTGACGAGGTACGACGATGTCTTTATCGCGTTTGGGACCTAAAATATCCTCCATTGGCACCTGGAAATATTTGGCGGTACGTTCAATGATTTGTTTGGCGCTAATATGTTTAGGACGGCTTCTGGTGCCCCCCAGCAGGTTAGTAGCAATTTGAAGATCGGGTGCCAGGCCGCGCATTTCGCAAAAGGCTAGTAGCTGGTTTAGGGCGCCTTCAAGTTCACGGATGTTGGACTGCACCAAATTAGCCAAGTACTCTACGACCGGTGTTGGTAAAACGGCGTCATGCATATGGGCTTTGGTCTGAATGATGGCACAACGCGTCTCAAAGTCCGGGTTCTGCATGTCAATTTGCATACCCCAAGCAAACCGGCTGCGCAAACGTTCCTCTAGGGTCGGGATCTCACTAGGTGGTTTGTCGCTGCTTATAATGATCTGCTTATTGGCTTGGTGCAGGGCATTGAAGGTATGGAAAAACTCCTCCTGCATTTTTTCTTTGCCGGCAATAAACTGCATGTCGTCAACGATTAACACGTCGGCGCTACGGTAGTGCTTGGCAAAATCGGTTGTTTTCTTAAATCGCAATGCGTCTACAAACTCCTGCACGAATTGTTCGGTGGAGGCGTATACAATCCGCGCCGAAGGATTATTGGCCAGTACCGCGTTCCCCACTGCCTGGATAAGGTGGGTTTTACCAATGCCAACGCCACCATAGAGAAACAATGGATTATATTTAGTGCCGGGATTCTGCGCGATCGCTCCGCACGCCGCGTACGCCAGCTCGTTACCGGACCCAACGACAAACGTGTCAAAGGTGTAGCGTTCATTCAAGCCTTGGCGATAACTATGGGTTAAGACAGTCGTGTTTGGCTGGTTTACGGCCGGCCTCGCTGACTGGTCGGTTTGTTGCCGCCCCAGTATCATTGGTTCGTCATCCGTTTTCTTGGCCTGGACCAAGCCCGCATGGATCTTGTATTCAACACGTTCGGGGTGCATGCCGTTTTTGGCGAGTAGCTCCACGATCAGGTCGTTATATTTGCGCTCCAGCTGCTGTTTAATAAAAACATTAGGGACGCCGATGACCAGAACATTATCTTTGTGACGCACCAGGTGGGTATTTTTAAACCACGTAACAAAACTTCCCCTAGAGACGGTCAGTTCTATCTCACCCAGTACCGCTTGCCACAGATCTTCGTGCATCCCTATTCCTGTTTTATTTACCTGTTACTATAGCGCATATGGGCCAGGGTTTTCCACAAGTTTACAGATAATTTTCTGCATCCTAATCAAAAAAGGCCAAAACAGGGCAGTGCTTATGCACACCGCATTAGCCTATCAGTTAATCTGTGGAAAACACTTGGAGAATAGTGGAAAACTTGCTAGAATTCGTGGGTAAACATTGTCAAAAACACGTAGCTTTTGTAGCTGCTTGCTGTAGTGACTTGAACAACGTAGAATAAGGATCACTATGCCTAAACGAACTTTTCAACCAAAGAAACGCCATCGCGCCCGCGAACATGGTTTTATGAAGCGCATGGCTACTAAAGCCGGTCGTGCGGTATTAAAGCGTCGCCGTCTTAAGGGCCGCGCCAAGCTGTCCGCCTAAAAAGCGCCACCACTCTTCTGCTACTCTATACATATGATAAGCCGCGTACATCGTTTTCATGGGCATGGCTCGCTGCGCTTTGTTTATCAGCACGGTCAGACCGTTCGCGGACCTTTAACTACTGTAAAGTTTGTTGTAAACGGACGCCGCCAAACCTATCGGCTGGCAGTTGTGGTGAGCAAAAAAATTAGCAAATCGGCCGTAGTGCGCAACAGAATCCGTCGCCGTTTATACGAATCGGTGCGGCAGCACGAGCCGGAGCTTACCCAGCCGTACGATATAGTTATCACGGTTTTTCACGAGCAACTGGCCACATTGCCCCCCGACGAGCTTAACCGCCTGGTCCGAGCTCAGTTACGCCAAGCTGGTATTTTGGCTGCCAAGCCTGCCCAATCTTCCACTTCTCATGGTAAGATATAAACGAAAGTGAGGAGTCCATGTTTGTAGCCTCGATCTTTGAGGTCGTCATTGTTAAACCAATCTTTAACCTGCTGGTCCTGATTTACGGGATACTGCCAGGCCATAATTTTGGTCTCAGCATCATCTTATTTACCATTATTATCCGCTTGCTTATGTGGCCGCTGGTTAAAAAGCAACTGCATCAAGCCAAAGCCATGCGTGACTTGCAGCCGGAGCTGAAAAGAATCAAGAAGGCCACCAAGGGCAATCGGCAGCAAGAATCGGTCATGCTGATGGAGTTGTACCGCGAACGCGGGATCAGCCCCTTTGGCTCGCTGGGCACCCTGGTTGTTCAGCTGATCATCTTGATTGGTCTTTACTCTGGTTTGCGCCGGGTGGTGACTAACCCGCACGCTATCATTGATTACTCTTACAGCTGGCTGCACAACTTAAGCGGTCTGAAGGCTTTGGCGGCTAATATCCACAGCTTTGACGCGACACTGTTCGGATTAGTTGATCTGACTAAAAGTGCCGTACATCCGGGGCAGCGCTTGTACGTGCCGGCCCTTATTATTGTGTTAGGTAGCGCCGTGGCACAGTTTTATCAGAGCAAACAGCTTTTACCCACCCCGAAAGATGGTCGTAGCTTGCGCACCATTCTTAAGGATGCCGGCAGCGGTAAAAATGCCGAGCAATCCGAGGTAAACGCCGCCGTCGGCCAGAGCACCAAATACCTGCTGCCATTCATGATTGTTATCTTTACTATTAGTTTGGCCTCTGCCCTGTCCTTGTATTGGTTAACCAGCGGTATCGTAGCGTTCATCCAGCAGGATCGTATCCTGGGTAAGGACGAGGTAGAAATGGAGCAATTGGCCGACAAGGCCGGCCAAACTACTGTCATAGAGGGCGAAGTCATAGAAACCAAAACAACTAAACCGGCCAGCAAGCCGTCGTCAAAGGCTAAAAAGCGGAGGAAAAAGTAGTGCCAGATCCAGCCGACGACACTATTGATCACGGGGATGAAGCCAGCGACGTTATGGGCGCTGATGTATCTATGGAAGAAGCAATTCAATACGCCAAGAAATACCTGGAAGACATTTTGTCTTTTTTTGGGCTAAACACCGACGTGTATGCGACTACCGAGGATAATAAGGTTATAGAACTGCACGTGCCCAGCACACACCTCAATGGATTTTTGATTGGCCAACATGGGGATACCATGCGCGCTTTGCAGTTTTTGGTGGGTAGCGCGCTTAAAAACAATAGTTTTGAGCACAACCGTGTCAATATTGACGTCGCAGATTACAAAAAAGCCCGGGCCGACCGTTTAGCAGAAAAAGCCCAAGAATGGATTAAAAAAGCCCAAGATAGCGGCGAGCCGGTGCACTTGCCGCCCATGAATGCCGCTGACCGGCGTATTGTCCATAAAGTCGCCAATGAGGCCGATATTGCCACCGAATCAGAGGGGGAAGGGCCTGACCGCCACGTCGTGCTAAAGCCCGGCAACAAATCGGCTTAAACGGTTACTGGTACTGCCACGGCTAATTTGTTACAATTACAACATGAGCGCCTCGGTTTCCCAACAACACCTGGCTGAAAATGAAGTTATGTTCAGGAAGCATAACGAACGCATTAACAAGGCTTTGGAAAAACTGGCAAAAGCCGCTACTGCCGATGGCAATACCCTAAGCAAGCATACTAATCTGCCCCTGCATTTTTATTGTGAGTGCTCGGACGAAAAATGCCGTAAGCGTATCATCATAAAGCCTAGCGAATATAAGGAGCTGCACAAAAACAGCAGCCAGTTTCTGATCTTGCCTGGTCACCGCGTAGCCTCTATAGAGCGTATCGTACAGGAAACGCCTAATTACATGGTGGTAGAAAAATACCTAACCCCTCCCAAAAACGCCAAACTCCATCCAACCGATCTCAATAACGACTAAAACTTCTATGATAGCCCCCTTGGTTTGGGGGTAGCCATGTAATAACCCAGACCTCAGACTTTTTGTTGAGGGGGCTTAAGTGCGCGCGATGTTGGCACAGGCTATGGTGGCCATAACGCCTAGTTGGCGTGGAGCACCAGGCATAGAGGCTGGTACGGTTTCTACGGTCAAGTTTGCGCCATCTATTGCGTAAGACGCGACCGCGTCAGGGTTTGTGCTGCTAATCACCGTTACGGATGATTCAGCGGCAGGGATGCCAATGGGCTCAACAGAGTATCGGTGGCCTCCTTTGTAAACAATCCGGATGCCACCATTAGCAACTGGCCGGGCATCAGGCGAGGTTTGAGCCTCATCATATGTGCCCAAAACCAGCGTTTCGCCTACTCTTCGCGGATCGTCATCGTCGGCAAAATTCGCCACCGATTGCCTTGCGCCCGGGTGCTGGTGGCAATCCACTAGCAATTGGTCTACGCCTGCCACGGCAGCAGCTTCTGAGTTATTGGTGTTGTTTCTAGCACCGGCGGTGCAGGCGCCTAATAATAGGGTTGCCGCCAAGGCCAATGCCCGTAGTCCTCTCGTTTGGTTTGCGGACGGGGTAGAACCCGACGCTTCATGTAATCGCATATCTAACTCCTTAAAACAGCTATTTGATATAAATTTAACATAAAACTCCTAAAAGTCAACTATCATACTGAGAACTTTAGCGGGCAGCAAGCTCATAGAAAACAAACTTACTAATATGTATTCTGTTCGTGCTTGCAAATATTAGGTTTAATATATAAAGTTTACTTTAGTTAAGAGGTAAACAAGTGGCACCAAAATTTAATCGAGCCGAAGCAATGAGGGAACCCGAATACCAAGGAGTTCACGCCATGATCGGCAGATTAATGGTGGAACAGGATCAGCGAACAGAACGGATGCGCGCGCAGGGTAATCTGCCACCTGCCGTACCTGATCATCC
>JAICHO010000014.1 GCA_025924835.1 Candidatus Saccharimonadota bacterium | reverse complement strand
GTTGTAAAAATGTTGTCTGGATTTACAGACATTTTTATGCTATGCTTATGCCATGGTTGTTGATAAGTCTGTCCAGCTAAAAGTTGTCCGTTATCTTAAACATTTAGGGCTTGATGCCGAGCAGGCTGACGTATACCTATACCTGTTACAGCATGGGCCTAGCACAGTTTTGGCCCTAAGCCGCGGTCTTAAAACCGGTCGGACCAAGCTGTATCCTTTACTTGAGGATTTAGCCGCCAAGCAGTTAGTTGCCATCCATGAGCGACATTACGGAACGTCATACGAGGCCCAACCGCCCGAAACGCTAGACTTTTTGGTAACAGAAAAGGAACGCAAGGCCGAGAATTTGCGCGGTAACTTGCCGGCCGTAACTCACGCGCTCAAAGCACTCCAGCTGCAGGCCCCTACAACTTCCAAGGTTGTTGAATATCACGGTACCGACGGGCTAAAACAGATGAATTATAACCTTACTAAAGCTGACGGTGAATTCCGCGTCTATGAGCTAGCTGGGCTGGACAAACACCTTGGAAATCACTTTGCTAATAAATTGCGTCAAATATACCGCGACAAGAATTTAAAAACCTACGACCTGACCAATAACCCAAACCGTGCCAACGAGCCCGGTGTAGATCTTCCCCTGTCCCAAGCTCGCTATATTAGCCCAAAAGTATTTAACATCCAATTTGAAACCTACACCTATAACAATTGCGTCTCATTACTCAGTTATGAAGCCGATGACATCTTTGGCGTCGAGATATACAACGACAAACTGGCTGCCCAACAAAAGCAATTGTTTGACCTGATCTGGTCGCAGGCAAAAATAATTAAGGGATAGCAGGCGCGTGAGGAGTGTCTGCCTTATAATTCTTCAAATAGTGTCGCTATCAGACCCTGCGGCAAGCGACTAATGGGGGGAATGGGTGCTTCTGGTGCTTTAGTGGCATTAGAATTACTGTCTGATTCCCAGACATACCCCGGATGGTGTGGCAATATATCTACCAGCATAGCCAATTCATCAAATAGCATATCTGCGTCATACTCTGTGCCTGTTCCCCAGCGATAAAAATCCCTATCAAGCTGCACATCGGCCTCGTGATACGCAGAAACAATAGTGCTCACCTCTGCCGGTGCGCCATTTACTGACCCGACCGTTAGAGATGGTTGATAACACACCAATAATTGGGGATCTTCGCTTGTGCTATCCCGGGGTATCATCAATGAAAACGCACGCGTAATGCTAGGATCGGCAATATCGTTTCGATGTGTTAGCGTCTCTAGAATAATAGTGTAATTATCCCCGGCAAAAATTCCGTTTTCAGATATATCTCGTCTTACGTTCATGCGTAAAGTCGTGGGTGGCCATGCCCAGTCAGAATCATGGTGGCGGCTAGCACCCATTAATACTTCCCTTTCGCACCGCTCGCTTACGCCTTCTTGGCTGCTAATGGCAGAACGCCCTGTGTTTGCATTATCAATAATATAGTCCAAAGTTTCGGCAAGACACGCAGCCGCATGCGGACCCATAGGCGCATAATCGGCGTCACGCTGTTGCTGCATCTCGGCAGACACTGCTACAAAATTTGTCATAATAGTAAGATTATAGCCTCATATGTATTTTTGTGCTACTTATGCTTTTAGAGATGCGAACCAATAGAAATTATGTTGCCGGAGGGGTCCTTAAACCAGGCCGCCTTGAAGTTGCCGATTATATGGATATCACCTTTGCGTTTCACATTTGGCATATCATCATAATGCTCAAACTTTATACCTTGAGATTTAAGAGCTTCCACCGCTCCTTCCGGATCCGTAACCTCCAAAATAGCACATGTACCTCTGTTAGTGCCGGCGTTATCGGATTCATAAACCGCGATCCTGCTTTGGCCTGTCTGATACCACACACCGTTCGCGTTTTCGTCTACAATGGTCAAGCCCAGTGTCCCGCCATAGAAATCCATGGCTTCATCCAAATTGCGCACCGGAAGCGCAACGTACATTGTTATATTATTTAGCACTGTGATTGTTTCCCTATCCACATAGCTCTTATGTCTTTATCATACCACTAAACCGCTGCCGGCGAACATTATTTGCGGTCAACAACGCGCGCTGCTTCCTCGGCCAGTTCCGGGAATTCGTCGGTACCCATATCCTCGTAACAAAAATGACCATATTTATGGAATTCGCGGTATTGTACGTTCTCTAGGCTTTCCTTAAGTATAGCGACTGATTTGTGGACGTTACCCATGTCGTTGTCCGAATGGAATATAACCAAACCCTTGGTTCGTTCGGCAATTTTATTGTCTATGGTGAAGTTATCAAAGAAACCATTCGTTTCGTCGCCATCAGGGTCAATCCATGGTGCCACCAATATGACCTTTCCTACTCGTAACTTCGGGTGTAAACTCAGATATTTAATCCAAAAGCCGCCGCCGCAACTGTGTCCAATCAAAATTGTCTCAGGTCCTATCTGATATCTTTCAACCTCCTTGCACCAGACGTCCCACTTTGGGTCAAAAGCGCTGGGAACTTCCGGCGTATCGGCTTTGATATTGCGTAGGATTAGCTGTTTCTGCAACCACGGCAGCCAATTACGGTTGCTTTCGTTTGGCAAACTAGGGTCAAAATATTCTTCTTTGCTAGGCTTCCCATGCAAAATAATCGCATTAGTCATTTGTTTATTCCTTTTTGTATTCCTTTTTGAATATTTCGTAGTCTGT
The DNA here is from genome assembly GCA_025924835.1 of Candidatus Saccharimonadota bacterium. GTDB lineage: Bacteria > Patescibacteriota > Saccharimonadia > Saccharimonadales > JAICHO01 > JAICHO01. The sequence goes on along the minus strand of JAICHO010000014.1, from coordinate 25,063 downwards.
TCTAATAGTATCTATGATTTGTTGATACGTAATTGTTGGGTAGCCTAGCTCGCTTAATTTTTTTACTGAAAGCGTGCTGTTTTGCGGCCAACCAGATTCTTCACCGTCAGGTCTAATTAACGAACTTTCAATACCAAGCGCTTTGGCTACATCTATCATCAATTTATAAAACGTAACCGTCCTATCTGTTCCAATATTAATTAGTCTCTGCTGGCTAGAATCCTTAGCAATGTAATGAGCAAATATGTCACAAGCATTGTTGATCAAGACAGGTGTAAAAAGCTTCTGAGAGTCAGCGTGAATAATCTTACCTGCTATAAGGTCGCTCAGAGTATCAGGAAACTGTTTTGACCTGTTAAAATGCTTGCTAATACCCACATGGCGGTGTCCCCGCGTAATACGGTATGGCAAACCGGCGGCCATGAGTAATTTCTCGGAGGCCACCTTTGACGCACCATATGGACTTCTAGGTCTATAGTCATCATTTTCGCTATACCCACCGACATGCTCCTTACCGCCATACACGGCTTCAGTACTTGTAAAAATAATTGGTGTTTTATCGGGCAGAGCCAAATCAATAAGGTTTTTTGTCATAGCAGGGTTTGTTGTGGTGATCTGGTCACTGGTTGTTGTATCTCGGCCTACGTCTGCAGCCATGTGAATAACAATATCAGGCTTGAAGCGCGTGTATAAACTTTGTAATGACTTAAAATCGCGCAAGTCCACGGGGTTATTCTTGTCACTTCCAGCCACACCAAAGATATCAAATTGCGAACCATACAATTCCATAAACTTGGTCCCAACATAACCTGTTGAACCAGTTAGAAATATCTTAAGCGTCAATTAAAATTTACTCCATTGCAGGTGGTATTTTTGGCTTGGACGGGATTCGCGGGCATCAAAGACATAAAAATCCGATACGGTAATTTTGTAAAACTTATGACCGTCTTCTTTTTGTGCTTCTACTAAAATGTCTGGGCCAATGCTTAGGCGATCACAAAGACTTTTATAGGCTACATGGTTCTCGTCCACGTCCGCCAATAATTCGGCAGTTCCTTCCAAATAAACGCCGCGTGGCACATCCCTAGCTGTGTGCTGCGTCACGATATTGGCAGCGACGTGCGGATTAGTGGCGATTTCCTGGCTGTGCCGCCGTGACGGCTTGGATCGGAAGTAGACATTCAGCTGGTCATCATACGCAAAATGCACCTCGCAAACCCAGGGCCGCCCATCACTGCAGGTGGCCAGAGACATATGAATAATATCCGGCAAATATCCGCGGATTACTTTTTCTACGTCAAAACTGCTATCCATATGTTTTAGGATAGTACAGCCGGACTATTATTCAAAAATTTGCGGACTCGCGGAGCACCTTATACATTTCTGGGTTTTGGTGGTTGAGCGGTATAAAAGTGTGCCCTGGACGTAATTTTCCCACCACACCATCCGGCCGCAGCAAATGCGGATTATCCACTACAGCTAGCAGCCCATGCCTTCTCAGATATTGATGATAGCCCTCTGGAGTAAATTGTTCACCATGAGGTAAGTCAAACCAGTTTCCTATCCATAAACCGTGGAACGCGCCGTAGACTTCTACACTAAAATCTAGAGCCAGCCACTTATGCTGGCCCGGTTCATTCTCCGCAGTAAAAGATCTCACCCCTTTAATATTTACTTCTTCACCTGGTCTAATGTCTAAAAACTCAGCTACATTCGTCAAAAACGTAGCCGCTTCTGTGGATATGGCAGAGTCATCTGTCCCGTCTGCAATCGAACTCAAAAAGTCAGCGTGATAATCTACAAGGTTCCCAACGCTGGGAAATACCGGTTCTAATACGTAGGGACCCCTTGCATCCGTTTCGATTTGTCGGGTTGGCGCCAAGTAAGCAACTATGTCCTCAAATTCAGCACCAGGATTCACAAACATACCAATTATTTTACACTTTTATTTAACTTTTTAAAGTGTTTTTGTAAGATTTCTTACACCAATAATAACAGACTTATTGGTTGTGTAGTTATCGGACATTCCCTTGATCCATAATTTCTTCAATCATGAAATCATTGCTAAAGCCCAGCAGCCTCAGAGCATTAACAATTAGCTCCACGTCATCCGTACTAAAACGTTCGGTTAACTCCTTGTCACTGGCCCGTAGTATGGCCTCTTCTTCTACCGTGTTACCCAAAGTAGTTGTGCACAGGGCTTCTTCGCAGTGTCCATCTACAACAGCAACAGGCTCACTCTCGTCTTCATCATCATAATATTCCCAGCGCACGGTTTTGCTGAGCTCCATGTCGCCATCATCAATTGAAAATTCCCATATTTCGGCCACGGAGCATTCGCTCAAATCTATTATCCCCCCAGATTGGCCATCTAGAGCATTATGCACATCTACAATAACCTCGTCACCGCTGGCAAGTTGACGATCCGTCATCCCGGGCCAATACATCCCTTCCACATAAGGAGCTTCTTCCGTAAGGGTAAGCTGGAAACCGAGAGCGCTTAATTCGTCATCATCTAAATCTTCCGGATCGTCCAGCTTAACAGCAGTAAACGCTATGTATGAAATCCTGCCATTCTGATGTGTAAGCGTACGTTCCTGCACAACCTCGTCCAAGTCCGACTCTACAAAACACGCACCGGCAAAAAAGTCCGCAGCCGGTTCTAATAGCTCAGCACATAATCTTTCTGCCTGAATGCTATGTTCACCTACCGTCTGTATGTATCGTTGTGGACCCATGACTTATTTCGCCGCTTTCACTCGTTCCTGATTATTTTATAATACCAGTTTGTAATAAAAAGCTATACTCAAGCTCCGACATATATTCAAACCGCTCCAGCGTATCTCTGTATTGGTCAGGTATCACCAAAATTATCGGTGTCAAAGCCCAGATTGTGAAGGATCCCGGCAATAACCTTAATGTCATCTTCGCTGAAGCCTTCGGTGAGTTCTATGTCACTTTCCCGCAGAATCACCTCGTGCTCGTCGTTATCGCTCAAGGTAATGTTGGCCATAATTTCTTCTGTGTGGGCGTTTACGACTGCAATTGGCACAGCCAGATTTTCATTATCATAATATTCCCACCGTCTTTGTTTGCGCGGTTCATAATATTCATTATCAATGTGAAAATCCCATACTTCTACGACAGTACCTTGGGGTTTGCTTACCGGGTATGCTGCCGCTAGTTGCGTCATGCGAGCCTCGTCAACAATTACATCCCCAGGAGCAAGCTCCAACTCGGTAAGCCCCGGCCAATACATTGGGAACGTAAAAGGACAGCTCACCCGTACGCTGATATGAAAGCTGACTAAACTCTCTTCGCCCTCATCTAATTCTTCTGGTGCTTCCAGTTTAGTGGCAGTAAATGATAGCGTGCTTTGGATGTCATCACTGGTACTAGGTAATGCTATATGTACTTCAGGCAAATCAGATGACATAAACCGCCTCTCCGGCGCGAAACATTCCGCTGCCGGCTCCAGCCAATTATCGCATAAGGATATGGCTAGATCGCTCTTATCCGTTACGGTTTCAATGTTTCTTTGGGGTCCCATAATTTGCTTGCTTTACCCGCACGATTAAATCAATTGTAGCATGGACGTGGCGGTTAGAACCTTGATTGCGCGCATGATTTTGTTATATGCCATTCCCCATGACATTTCATAGCTATGGTATGCTGGAAGCATACTTAACGGAGGGCTTCTATGCAAAAAGTGACTGATTATAAGCTATTTACCTCGGATTCTCCGCAGGGGTTGACCGACACGGTCAAGTCCGCAATGGCCGACGGTTGGGTGCCTTCCGGCATTGTCATACAGTTCCGTGATGATTTGATTCAAGCCATGGTCAAATTTGAAGATACTACCGCAAGCGTTTAACCCAGCACGCATGCTTATAGTAGCTTGCTGGCGTGATTTTCCAGCGAACCCATGAGTGCGCCTAGTGTAGTGCACTCGTTTTCGTATACATCCAAAAATACGGCGTGTACGGCCAATTTGGCGCTTACTTTTCTAACTTGCTTGAACATGCGCGGATCGATCCAGCGCATAGCTAGACCGCGGTGGACTAACTCGGCGGCAAAAAACCTGACAAACCACTTCTCTTCTATGGGGATAACCTCGTTAAATGTCTCATAAAAATCCGTTATAAATTGTTGAGCTTTATCTTGCGGCATAACGCCCCCAATCCAGGCTAAACCTATGTGAGCCAAAAAGTTAGCGGGCACAAACTGCTGTGAGCCCGTAATCACACGGCCAAAGTCAAACACCATGACCTCACCACTGCCATTAACGGCCATATTTTTAGGATGACCCACTGAATAAAGCAGTCCGTCATCAGATAAAAATTTAGCCTCCAGCTCCCGGTAACAATCTAGTTTCCCATATAGCAAAACATGGGCCTCTGCTAATCGCTCGCGTATTTGCGTTATGCTATCTTCTACCGGTTTAATCCCCTGCATGAGGTCTTTGTCGCGCAGAGCCACTTGCAGATTGGCTAACGTACGTGCGGCATTTACTGCCGTAATAGATGGTAATGTCGTTTCTATAATCCGCTCCTGCATCAGGGTATAACCCTCGGCATTGAAATCCGACATTACGGTTTGACGCCCCTTGGAATAGTCCTTGTGCAGACGTGGCACGACAACACCCGGATAATCCTGTAGCCGTTCCAAAATCTTTCTGTCCAAGACATGGTTTTTATGAGCTGCCTTTTGAAGCGCGGCGTCACTGTAGCTGAAATGCGAGCCTTCTGTTTTTTTGTGCGTGCGCTTAACAACGACGGCGTCAGTGTGACCATGATGTTCCAGCTGCGCTTCAAGTACCTCTGAAGTTACACCGCCTGCTTTCCCCACACCGGATATCTTTAATTTTGGTTTCATATCGTGTTCGTTACTTCCCGCCTTTCATTCTATATTTTACTCTTCATTGCAACCACACAATATATGGAAAAACATCCTTTTCATCCTATCAGTGCCATCATACGATCAAACAGCACACCGCAATCCCCGGCGGTAGGTTCCTGCCGCGGTGCACTCCAAGCTTGCAAAATCGCTCGCCCCTGATCCGCTTGATAAGCGGCTTGGTCATATACGGGTGGCATTGGCGGCTCCGGCAATTCAGGACAGGCCCGGACACTATGTATGGATTCTACCAGTTCGTCACCTTGTGTTACAAAAACATAAGAATGATTTACAGAGGAATTCACGGTGCAGCTGTTATGAGCTAATTCGCGGTGCGTAACAGCTAGCTTATTACCACCCGGCATGGTTCTCAGCAAACCTGATATGCAGATGGTTAATGGCGGCCATGCCAACAAGTCCAGGTCTGAGTGCAAGCGCTCTACCTTAACAAATAATCTTAGTCCCCCTTCGTCTACCCTACATGTCGCGTCAGGTTCCATAGCCATCATTAAAAAGGTTTCTTTTAGAACTTCAAAATGATCAAATGTTGCACTCTTGATTTGTTCGCTTGTTGACCCTGCCATAGTAATTCCATCATACCAGACCAGGTATTTAATTTACGCGGCTAGTGGGAAAGCGTCCAGCTCTTTAATCATGTTGGTACAGTCACCAATAAGTACTGTACGTATTCCTTTTAGCAAACCTTCCAGGGCAGCGGCACCTTCTAGTGCTTCTAAAACTTGGGTGGCGTCAGTTACTGACTCGTGTTCCGTATTCGTGTAATCCGGATAAGCTAGTCTTTGCCACGTGTTAGTAACATTTTGAAGTTTGGTTCTAATGCAAAACTGATGGCCATATCCTTCTGAAGCGGCGCTACCTAAGACTCTTTCGGTTATCTCTATCAGCAACTGTTCCTTGCGGCCATAACGATGCCAATCAATCGAGATATTACGGCACATCGGCGCGTGAAACTGATCGGGCAGATTGGTACTTACCCCAATTGCGCTAAAAGTGACCCGCTCACCTGAAGCTGTTTTGGGCAGTGTTTCTGTACGGCCCTGGATACGCAAAGCCGCGTCTCGAACTAAACAAAATACGCTGTAGTCCGGTGGCTGTTGTTCCCGTTCACGGGCGGCTGGGGTTATATCTACCGACATTACTGTTATCCTTATGAAATAATACCACTAAGGACAGACAAAACCAGTCTATTGTTTATCCTTATACGGTTCGGCGGCTTTAGCTAATTCATTATAAAATTCGGCCTCTCCCAAAGTCCAATAATTTCATACTTGCAATTATAGTACGACATATCAACAAAGAGTCTATTGCTGATTTCAAACAAACCAAGTTTGTGTCATAAAGCTGAGGCTACCAGCGGACCGCATCACTGCCCAGCCTACATTTTTTGCGGCTGTTATCAATAGTTTGTCGGGAGGTGGCGGTGATAAATCAACACGTACCAGCGTTAGTTCGGCGTCAGAAATCTCATTGCCCGCGTCCGCGTCATCTTCGAGGTGATCAGCAGCAACGTAACAGTACGGAGTAAAATCCGTAAATGGTCCGTAGTCACCGGCTGGCGGCGGTGTATTATTTCTGCGTATTAATGTACGCACGCCCCTAGCTAGTCCTTTTAACCATTCCGTCCCAAAAGGCGATGCTGTAATTTCGGCAAAACTTGGCGACTGCTCCCAGGCACTCTGCCTTAGGGTACGGTTCACGTGATCGTTTACATCACGCGCCACACTTGGCCTAAAGCAAACTACTCTTTCCCGTTCAATAATCCTGTCTAAATCTTCTGGGTGATAATCACTCATAATCAGTAATTACTCCTCTTATTTATTGGTTAAAGTATCACAGCTTTATAGATTATGTCAAAATCCGCCTTGGGTATTTCAAACAAACCAAAACGGAATTTGTAACCCCAATGTGTTTTGTCCTTAATAAAACTTAGGTCTTCAATGAGAGGCTTAATAGGAGTTTCCGTGCAGTCATAAAACTCCACATTTCGGCGCCATGGCACAAAACCCGGTGCCATCTCAACTTGGTACAATTCATCGTCTTTTACCTGCCCTATCGCCGTAAAGGCCTGTAGCGGTTCGCCGCCCTCGTAGCTGGTTTTTGGCGAATAAAACACAATCCAATCATCCTTTTGCAGCCGTTTTAATACATGCGGTTTGCCATGGTTGGCCTGCGTGAATCCACCGGCCACACCCCGCATCACATGGTCTCTGCTGATGGTATTGATCCAGTATTTCATCGCTTAGCTCCCCCTAAAGGTACTAGATGGGCGCGGTAATGCTAACCGGCTTGTTAAACTCACTGTAGTTAATGATGGTATCATACTTGGCCGGAACGCTACCGTCGTCTATCTTATAGTGTTCTTGCACCAGTTCGCCAGTATCGGCATCTATCCAAATAGTCATATAACGGGCCGGCGAGCCAAAGCCGTAATTCTCTTCGTCAAACGGTATGGCCGGAAAGTTCGTATCGGTTTTGGTCAAACCCATAATAGGCGTTAGTACGTCCAGTAGTTTTTCATTATCCGTGGTTTGTACCAGCACATTATAGGAATACGTTTTCCGCCCATTCAGCATACCAAGTGTCGGATCATATATTTGGTACATGCTATTGGGCGTCGTAATATCTTCTTGTGCTTCAAGCTCTAGCTGATTCGCTTTGCCAGCTGGCGGCACATTCAAAATCGGTACGTTCCCATAAGGAGCGTTTGTTAACAAAATAAGATCCAGCAGCTGCGTATAAGCCGCCCTGCCGCAATTAAACGTAAAGTCGTCTTTAGGCGTTTTGGCCCATGTCAACCGAAACGTGTTTAAGCTTGGGCTCTGTGGTGCGGATTTACCGGCACGGCATGCAACGTCTTTGTATTTTTCAGTATCCGGCGTGGCATTTGTCAGATGGGTATACATGTCTTTCCCTATCCATATCGTAGAGCCTGAAGCATTTATACTCGGATTGTTGACTGAAAAATCAGCCTTCAGCTTAGGGTTTTTGGGGTCCTGCATATCTACTGTCGCGTCATAACTATTGTCTTGGGTGTCTATTTGTGAGTATTTGTCTTTTGGCACTACGGTGTTTTTGACTTTTATTTTGTAGCTTGTCGTGGTGCGGCTTTGTTCCAGCATTTTACTAAAGGCTTCATTTGGCTGGAGCTTGGCCGTCAATTTAACCGCCTTGGCATTACCGGTGGCTGATAGCTTTTGGTTTTGGTCGTGCAATTTTATAAGCAAGTACGCTATAGCCGCCGTGCAAATTAGCAACATGCACGCCATCAAAACCATCAAAGTTCGGTGGTTATGTCGCGGTGGTTCTACCGGGTTAATAGATGTTAGCGCCGTATTAGTGTTTTGATTTTTGGCTTGTATTGGCGGCAACGGGTCTATCGGACTTGGTTCGTTCATATGCTTAATGATAACACTAGGCCCCTGCACGCTAACCAGCAATAATTACCGTGCAGCTGCTCTTATCATTTGTACGAATGTTTCAGGTTACTTTATTGGAGTGGGCTTTGAGCCTATGGGAAATTCTCTGAGCTGAGGTATTTAGGTTATTTACTGTTATTCTTGAGTGAACCGAGCAATTGATTTAAGGTAGTGTAATCTCTGTCGAATACGTCCAGAAACACCGAGTATACCGCCAGTTTTGCGCTTGATTCCCTTGCTGATTTGAATAATCGGGGGTCGACCCAGCGCATGGCCAGCCCGCGGTGAACCAGTTCGGCCGCAAAAAACCTGACAAACCACTTCTCTTCTATGGGGATAATACCATTAAATGTCACGTAAAAATCGGTAATAAAGTTTTGTGCCACATCATACGGCATCACACCGCCTATACATGCAAGCCCAATGTGCGCCAAAAAATTAGCTGGCACATACTGCTCAGATCCGGTAATTACACGGCCAAAGTCAAACACCATGACATCACCCTTATCATTAACGGCCATGTTCTTTGGATGGCCATCGGTGTATAGCAACCCTTTTTCGGATAACAGTTTTGCTTCTAGCTCACGATATACTTCCAAGTGCCCGTACAGTAAAATGTGCGCTTCGGCCAATCTTTCGCGTATTTGTGTCACACTATTTTCTATTGGCTTAACCTTTGCCATGATGCTCTTGTCCCGCAATGCGAGTTGTAGTGCCGCGAGCGTTCGGGCCGCATTCACAGCAGTTTTGGGCGGTAGCTGATTTGTCACTAACATGTCCTGCATGAGGCGAAAGCCCTGGGAATTAAAATCTGTCATTACCGTTTGCAATCCCCTGGAATGAGCCGAATGCAGCCGTGGAACCAGCACAGTTGGATGGTTCTGCAGACGGTCTAAAATCGTACGGTCTAACAGATGGGTTCTGGCTGCGGCCTTGCGTAATGCGGTGTCAGCATAACTAAAGTGGGGCGCCTCTACATTCTTGCGCGTACGTTTGACTACTACATCTTGGGTTTCTCCACCCTGCTCCAATTGCGCCTCTACCACATCAGAAACCACACCACCATCTTTTTGAACATCCGAAATTTTAAGTTTTGATTTCATCTTACCTTAATCATAACACCCTTATTGTTACACCGTGGTACCGCCCGCCAGGTTATCGGCCATGTGCAACATCTCTGGGATATTATGCCTGTACCACTCAACAGTTCCCTTATGGCCTTTTAGCGGTAAAACCTTTTTAGAAATAGTTGTGCCCCGTCGTTCCCATTGCTTCAGCGCCCTACTAGCTTCACGGTACCGCACTATATAGTCCAAGCCGCCTAATGCTACGGCAAAAGGCAAATGTGGTGATTCGTGTAATTCAGTCCATCGTTCTTGTAAGCCCTGATAGTCATGGCCTTTCTGCTTAAAAGCTCTGCGTACTGGGCGAAATAATGGATTTTTGGCTATAAGTCTAGCAACATTCGATCCCCCTGCGGCGTATATTGCTGGACGCTGTGGCTCCTGGGTCCTTCTCTGCATATTTAATGCTATCCCCATCCCCATACTTACACCCGCCTGCCGCCTTAGTGTGTGGCCGGCGGCTTTTACCATAAAGTTATCGTGAATAGCGTCTATCAGAAATGGTAAATAGTTAGGGTCACCACTCATAAGCACATCCTTAGGATACTCATAGGTCACCACATCGTGTCCAAGCTCAACCAATCGCAGTGCAGCCGGCTCCATGCTTTGTATTGTGCCTCCATACCCCGCGACAAAAGATGTAATTACATAGTTGTCTCCATTGCCATATTCCATAGGGCGGAAATCAGGTTTGATCATTAGAATATTATCATATAAGATTTCTAGACTTTTTGCAAGTGGTGTTAGGCTTATGAATGGAGCAAACTCTATATTTACCTAAAGACAATGTAATTGTGCTGGAATTACTAAATTTATTCTTCGTAATCGGTGGTCTCGCCTTGGGCTAGTTTGGTTATAAAGCCGGCCATGTCTTGGATAGTGCTAACTGTAGCCGACAAAGTTTCAGGCGATCCTAGGCTAGTTCCTCTGAGTGAGCGATGGCGAACACGCTTAACTTCATTCCCAGACTGGATAAGCTTGTCTGTAGTTGTCGTAGTTCCTGAAGGTTTATTAATATTGGTGCGTAACACCGCACGGACAAAGGCATAACCTTGCTGAATGCCCGCAAAAGGATGTGCATGGACTCTAAAGGTTGCATCTGTTCCATTTGTTCGGTTTGTAGCCCACATCTGCATGGAATTATCTGTATATAACCGCGAAGATCCACCGTTTATTTGTGTGTCAACATGAACTATGGTGCCCCCAGGGACATCACGAACCGCATTGCCTGCCATTACCAGAAGCTTGCCCAGCACCGGTATTATGCCTTTATGTGCTACGGTTAATTCATTTACGCCGCGGTTACTGCCCAGCAAAGTTTCGCCTTCCTCCGCATCCGATTCTTCAATGGGCGATGCCTGCTGCCTTGTCCATGCTGCCATTGATAAAAATGCTTCCGTGCTGGCCGGCTCTTCGTCGAGCGGTTCATAGTGGCCATCTGCATTTCTTCGTTCTCTTATTAGGACCAGGTGCCCGGTATTGTTTGTGGCCAGCCTTTGTCGGTATTGTGCAAGGCTATTGGTCATACTATGATCTTCAACATTGCATTGGACCATACCGTTGAATCCTTTTGATGCAAATGAATAACGCGCCGCCAGTCCCGCACTATCAAACGCTTCCAAAGCGAGCTGTTGCGGATCAAGCTCCACGCTAATGCTGCCGCGCCTAGAAATGAAACTAAGCTGGGCTAAAACGTCGGTGTTGCCATGTTGCAGCGCTTCGCCTGCTAAAACGGCTAGGCTGGCTACGGTATCTCCGAGTTGCTGATGTGCTAGTGTCGGATGAGTTTCGCCTGGATACGCTGCCATAAATTTAAAGTAATCCTTCGGTTAACCCCTCAATTTTTAGGCGTTCTTGGGCGGTGGTATCGCGGTTGCGGACGGTTACGGTGTTGTCATCTAGGGTTTGGAAGTCTATGGTTACGCAGTACGGAGTGCCGATTTCGTCTTGGCGGCGATAGCGTTTGCCGATGTTGCCATTGTCATCCCACATGACGTTGCCGATTTCTTTTTTAAGCATGGCGTACACTTCCCTGGCCTTGACTACCAGTTCCGGCTTGTTTTTAAGCAATGGGCTGACGGCTACGCGGTATGGTGCCAAATGTGGCGCAAGCTTTAATACTACGCGGGTTTCGCCGTTAATTTCTTCTTCGTGGTAGGCGTTGGTTAGGACGGCCAAAAACATGCGGCCGACACCAACCGATGACTCAATAACATACGGCGTAAAGCGTTCTTTGGTTTCTTCGTCAAAGTACTGCAGGTCCTTGCCGCTTACACGCATGTGGTTACTCAGATCAAAATCGGTGCGGTTGTGTGTACCCCACAGCTCTTTAAAGCCTTGGGGATATTTAAAGTACACGTCATGCGCGGCGGCGGCGTAATGGGCCCGCTCCTTTTCGTCGTGTTCATGCCACTGCAAGTTTGACTCCGCAATGCCCAAGCGCTCTATCAAGAAGTTCCAGGCAAATTGCCTCCAATTTTCATATACTTCCTTCTGCATGTCAGGCTTAATAAAGTACTGCATTTCCATCTGTTCCAGCTCACGTACACGGAATATAAAATCCCGGGGGGAGATTTCGTTACGAAACGCCTTGCCAATCTGGGCGATGCCAAATGGCAGCTTGGCGCGCATAGTTTCCCGCACGTTTTCGTAGTTAGTAAAGATGGAACCGGCCGTTTCTGGACGCAGGTACGCAACTGAGCTATCGTCTTCTATTGGTCCAACCCACGTCTTCATCATCATGTTATAAAAGCGTGGTTCGGTCAGCGTTTTTTTGCCGCAGGTTGGGCAGGCTTTGTCCTTGAGTAGTTCTTTTAACTCCTTCAAGTCAGTGGAATCTGTGCCAGCCAAGTGATCGGCCCGGTGGCGCGCACCACAGTTTTTGCAGTCCACCAGCGGGTCGGTAAACCCTGCCACGTGGCCGCTAGCCTCCCAAAGCTTGGGATTTTGTATAATCGCCCCATCAACACCAAAGATATTGTCGGATTCACGCACCATAGCCTGCCACCACAACTGCTTGATATTGTTTGCCAGCTCCACACCAAGCGGACCGTAATCATAAAACCCGGCCAAGCCACCATAAATCTCTGACGCCGGGAACACAAAACCCCGCCGTTTGCACAGGCTGATAATATCTTCCATTTTCACATCACTCATCGTTTTTCTACCTCTTCTACTCTGGCCGGTTCGCGCAGGATGCGGATATATTTATATTTATAATCCTCGTTTCTGGCGGCCATGATTTGTTCCGCTACCCATGCAGGGTCCAGCATTTTGTTCAAGTCGTCACGTGGTATGCCTTCCCAAAAGTCCGTATGCATTCCGGCAGGCCCGGCAACCATAGTCTTAGCGACCCTTCCATCCTCCGCCATGCTGTTAGTGAAATGCCCTGCCCCGGCCTTAACAAAATTATATATTGGCTCCAACTTTCTGGGTGTCCACTGTGATGTAGAGGTTATAGTGATCAGCTCTGGCAATGTAACTTGTTTTGCCAACAATGATTTAACGGCATAAATCAAGCCACGACCGCCAACGCTTATCATTTGTTCAATTTGGTCGCCAGTTAAATCGGTCACCGTGCCCTCTTGGTAGAATCCGGCCGCGTAGATCAAGGTGTCAATTTGCGGCAGATCAGCTATAAAAGCTTCCATTGTTTTTGTTAAATCAGGCAGACTGAGGTCTAATGGTAAAAACTTCGCAAAATCAATCGCAGGGTCACTGCGGCCTGCCACCAATACATCATGCCCTAGCAAACTAAGTCTGCGCGCTAAGTCCAGTCCCAAACCAGATGTACCACCAATAATTAAGTCACTCATCTTAACTACAGATTATAACTGTTCCCACTAATTTGTTCTACTGCTTGTCGTTGTAACTTGACAAATGTATAGCTATATAGTATTATTACTCTATGACAAACCGATATACTAATCCCCATGCGCCATCATGGGAGACGGCAAGAATCCCCTTTAACAGCACTCATGAAACTGTTGACGACTACTTTGCACGTCAAGGTGCCATAACCGGTTCATGGGTGACTGGTGAGGCTTCGGCTTTAATGGCAAACTATGGCAGTCAATATGAGTTGCCTGATGGCCGCCAGGTAGAGATAAGTGTTGAATATGGTAGGCGTAATCGCCGTTACGATTTAGGGGGCTCTATTGTGTTAGGACGCACTGTTATAAGATCGCCTTATAACGCACTAGATGCCACTACTTCAATAAAAATCTTTCAATATTCTGATGACGGCAAACATCGCGAAGCAGTCTATGCTTATGATTCTTTTGAATATGAGGGCGATAGTTTAGCTATAGCCGTCCGGCAGGAGAGGTTAATTAGAGGCCGGTGGCAACTAGACCAAGTACCTCCCGCTGCAGTGGGTATTACAGGCGAAGCGGTTAATGCCTTTTTTGAAGACATTACACCACCCATTGACAACAGTATGGTGGTCCAAAATCTTCCAGCAGTAAGTCACTAAGCTAGGGCAAAGGCTTCTTAAAGCACTAGCGGGATGTAATAAATTCTATTGACTTTTTATATGTTATACACTATAATGCGCTGATGTCAATTTTATCGTTTGAAACTGAGGCAGCCTTACATCCTGGGGCATGGATAATTTTAGGTGGCACCTCACCAGCTAGCCTACAAAGGGATACTGAATTGCCTGATAGTTTGTTTTACGTGCCTGACACGGACGAACCTCAATCGTACGTGGCCGAACGTGCTGTCACGCTTGCAGAGGAACTAGGTGTTCCCTACGCCTTGCCGGATGGGCGTATTGTCAGCATTGAATTTCAGGCGCCTGACGGCGCTAATAAAATGCCCCTTACCTCTATTGAGGTCGCGACTGTTCGTGATCAGGGTAACGTAGTTGAGCTGTTTTGTGCTTTTGACGACTGGAACCCAACCGGCCGGCGGCTGGACGTAGAGTCACGCACATACCATATGGTAAATGGCAGCTACAAGCTTGTAGAAGTGACCGAAGGCGTACTTGAAGATGAAGCGCTAGAGGCTTTCTTTCAGGAAATAACCCCGCTATCTGACGCAGCCGATTCCCAGCAATAACCATCAATTCAAACTTAGTTATGTTCGGATGTGGTTAGGCAGCATGGCGCGGACCAACTGCAGGCATGAGTCAATCAAGCCATCGGCTGTTTGCACTTTTTGTAACAAATGTGGCGCGTTGCCGCTAAAAGATAGCCTGAGAAACTTTATATGATCAGCCGCAAACGGACCACCAGATCTGATAGCAAAAGCCATGTCATCTTGGACAAAAATATAGTTATCCTGGGCAGAAAGCTGCTTGTTGGTGCTGTCGGTGTGTAAATTCGGGGTATGGCCAGCCAGCCGGAGTAGCTGGGCATAAAACCACAGCCGTATAAGGTCCAGCGAGATATCCGGATCATCCAAGGCTTCAAAAACCTGTTGCAGCAGTTCAAAATATTCCGGTCCTGGCGCGTCCTCTGTCACCCGGTGGAGCAGCTTTATAAATTCATAACCAGACATGGTGCGGTTGATATCCCGCACAATTCGGCCGTAGTGTTTATTAAGCCGGGCGGATGTGAGCGTAGCCAATTCGCCTCGGCCGCGTATAAAGCTGATTTCGCTGATACTAAACAGTTCCACGCCAGCCGCCAGCTTGGATTTGCTTTTGCGGACACCTCTCGCCAAAGCGCGGAGCTTGCCATTATCCGGTGTTAACAAGGTCATAATCCGGTCCGCTTCCTGGTAGTTGGTGCGTGTTAGCACTATGCCGGTAGTTATAGTCTGATTCATATCGGTATAAGCTGTCCGACTGCTTGGGTCAGATTTTTCGCGCTGGTATGCGGTTTGTATAATACGGCCGCTACTCCCAGTTGATTGAGGGCTTTGCCAAATCGCTCGTCTAGTACGCGGGCGTTTAGCGTATAAACAATCACCGGTATATGCTGCCACTCCGGATATGAGCGTACTTCGTACAAAAACTCCACGCCGTTATGTAACCCCAGCTGTAACTCCAGAATAATAATATCCGGCATATTGTTGTCTAGAATATCCAACGCGCTTTGGGCGTCCCGCTTTAAAATCACCTCATGATTCTGAGCTTCCAAAACACTCTGGGTGGTTTGCCCCAAAATCCGATCCGATTCAACTACCAATATCTTCATATCACTAATTGTAACTGACGGCTTGGCAAGAGCAATGAACCGATACCATAGAGTGACTGGTGTCGGTATGCACGCAGCGGCGCTGCCAGCTGTTCGCTCAAACGGTCCGCGATTGCCAATCCCGCGCCACCCGCCTGTCCCAATGACGGTACGGATTGTGCCGCCTTGCCGTGAAGTTGGCGGGTCAATTGTAAAGCTTTTTGCGATAAAGAAACTTGGTTACTAAATACACCCACGATCGTACCCTTGGCTGACCGGTGGGTTCCAAGTATCAAATAACGGTGTCCAGATCCGGCCGCGTTATCCGCCTCTATAATGCTGGCGCCTAGCAACGTTAACATAAGCCGTAGGCTAGCCCGATGGGCCATAACGGGTACATTTTTGCCGCGCAGATCGGTTTCAATGGTGTAATCATACTGCTTGGCAAAAGGCTGTAGTGCATTGGCTACATCGTATAATACGGAACTGCTCGTAAGCGGTTCAAGCAGCAATTTGGTCTGGGCCTGAACTTGTGTTTGGGTGTAGGCGTCAACCAATCTGAGCGCATGCTCGCTAATAACGGATATCCGTGCCATGTCGTGGGTCGGCGACAGTTCTGACAAGCGCGCAATCTGGAGCAATGGCGTTTTCAATTGTTCGGCTAGTGCCGTAAACAATGTGTCAGTTTGGTCTTCTTGTCTCAAAGCGTCGCTACCCTCTTGCTACTTGACCTTATTATACATGACGGGTGCCCGTGATTTTGGCAATAGTGAGGACGAACTGGGAGCTAAGGCACAAACTTCAAATTGGCCAGAATTATGGTGTCAAAATCCTTAACGAACTCTTGTGACTCGGTAGATATTTTGATGGTTTTATCACGTAGCGGCAGCACAACCATACTGTCTTTTTGGCCGGTGTTTATTTCGCCATCCACCCGCGAGCCGGAAACACCCGACACATTTTTGGGAGCGTAAGCGCTAACCGTTACCTTGCCCGCCTTTACTTTGCCTTCAAACTGCTTCATTTCTTGTTCGTATGATTGGCTAGTAACTTGCACCCGCAGCGCGTATGCCGTACCACTGCCGACCCCGGGAACGTAGTTAGGGTGCAGATAGCCGTCAACCGGTATAGTCGCACGATCTGTTTGGATGATATAAGCCGCCCACGTTTTAGGATAACTAATGTCCAGGCTGCCATAAGTTTCAGGGCCTTGGTATGACTTTAGTGGATTTTTTTCTTTTTCGGTAAATTCATTATCTTTTTTGCTGTCTTCTTGCTGGATAGCCGCCTCAACCGCTTTGGCGCTTATTTTGTCGGAGTCGTTTTTGTATTGTTGGCGGCCAGTAAAAGCCCACAGCCCAAAACCAGTGGCGGCCAAAAATAACAATATAAAAAGAATCAAGCTGATAATCAGTCCCCAAGGGTGATGTCTTTTAGCCGAATTGGCCGGCATCAAAGGAGGCATTCCGGGCGGCTGAGCATATTGTTGGTACTGCTGATCAGGGTTCATGAATCCATCTCACATTTCCCCTCTGTTAAGCGAAAGCCATCCTGGTGAGTATTCCGGTTCAGTTCTTGTGAGGAAGCGTACCTCTAGGTACAGTGACGAACAAAACTGGAGCGGGGTGCCACCAGAATGGCTTGAGGCTGGAGTGGAGGTGTGGGATGGGTTCACAATACTGCTTATGATAACACAGCTATTTGACAGCCGTATCGGGCATGTATACATAGAGCATTAAGCCGTTCATTTCCTTGATAGGTTTTTTGCCAGGAATGGCGAATGCAAAACTAACTACTTTTACTTTTTGGGTAATTTCTTGGGTAATTTTTTTATCCAGCTTTTCCATGAATGGATTTAATAAAAATACGTAAATTCCATCTGTTATCGGTAGTTTGTGTCGCCAGTAGTTGCCCCAGTGAACAGTAATTAAGCGCCGGTGTCGCCAATGAATTAGCTTGCTCCAGACTACCAATAATGGATTCAGCTCGTAGCCAATGGCGTAAATCCCCCGTTCCGCCGCGGCCCGCAAAATCCGGCCGTCGCCGCTGCCCAGCTCGGTCAGCGTCTGCCCGGGTTTTAGATCTAACAGTTCCAAAGCTTCGTCTGTTCGGGCCTTGAGCGTGGGCAAAAAGGGCGCTCCAAACACGATTACAAAGCTAAATAGCAATATAACCACCACACCAGCCAAAAATAACCAGTTCATGTTTTCTTAAGATGTTCTATTTCGTTTTTGGCAGTTTTCAGATAATCCTCGGCTTGTTTTATAAGTGTCTGGCCTGTTTTATAAAGTTCAAGAGCTTTATCAATGTCCAGCTCCGCCGTCTGCAGCTGTTCTAACACTTCGTCCAGCTCCGCCTGCAGTTCCCGGTAAGATTTTTGTTTGACCATAGAGTTATTATATCCCTAAGGTAGCCGTGGTGGGAAAAAGTCGGCAATAGCTTCAATATCCGCATGTTCTGGGCTGTGAGCTTGTACTTCTTTATAAACAGGGTCTAGAATATCCAAGCTGCCGGTGGGCGCGGGAATATCCGGGCGCGTCGCACTAAAACTCATCACCATTTCTTGCGTTGGTTGACCGCTGTTTAAGGTGTCCAACCCATCGGCAATCAGGACACCCCATCTATAATCATCGTTCGGAAAATCGGATATCCTTAGGCGCAGTACCGCACCGTCTAAATGTGCCTTTTGGACATCAGAAGCCCCGATTCTGTCTAAAAAAGCCGCTTGGTCACTGCAAGCAAAAAGCTTCTCCTTTTCTCCCTTGCCATCTGCTCGTCCAAGCTTGTACTCAAAAAACCGGTTGCTGGTCTGGCGTAGAGCTTCCAGGTCTGGCGCACTCAGTTCAGGTGACCGCGGGGCATGCTTAAGTCTGCTTATTGCAATAGCGGCTATGCCAGTTTCGACTGCAGGGTTCATAAAACTCCGATGTTATTTAATATATTATACTACTTGTAAGCAATATTGGCAAACTCTCTGAATGGCTAAGTCTCCATTTAGTCACAGGCTGCTTGGCGGAGCCGCAAGGCTTCTTCCAGAGTGGCCACGATACCTCCGTAGTGCTCACCGTCGTAGGCTAAAGGCTCGCGGGTAAGCGGATCTTCAAAACCGGTTGCTTCCTCCCCTGCATTTTCCTGATTAAACGTGGCCCAATGCTGTGATGTCACCACATGTGGTCTTTCCAGATCAGCAAATGCCAATGTTAAATCGACAACTTCGGGTACAAGCGACCGAAAAGGATCTTCTTGCAGCTGCATACCTTGACGCCGTAAGGCTTGGGTTCTATAAGTACCCGCCAAAAGGAGTCGGGGTATTGTTGGTCTGTCACCTATTGTTACACCCTCTAGGGGGAGGTTTCCTTCTGCCCGATAGAGCCGCCTCTTTAGGTGCGTTACCTGCACGCTACTAAAAGCGGTAGGTACGCGACGGCCGTTGCAAGGATTAACAATGAGCGCAAGCAGCTTCCGGCCTGCGGCTGCTTGTCTAAACCGTTCACGGCGTTGATCGTCTTCAACCGCAGTTTCTTGCGCGTCTAATAAATTGGTTAGCGACTCATAATCACGAAATTCTGGCACGATAACTCCTGCTTTAGATAAGGATTATAGCCCATAGAAACTATTTGATGCTACTTATGGTTGCGTCAGCCGAGCCGTCTTGCCAATCTATAGTAATGTCATCCCCGGGACGGAGTGATTTTACGGACGTAATAAATTTGTTGTTTAGCCTGCCGCGCACAACCGCGTATCCCCGTTTCAGCGCCGCCTGGGGGTTTAGGGCGTCAAGTAAATCCGTCTGTCTGGCAAGGGTTTGCGCAGCCACCAGATAAGCCTGTTCTACCATATGGTGCATAGTTTGCGAATGTTCTTTAAGGTCCCGAGTGGCATGCTGCAGTTGGGCTGACAATGATTCGCCTAGGGCACGCTTTTGGTCTTTTAGGCTTAACAAAGTATGGGTTTTGTCTGGCACCAATAGCTGGGCGGCATTACTAGGCGTACTTGCCCGCTGATCGGCTGCTAATTCCGCCAAGCTGGTGTCCACTTCGTGGCCAATAGCTACCAGGGTAGGAATACGGCTGGCCGCTACCGCCCGAGTTACTTGCTCGGTGTTAAATACGGCCAAATCCTCTGCACTGCCACCGCCCCTGGTAATTACTAGTACTTCGGGCGGATTCGTCAACTGGTTCATAGCTTCAATCGCGTCCACTATATCGCCAATGGCAGGCTCGCCTTGTACCTGTACATCGTAATGGCTTACCTTAACCCCTGCCCAGCGTTCATTCAGGATTTTTACAAAATCAGCATATGCTGCCGATTCTTTAGATGTAACCAGGCCAATGTGTTCGGGCGCGTATGGCAAAGGCCGTTTGCGTTCTTGCTCAAACAATCCTTCTGCAGCCAGTTTGGCCAGCAATAGGTCCGCCGCGCGCTTCAGACTCCCCTCGCCCACAGGCGCTATAGATTGCAGGTTAAGACTAAAATTATAAAGCGGATGCAAGCGCGGCGAGGCGATAATGCGTACCATCATGCCATCCTCCAGCGGCCCTGGCAACATATATACTGTCCCAAAACATTTTACTGATGACTGGTCGTCCTTAATATCAAAATAAATCCATTTGCCACGACTCACCCTAAAATTAGTCAGTTCGCCGACAATGGTAACAACTGGATAGGCAAAATCCAGCGTTTGGTTAAGTACCGCCACAAATTCCGAAACACTAAAAATCAACTCCTGCATACCTTTAACTTTAACACTCGGCGCTTGCAGCCGCATGGCAAACAATTTCTATTCAGGAATGCTAACTTTGCCGTGCAAGGCGCGGTGGTATAGGAAATAGCCAGGTGGCAGTTGCACAGCCATATTCACTACCCGGTACATAACTGTGACCGGAAGGCTTATGGCAGGGGGCACACCGCCAGCGGCCAGAACACCGGTCATAAGCGCCTCATAAATACCTATCCCACCGGGTAGCACCGATACCAAACCCGCAAAGTTAGCTATCGCGTAGGCTATGATTACAGCACCGGGGTTTACCGCATGGCCAAACGCCAGATACACGACATAAATGGCGGCGATTTCTGTTATATTTGCCAGCAGTGCAAACAGTAGCGGCTTTTTAAGCTCGGTGTATTTGCGTCTTAGAACCATGTAGTTTTCATGCAGTTCCGTAAATGTCTGCCGCGCCTGGCCTATATTGATTGTCTCCGGATGATGTGGACGCACCAGATGGATGAGCCAATTAAGTAGCCTGGTAATAAAAATAAAGAAATCATTAATGCGTTGCTTGCTGCCAATAATAAACGCCACCAAAAAGGTGCCCACAAGCAATAAAGTACCTAGCGAACCGGATACTAATATAGTTAGCCGGCTAGCACTCCCTGCCAGAGCCAGCATCAGTAGTCCCGCGAACAGCAACACCTGAAACGAAATAAAGACCATAATAAAACGCATCATCTGCACCAAGGTAGCTTTGGCCGTGGATATCCCTTCGCCTTTCATACGCAGGCTTAAGTAAGAAAAGCCGCTGACGCCACCACTAGGGAAAACATTATTAACAAAATTAAGTTCAAGGGTAAGCCAATACATGGATCTGGTCTTAAAACGATCACCCAGCAAGCGGAATAACCCCTGGTACAGCTTGGCCTGACCGACATAATTCAAAAACTCCAACGGAATAATCAGCAAAACCGCCCAAGTGTTTACCTTGCCAAAATTATCTATGGTTTCATGTATTTGGTGTCGGAGCGCATAAGCTGTACCAGCCAGGGCGATTAAAGTGATAACTGTTAAGATCGTCTTCCAGCGCTTTTGCCGTTGTTTGTCACTCATTTTAGCTCATTATACATGCTGTTATAGGTATACTGTAAGTTATGGCACAATCTGTTATTATTCTTGGCCGCCAGCCAGCGCTTGGCGCTGCTGAACTGGAAAGCTTGTATGGCGCCGACAAGCTCACCCTATTAGGTCAACAAGCCGTATTGCTGGACATTGACCCTGCAGAGATTGCTTTTGGCCGCTTAGGTGGCAGTATCAAGCTGGCCAAGCTGCTGACTACTTTGGACACCACCGACTGGTCGTCCCTGCAGGCTTGGCTACGGCAAGCTGTGCCAGAGCACTTGCAATACCTGCCGCAGGGCCAACTGCAGCTCGGTATCAGTTTGTATGGTCTGAGTGTCAGCACATCGAGTATCAATGCGAGCGGTTTATAACTGAAAAAAGTCATCCGTGCTGCTGGCAGATCCGTACGGTTAATACCCAACAAAACCCCGGCCTTAAACAGCGCACAGGTCATACACAATAATTTAACCGGTCCATTAGGATGGGAGTTACTGTTTATTCGAAGTGGGAATCGCACCGTTGTTGCCCAAACAGTGCAAGAGCAAGACATTGACGCCTATGCAGCCCGTGACCAGGCCCGTCCAAAGCGTGACGCCCGTGTCGGCATGCTCCCCCCCAAACTCGCCCAAATAATCATCAACCTGGCAGCTAAAGACACTAATCCATTACATGGAAGTTACGTCTTAGACCCTTTTTGCGGTACTGGCGTTATCATGCAAGAAGCTAGTTTAATGGGGTTTGAAGTATACGGCAGTGATATAGATAAAAGAATGGTGGAGTATACTGATGAAAATCTTCTTTGGTTATTAAACTTGCCAGAAAATCCAATTACTCCTTTTGGCGAAGATAAAAGATATTACCGCCTAGAGACAGGAGACGCTACCTCTCATACTTGGAGCCCTGAACCAGGTTTTATAGCGGCCGAAACTTACTTAGGCAGACCATTTTCGGCCCTGCCCGTAATGGCCGTCCTTACTGAAGTCATGCAAGACGTTAACACAATTCACCGAAAGTTTTTGCAGAATGTAGCGCGACAGACCAAACCCGGGTTCCGAATGTGCGTAGCCGTACCGGCCTGGAAGACCAAAACGGGCTTTAAACACTTGCCCGTGCTTGACCAATTAACAGATCTGGGGTACAATCGGTTGAGTTTTGTTCACGCCAGCAATCGGGAGCTCATTTATCGTCGCCCCGAGCAAATTGTTGCCCGCGAACTTGTAGTTTTAATAAGGAAGTAATATGTCACACGTTAAAGCAGGTGGAACCAGTAAAAACAATCATAACAGCCCAGGCCAACGGCTTGGCGTTAAGTTGTTTGGTGGTCAAAAGGTCAAAACTGGCCAGGTTATCGTGCGCCAAACGGGACTCACCAAGCGCGCTGGTAATGGCACGTTCGCCAGCCGCAACTTTACGATTCACGCAGCCAAAGACGGTGTGATTAAGTTCCAGGATCGCCGTGTCCGTTTGTTTACCGGTAAAACCGTCCATCGCACCGAAGTCACCGTCGAATAGCGATGGGACACCTATAAGGTTTCCCATCGCTCCGGCAAAATGAAAACATTTTGTCGGGCTGCTCTTCCCAATGCGGAAGCAAAGTAGACCGAACTAAATTCGGTCTACTTTACGATATAAATTTAGCGAAGGTCAAAGGTCCGTGGGGGCAAGCCAGCGTTTTTGCGGTTTGTCCTATCGGCTGCCGCAATCATCATTTGGCGAGCAGTTTCTTGCGCAACACTTGGCCGTGGTATTGAGGGCAGCTCCTCGTAGCCGCCGTCAGTAATAGGTGTCTCTACAAGGCCAGCCATCCCAACCTCACCAAGTTGTGCTATAGCTCCAGCATCGGTAGCTAATTCGGCTCCTGCCGGGGCTGCACCCCTCAGCTCTTCGGCACTTGGTACATGGTCAATAATTGGTTCTGGTAATGGTAATCCTGCTTCGGCGGTCATTTTTGTTTTCCTTTATTAGCGTTACACTATAAACATTAGCATATTATTGCTAGAATTGCAACCAAATTTTATTTTCGTTTTTAAATTACGCTAGAAGTTCGGATTTAGTCCGAGCTTCTAGCTTCCTACTTGGGATAAGAGCAGTCGGAGAAATTTGCTAAAATTTCCCCGCACGATGAGAGAAGGAGTCACCTTCTCTCATTACTTTTACATTCCCAGATGTTGCTTAATCCGCTCCACAACGTCGGCTATAACGACTTGCGATTTAACAAGGTAATCATCTACACCCAAGGATTCGGCACGCTCTTTGTCGGTATCTTGGCTAAGAGCGGTTAACATAACGACTTTCACAGTTGCGGTTTCGGGGGTGTTGCGCAGGATATCAAGCACGTCAAACCCGCTGACTTTGGGCATCATAACATCAAGCAGAATCAAATCAGGCTTGTATTCCAGCGCTGATGCCAAGGCGTCCTCACCGTTTGGTACACGTCTGACATCAAAACCTTCGGCCTGGAGCCGGGTTTGATAGACGCTTGCTAACGCGTCATCGTCCTCTACGAGTAGTATTTTTTTAGGGTTACCGGTGCTTGCAGGTGTTTGTTGGTCTTCCATGATGATTATGCTAACCTATTTTTCCTTACTTGGCTAGTGATGCTTTAATAAAACCATAAAATAACGGATGTGGCCGGTTGGGTCGCGATTTGAATTCCGGATGGAACTGACTGGCGATAAAGTATGGGTGGTCAATGCCTTCTATAACCTCCACAAGGCGATTATCAGGGCTGGTACCCACCGCTCGAATACCCCAGGTCTCATACTGATCACGATAGTCATTATTGCATTCGTAACGGTGCCGGTGGCGTTCATCAATCTTGGTCGTTTTATATAACGCCGCCGCCTTGCTGTCTTTTGCCAGCTCGCATGGATAATTACCTAGACGCATAGTGCCACCGGTGTTTTCTTTGCCATGCTGGTCGGCCATAGTATTGATAACCAAATTTGGACTGCTTGGGTCTAGCTCTGCCGTGGTAGCATCGGTGATCCCACCATTGCGGGCCGCAGCAATAACTCCCATCTGTAAACCTAAGCATAAGCCCAGATAAGGCAAACCATGCGTAAGGGCGTACTGCGCGGCTTTGATTTTGCCCTCTAACCCCCGTGTCCCAAAACCACCGGGCACCACGATGCCATCGCAGCCAGTCATGGCTTTTGCTACGCTTTCCGCGTGTTCGAGCTCTTCGGCATCAATCCATGTAATGGTTATATTAGCGTCATTCCACCAGCTGGCTGAGCGCAGTGCTTCAAACACGCTCATATAGGTATCTTGATTGTCCATATATTTGGCAACCACGCCTATAGTGACCTTGTGCGGGTGATCGTTGGTAGTCCGCTTAACAACTTCGCGCCACTCTTTAAGTGCCGGCTTAGATACTTTCAAATCAAGTTGCTTGGCAATCACGTCAGCAATTCCGGTATCTTCAAGTTCAAGCGGTACGCCGTAAATACTAGGGGCATTAGGCAGTAGCGCGATAGCCTCCGGGCCAACACCACAGAACAGGCTTAGCTTAGTTTTGACGCTGACAGGCGCCGGTTTTTCACTCCGTGCCACTAAAATGTCAGGCGCGATGCCTAAGCCCCGCAAATCACGGACCGAATTCTGCGCCGGCTTGGTTTTAAATTCTGCGCTGGCGCCCAAGTATGGCAT
>JAICHO010000013.1 GCA_025924835.1 Candidatus Saccharimonadota bacterium | reverse complement strand
CTTACTAAACAAGGTACTGCAAAAGCGCACAATATAATGGCGCACAACCAGGTCGCATTAACAGTATTTGAGACACATAAAGTTCAAACGCTAAACTTAAGGGGAGTGGCTGAATTTGAGACAGATCAGAAAATTAAGGACCACGTCTTTAGCGAAATGGTAAAACCAAGACAATATGAGGGAGAAACACGCCTACCTCCAGTTACTTTTTTAACCGAAGGTGCATTTACCGTCCTGCGCATTACTCCAACATCCAGTAAATATACAGATTACAGACAGCTTGTACGATAGAGATAGGCTAATGTTCCCTAATGTTACTATTTGAAAGTCAATAGATTATTCAGACGCTAGTATAACCATATGACTTCAAGACATTAGTTATGTGCGGGTTAGAATAAAGACTAGATACTGATCTAAAGGTAACTTGAACCGCCAATGTAATTGATTTGGATCACATACTTATTGGCTTTTATTGTGATAAGCTAAAGCAAAATAAGCTTAATCAGGAACAAAAAAATGGCTAAATCAGACAGAAAAGCAGTGGACAAAGTGTTTATATTACTAGGGTTAGCTGCAACGATCATATTATTAATAGCTAGCTGCTTTGCATGGTACGGCTACAAATTTGCTACTTCTCAAGTGCAGACAGAATTATCCGAGCAAAAAGTGTTCTTCCCGCAAAAAGGTAATGCTGCAATAACATCGTTGCCAGAAGCTGACCAAAAAGAGGTCAATAAGTACGCCGGTCAGCAGTTAGTAAATGGACAGCAAGCAAAAGTCTATGCAAATAACTTTATAAAAGTGCATCTGCAAAAAGTTGCAGGAGGTAAGACTTACGCCGAAGTTAGTGAAGAGGCTCAAAAAGACCCAACTAACCAAAAGCTAATAGCGCAAAAGGCTACCCTTTTTCAGGGTGAGACATTGCGCGGTCTACTGCTTGGCGACGGTTATTCTTATTGGACTTTCGGCCTGCTAGCAAAATATGTGGCAATAGCAGCCTTTGCAGGGGCTATCGTAATGGCAGCGCTTGTATGGCTGGGCTTACGACATTTAGCAAGGCTAAAATAAGCGGAAGCGGCCCCTTTTAATAAACATAATTCTGGCATGCCGTAGGGTAACTGAGTATTAATGTCCCCCTGTTCAATTGCGCCCGCCAGCTCAACCTTTCAACGATGAGGTTCCCAATGTGAATGCACTTGGGCTACCTAAAGCACAAATACGGATTTGTGATTTAGGCTGCTTTATCAACTAGTTCTACGGCTTGTTCTAGGGCTGCGACCGGGTTTGCGGCAGCTGTAATGGCCCTTCCTATGACCACAAAATGGGCACCTTCTGAAATGCTTTATCGGGCGTATATAGCCGCTTTTGGCCAGCTGTATCTGCCGCGTTTGGTAATTTTATGCCAGGAATGACCCGCAAAAGTCCATTTAGCTCTTCGTACTCGTATCCTATAACAAGCTCTCTGCCCGAAGAAACCAATCCCTGAAACTCGGCGTCTTTAGCGCTATGCGCAAATTCAATAAATTTGGATTCGGCAGTTGCACCTTTGCCAAAAATGCTGACCACGTCCTTGTCGTCTAGTGAAGTTAGTACGGTTATCCCTAATAAATTCAGGAGATCCGTATCACTGCCTACGGTTTCGTTTCTTGCACTGACCGCTTCACGTAAGGCGCTCGGGCCATTTGCTGCATGTAGGGTAACCATTAGCGGAGGGGCGGACTCACCATCTACCTCGGCAGCTGCGACTTCGGAGATATAATTAAACATCGTTTCATCGGTGTCATGATATTTAGGATCAAACATTACGTCCGAGCTCATTCCTCTAAATCTGCTCATGACCGCATCTAACCCTGGTCTTGTTGCAAGCGAATTAGCCTTCGCGATTGGATGGAAGCCAGCGGCATTAAATTTGGCTTGCATGGCGGCAGCCTGATCAAGACTCATCTTGTCATACGCAATAACTATTCTCCGGTCAGGTGAAAGTTGGCCTACCTTATCAATTAACATTTGTATACTTCCCAGTTAATTTGCTAAATACACAATACCATAACCCGTCACGAGAAATTGCCAATTCTAATAAACCAGGTATTAAGAGGTTATTGTTTGTTCGCTACAAGCAGAGCACTGCCTTGACATTTAGTTAAATTAGCATCATAATTTTCCTAAATAAGGAGTTCTGATGAGAGTTTGTGACCAGTTTACTGATGCGCGTATTGCGCGTTTCTTCCCTCCACTTAACCATGAGCTAGAAGTTCACTCATCCGTAGATATTACAGGAACGCCTACCGTAACTGACCTAGGTCTTGAGCTTCCTGTGATTGTAATTGGTTCTGCGGATGGGAGCCCCAGAGGAGTAAATCCACTGTCCATAACTGATGGTGTTGGTCTTGCGCAGGGTGAGAAGGTTGTTGGGCTACAATCTTTTCGGTCAGTGAGTGATGCGAAACGTGCACCAAGTTATCTTAACCCAGATGAAATGGATATATTTGGTGATGATCTTGGCGTAGCGCCCGAGAGCCTATCTGGACTGACTCATGCCATAGTGGAACTTGATTGGATGGTTGGTCCACGACAAACACATAAATTAGTGAAGGATTCACCTTTTGATGGGCAGGAAGCTATTGTTCTGCCTATCGGAGAGCCAATTCCACATATAGATGAAGCCTTTGAAGACAGCGAAGCGTTTATTGTGAAAGGGTTTGTTAATAAAGCCGGGGAAATGGTTACGTGGAATGTCATGGTCCGATGGCTCATTGATATGTGTATCATGAATACATACGCACATAATCGAGTCGAATCGAGTTTACTTAGAAATGCACTGGGGGGCGAAGCGGCTTTAATGGGGCTTGTCTCTGTCAATGAAGATGTTGCTGCCTATCTTAAACACTTTGATGGAGATGCTTTAGATCGTCGCCGTGATGGATTAACCTTTACTCCCACTTCCGAACCAACATTTTTAGGCCACGACAGGAAATTCCCGCCGCTGAACCGCAGGGAGAAGGCAAGGCTGCACAAACTGATTAACGTTTCAGATAGAGCTATGGCAACTCCAGACCGCTCACAACTCAAGTAGTTCCACTATTTTGTAGTGTGGCCCGAGGTGTCCCTAGTCTTAAGTCGGTTTCAAGGAGACATCTCGGCATTATACAATCAAAGAATGTTGCTATAGATTATATTTTATGTTATAATTAGCTTATGAACTCCGGTGTTGACGAGGCTTTTCCTAGGAAGCCATTATTTGATGAGCATGTTGAGCGTTTTAAGCGTATATATGGCGCGGAAAGAGTGGCAGTTTCAGTCGAAGCAGACGCGGTCCTTCGCGATACTATAGCTACAGGCAACTACGCCCGGGTACTGCTGGCCGAGGATGGTCCCACGGCGACGCAAGAATATCTAGAGACCATTGTGCGCGATTCGGACGAAGCTATAGAAATGGTAATGCGAACGGCTAACCCCGATTTGGTGGACAGAGTGCAAGCTGCATGGTCAAACGTACCAGCAGATGAAAACAAAAAAAGTTCAGGCCTGCTTAATACTCTATGTGAGTCTAGAGAAATCTTTCGCTCAGCTTTACAAGAAATTGATGGATCCGAGAAGAGCGGCAGTACGATAAGCGGAGTTTTGGATACTACCGTAAGTCGGGTAGATGAGTGGCTGCGAACCCAAGGTACATACGTCATGCGTCCGCGCCGGATCAAGGCCAAAATACTTACAGAGCAAGAAGTGACAAACGTCTATGCAACGCTTGAAACATTGCAAGAAGGCAGTCATGAATGGTTGCATGAACGGGCAAAATTAATGGAAAGCGTTTACAGGTTATGCAAACACATTGCGGTTAATAGATTTTTGCTCCCGGGGCGTTTGCCTAATATGGTAAGTGTCGACGAGCTGGCGAATGAAGCCGCAGAGTATAGCGTACTTCGTATAAAAAACTTTGGCGTAAGCAATGGAATTAAATTATCTAGCTGGGTTGCAAAGTTTTTAGATCACTTTTATGCTCGGCGCATATCAGAACTGGCGAACCCCATACATATACCCGTGAATCAGCTAGGACCGCTGATGAGCGCAGACCCAGCTCAACGAATCGGTATGGCCGGGGTAATTAACGAGTGCTCTAGGGGGATTACCCCTACACACAATGCCTGGATCGCCCTCGGCCAAAATATCTTACGCTTGGATGGTGACGATGGCCCCACGGATAGTGATCGGTTTGTGACTGACCCTGAGGGGCCTGAGCAAAATATAACATGGCAAGAACTTCTTACGGATTATCACCGTGTGGGCTCAAGCATGGGGACATTCCATAGCGATGGACTTTGGCCGGGTCATGGGTGCCCAGATGTTATGACAATGCCGAGTGATTTCGCAGAACAGAGAGATGAGGCATCAGCGCTTCAGAGGGCTATGGATGAACTGTTAGATGAAAGGTCGGCTGAAATTCTCGGGCTGAGGTATGGCCTTATTGATGGGCAATTCAGAACGCTTGAAGAAACTGGGGAACCCTTCGGTATTACCCGTGAAAGGGTGCGTCAAATAGAAACAAAAGCAATTGCAAGACTTTTAAATGCATTTACAGTTAACCAGGACTCTGTTTATTACCGGCAATTCGCAGTCGCTAGCGAAGATTTGCAGACACATTTGGAACGCTATGATCCTCACAAAGGTCAGCCCGTCTTTCCTGAGTATGAGGTAGGGGAGGCGGCTTCCGCCCAAGTATTAGAGGGCATAACCAAAGCTCGCCGACAACGGAGCGGCGCGGTAGACCCAAGCCTGTGGGAATGGTAAATGATACTATTGTTCAAAGTGTGAGCTGATCTCTTTTTCAAAACTTATAAATCGCTTATTAGTTAATAAAATAAGCGTGAAATCTAACTGACATACCTTGAATAATAGGGATATGATGGCCGAATCAGTAACCTAAAGTCTTGGAAACTTAAGGAGGGAACTAATGATACGAAAATTAAAACTACTTTTTATGACTGTAGTTGTTTCCGCGATGAGCGTTGGTGTTCTTGCTCTTGCTCCCACGCAACAGGCCTTGGCTGGCCAAGATTATTGGTCAACTAGTGATTGTCGTCCCGATGTCTGGTGGTATAACCGGACTGGTACATATGGTACGTGGTATTGGTGGGCTAACGGCGCGCAGCAGCACTTTGTCGGTGGACGTGTTATGGACGCATATTCATATGCCAATTGGCAATGCGGGTCCCTTGGGGCTCCAAGGAGCGACTTTGAACCTAACACCGGCTATCAGTATTTTGAATATGGCGAAATATATTACGATCAATTAAGTGGATGTTATAAAGTATACCTTAGCTATTACGGCTATTCGTACGGATGCTTTTAAGTAGATATGCTTTCTTGGTTCTAAAATAGAACCATTGTACATTTCATAAAAACTTCTCCAGAGCTCTGGAGAAGTTTTTATAATATAAACGGTTGCATAATCGCAGTAAGAAATATTGTCAGGCTAACTCCGAGGGGCTTAGATAACGAAGGCTAAAGGCCATTGTGCTGCGCTGCATTTAGCTGTGCTACAGTAATACCATGCCGAAATTAAAGAAGCTGATGATATGGCTGCCTATTTTTATTTTATTCTTATTTTTGTCGTTTATGTTGGTCAATAACCGTTATGAGTTGCCGTTTCACGATAGGGCTCGCGATGTGGTAGGCTTCCGCACTGAAAATGGCCAGGATATCGCGTATGATAGCAATAACAACGAGGTTAAGAATTGGCAAGCCAATAACCTTCTGGATGACATCATCAAAGCTGCGGTGGTTCTGGTAGCCGCTTTTGCATTGTGGAACATTCTGGGCACGATCATCCATAACCCATGGTACCGGCTTCCGGTTTTATTGCTTTTAAGCGCAGGTCTAGTTGTTGGTGGCTCTCTGCTTTCTTTTGGCTTGTATTTTACCTTTTAAAAGTAGCGGTCTGGATTGCCAAGAGGGCCATTAGAATCATCTACTTTGCTACAATTGGGGCATGGGGCTTTACTATGAGACAAAGATCAGTGCCGAGAACCAGGCGCAGGCTGACAATATATTGAACTCACTGTTAGAAAAACGGCTAGTAACGGGCGGTCAGTTTATCCATGCGCCAGCGCGGTTTATTTGGAAAGGTAAAGTGCAGGATATGGATTACGTGACGATACATTGCTATACCACAGACAAACATAAAAATGCCGTCATGGATGATGTACGCAAAACAACCGCAGAAGAAGTGCCGATGATGACGTTTACACTGCCCGACGATATCAACCATGAGCTACGTGAATGGATTGATCAAACTTTGACATGAAAGTAATTGCAATAACTGGTCCAGCTGGCGTGGGCAAGAGCACTGTCGCGGGTAAATTGGCAAAACAATTTCGCAAGTGTGCAAACATTGACGCTGACCATATCAAGCACATGCTGGTGAGTGCATTCAGTTATGATTTAAATGCGGATGGTACCAAAAGATGGAGTTTTAATGACTGGGTACTCGTGGGCGAAAGCATCGGAATGCTGGCAAACAAATTTCAGCAGGCTAGATATGACGTCATAATTAATGGCTATATAGATGAGGCGGCATGGGACAAAATTCAAAAACAGATAAACATTACTCATAAGTTCTTGTTACTACCAAGCCTGGATACAACTAAATATCGGGATAAACAGCGACCTGATGACCAGCCAATGGGTAGTCAGATGGTTGCTGAGCATTACAATTATTTTTCTACCGCTAATTTTTATCATGACTTTGTTAAGCTGGATACAACAACCCAAGAAGTTGAGGAGACGGTGGGTATTATAGAGAAGATTTTGGAGTAGCAAAGAGGTGTTTCTAAATGATCTAAGGTAGAGCTTCCGGCGTCCGCTATGTGACTACTGCTAGCATCACAGACAATGGGTTGCCCTAAAACATAGCAATTAAATGTTAATGACCGTTTCTTGAAAGATACCACTTAAAGCCTTTACTGTATTATGGCTATTGTGAGTAAGAAATCTAAGGCACCACTAGGTGCCAGCTTAGTCGTATTGTCATCTGTCTTTTATGCCAGTTATGGTATATGGACTAAGCTGATGGGAAACTTTTTTGACGGCTACACTGCTTCGGCGCTGCGGAGCGTGTTAGTGCTGGCCATATTAGTACCGATTGCCGCTAGTTACCACGCACTTGAACCGCTTAATTTAAAGCAAAACTGGCGGTATATATGCGGCATGATAGTGGCATCGCTGTTTACGTGGGGGCCGCTGTACTACGCTTTTTTGCACGCTGGTGTCGGTATAAGTTTGGCCATTGCGTACGCCGGTATCGTTATGGGTTCTTTCTTTTTTGGCTGGCTGTTTGCCGGTGAACGATTTACTAAGGACAAGGCTATTGCTGCCGCACTAGGAATTGTGGGGTTGGCGTTAATTTTTTCACCCAATAGTGGCAGCTTTGGATGGTTGGCGCTATTCGGCGCGCTGGTCAGTGGACTGTCCGGTGCTGGCAATATAGTTTTTTCTAAGCAAATCCACTACAAGGCCACGCAGTCCACCATTGCCCTATGGTCTACGTCGGTTGTGGCTAATATACTTATGGCTTTTGTTTTACGCAAATCTTACCCACCCATTGGGTGGCATGTCCAGTGGCTCTATTTGATATTCTTTGCGATTGCATCCGTTATAGCATCGTGGTCAGAAGTGCGGGGCGTAAAACTAATTGATGCCGGCGCCGCTGGCATATTGGGGTTGCTAGAAATTGTCTTTGGCTTGCTGTTTGGCGTGTTGTTTTTTAGCGAAAGGCCCAATGTGGTTGTGCTAACGGGTATGGCAGTCATTATGGTCGCTGCCGCCATCCCGTATATACAAGACTATAGGGCTCATCAGCGCGATACTTTATAAACTGGGTCGCACCGAATAATTGCCCCTAGAAAATCGTCCTCAGCTAAAACAAGAATTAATCCCAGAAATCCCCAAGAGTGGCTTGCGATACTGATAGTGCCCTAAAAAAGGGGCAACTAAAGAAAGGGGGTTAGAATGAAGAGTACTAAAAAATTAATTTTGCCAGCGGCGGTAGCTGTGGCAGGGTTTTTGGGGGTAAGTGGGGGTGCCCTGCTGACATCTCTGTCGGCAAACGCGGCTACGGATCCGGCTGGCGCGACGTCGTCTACGACACAGGCCGCCGCCGATACGCAACCGGCACGTGATCCGTCGGTAGGTGGTCACGTGGGGAGCAATGGCACCAAAGAGGTATTGCTGACAGGTGACACCGCCGAAAAAGTCAAAGCCGCCGCGCTTGCCGCGGTCCCGGGCGGGACAATTGAGCGGGTGGAAAACGACGCCGAAGGCGCGACATACGAAGCCCATATGAAAAAGTCTGACGGCACGCCAGTAACCGTAAAGCTGGACGCCAGCTTTAATGTTACCGGCACCGAGGCTGGCCCGGGCAACCACTAAAGCCCCAGAACATTAATCAAAAGAGGCCGCCCAAGGCCTCTTTTTTGTAGCACCAGATAACCAACTATGATTTGCTTTTTATGAACGTAGTTACAGTCGCATCCGTTATGGTATGGAAAATATCTTGGCCGGCTTGCGTATCGTAGTCACCTGCCGTTTTGGAAAATATAACTAGTACGTAAGGATTTTTGCCGTCATCTATAATGGCCGCGTCGTGGACACGATCACTAAGCCAGCCAGCTTTATGATAGACCTTTACGTTAGCGGGCACCGAGCTTTCAATATACTGCGTTTCGTTCGCATTTTGCATATAGGAAAGTAATAGCTTGGTGTGATCGGTGTTAAGTAACTTGTGCTGGTAAAGCTTGGTCAGCAAAAGCGCGACATCTTTAGACGATAGTATGTTGGTGTCGGCGTCATAACTTGTAAGACCAAGCTTGGTCGCCCAGGCTTGCAAGGCCTCGTGGCCCAGCTCGCCATTAAACGCCACCCAGGCGTCATTGTCGCTCTGTTCTATCATTTGCTGTAACTGGTAGCTGGCAGTGTAGTTGCCCACTGTCTCTTGCAGGCTGTGACTGCCATTTTCTACGTCCTGTAAATAAAGCGTGGCGGTCAAAAGCTTGGCGGTACTGGCCGCCAAGTAACCCGCGCTAACCCCATAGTCATAGGATGATCCGGTATTTAGATCGGTTACTGAGACAGCAATTTGTACACCCGGATATCTAGCAATCACCTCATTAATTTTTTGGCTCATAGCCGTTAAGCTAGCCTGGGACGCGCGCGGTCGTGCAATAACTGGCGCCGCCGAGGCCGCGGACACTTTGTTGGTTGGCAAGTTATTAGTGCCAATACCGTTTGTAATTAAGTAATAACCGCTTCCCACTGTGGTGAATAGGATTAAAATACTCAGCAAATACGATCCCCACGGACGGTACTTACGGGGGGGTGTCGCAGGTTGGGTAGATGGCCGATAATGGTATGTATAAGTGGAGTGCGAATATGGTTTGGGCGAAATGTTTTTCATGATTGTTTTTAGCTTTGTGCGGTTAGCTTGCCTTTTGGTTTGAGATTTTTGCCTTGTAAGCCCGGATAATCCGGGGCATATTTGTATGCTCTAAATATATCTTCGGCAGCAGTTCCGGGATTAATCAGGGAGGGTAATGTGATCGGACTTGTGAAATCCCAAACTATTTTACCTGCTTTGTTAATCTCAAACAACCGGCCTTGAGGACCTTGGGTGACAAAGGTATCGCCGTTGGCCAGTCTTTGCACGCCTCCCAAGTACGATCCATAAAAACTCGTTTTGTCGGACGCGGTGTAGGTCCAGGTAACCTTGGTTTGGCCAAAGTCCGGGTTGTAGCCGTTGCCGCTAACGGGTGGTGCGATTTGTTCTATGGATGAGTATGGGCGGCTAACGTCGCCATCGTTAAAGATTAAGATA
The DNA here is from genome assembly GCA_025924835.1 of Candidatus Saccharimonadota bacterium. Taxonomy (GTDB): domain Bacteria; phylum Patescibacteriota; class Saccharimonadia; order Saccharimonadales; family JAICHO01; genus JAICHO01. Next base: position 19,354 of record JAICHO010000013.1, on the reverse strand, counting down.
TCTCCGGCACCGTCCAACCCGTCCTTGATCCAGTTGGCATTGTGTTGCAAGTATAGTTTGCGGTCGGCAACCGTGCCGCTACCGTAGGTTTCTGGATTACCCCAGCGGTAGAGCAGGTCGCCACCCTTGCCGCTTTTACCATCAGTATGGCTGGCGGCTTGCTGGGTGGTGGTGCTATGGTCAATAATCCAAATTTCGTTAAATTCGCGGACACTTAGCAGTATCTGGTCGGTTTTAGGGTTGTAGTCTATAGAGTTGGCATGCATCCAATCCGGCTTTTGAGCGTACTTATAGTAGTTAGCGTTAATTAACTCCGGATGATCTTTGACGACGCCATAGTTGGCTTTGGCTCCGTCATAGTTTTGCACCATATGGTCCCACGTGTGCCACTCCCAAACAGTCTGCTTAGTGGCCGGGTCAAGCTCTATAACGCTTTCGGCCCATGTACTGCTGGATTTTGGGTCTATATTGGCAGGGTTAACACCGGCGGCAATGGCTTTATCTTTAGGCTCCAGTTCCCAGGCCAGCATTAATATATGGCCGTTGGGCATCACCTGCGCGTCATGGTGTTGGATGTGTTCGTCGGATGCATAGGTATAATTCCAAGCGACGCTACCATCCCAATTTAACAGCTCAACGCCGCCGCCGGCGCCACCCATCGTAAAGTTTGTTGGTGTTATTTGGGTGGTACGCAGCAATTGCCCGTTTTCAAGTAGCGATACCTCAACGCCGGGATAATACTGGCTTTGCCAGGTATGTATGAGCTGCCCTTTGTTGTTAATCAAATAGGTTGTTTTGCTGTTGACGGGCGCGAATAAGGTGTAGCCTTGCGCGACTAGCTTGTTGTTAACGGTTACGGAGGGAGCGGTACTAATTTTTTGTGCCCACACCGGTACGACTACAATTGAACAAAGCAGTAAAAAGATAGGAAATAGCAGAAATTTCTTCTGTTTGAGTAAATTCACTTAACCTAGGTTAGGACGCTTAACTGAACGAAAGCTTAAAGCAGCCGCGTCCTGGATCTAGGGCCCGGTCGATTAGCTATTGCTTATTACTACAAACATGATATAAATAGTTTATGGTTAATGCAGACTTTACGTATGTCCCCAGTGGAGCGGTTATAGAGTTTGCCTACGGCGAAATAGCTGGTGGTAGCGTTACTGACAACTTTCTGGTTACGCCACCAGACAATATTCCAGAGGTAATTGAAGGTATTGTGGTAAATGGGCAGAGACAACCGATACTGGTAACGATAGCGCAGGCGTTAGCCGATACGATTCGAAATGTTCATCTGCTAGAGAAAGATGGCGGGGCAGTAGATGGCACGGCCTTTGCGGTCATTCTTGCGGGAGGAGCCGTCGTTCACATAGACCGGCAGTTCCGCAAGCTTAGCCGAAAGGTGATAACCTACGGAGCCATTGCAAAAAACGATTCTGGTGATCAAATCGGTAACCTCTTGCAGCCGCTGCAGCTAGCAGAGGTAAGGAAGCTACCCACTGGCGATCAGTTCGTAATGCCCCTGCAAATGGTCGTCCCTCTAACTGAGGACGGACGACTTGTAGCTCATAAGTATGGGGACTCCTCTGGAATTGCGGTTGGCGGTATAGTAGCGCCCATTATGAATTACAGGACATCGCATGTCGCAACTGTGCTGAGCATCTCTTTTATGTCACTCCCCGGCGAGCCGATAATAGAATATCGCAGTCCAGATGCGGACAGTGTCCGGCCTATATATACCTTTGACAGTGACGAATAAGGCGGAGGAGTATCGACATTCGCGAAAAGGCCGGCGTATACTTTAGGTATGCCGGATGAGCAAAATGACTCTCAAAATATAAACTCTCAACCCGCTTTACCCCCCTCGGAACAGCCGGTCCCAGAGCCGCCTAAATCTTCTAAAAAATCCTTGCTGGCAATAGTTATCGTTGTGCTTGTGTTAATACTTGGGGTTGCCGTCCACTTGATGCGTCAATCAACCCACCAAAGCCAGATTCAACAGCCCACCACCACAAACAGTCAGGCTAAGCAGGAAACTGCCGCCCAAAACGTCCAAGGTCTGCAGTTAGATCCACAAAAAAATTATGGCGATAAATATGCTAATGGTATCTTGCCAGTTGGCGACAATCAGTATTCAGCCACCACGGCCACAAAGGGAAAGGTGTACGTATGCAATGCCAACTTTGTGCCCACCAGCCAAGCCGGCGCGCAGAGCCGCGGACCGTGGTTTATTGGTACCACCCAGTGGGATATAAATAAAAAGTACGCCGTTCAAGGCAGCGTTAACTGGCAGTCGCAACTAACGAACAAAGTTGCTGGCAGTACACGTACAATAACAACCAATGACTTGCCAAACCACATAACGGGTATTTTCCCGGTTGCTAGCTCAGATCCGGCCGCCAAGTATGACCGCAATCCAAATTCTATTAGCGCTCAATCGTTAACATACAGTCTGGCGAGTAATCCGGGATATGGAACGCCACAGTGCATGGGCGGTGAAGCCGGTGTCATGTTAACGGGCGTCGCGCTGTTTAGTGCCTTTGACGCTGGTGGCCGTGATGCCGGAGCCTGGGAAATCCAGGACTCATGCCAAGGCCATCCTCAATCGTCGGGCGTGTACCACTACCACTCATTAAGCAGCTGTATAAAAAACGTCAGTGTGAATAATGTCATTGGTTTTGCGCTGGACGGCTTCCCCATCACCGGGCCGAAGGTCGGAGACGGCAATATATTAACTACTGACGACCTGGACGAATGCCATGGTATTACCAGCGAGATAACGTTGGACGGCAAAAAAGTCACCATGTACCACTACGTTATGACACAGGATTTTCCGTATTCTATCAGTTGCTTCCGGGCCAAAGCGATTCAATCGCCCGCCCAACATACGGGTGGGCAGCAAAACCAAAGCCCGCCGCCTCCCCCTTCCCGCCCTTAACTTAGCGGAGAGCAGCGACTGTGGTAGTAGGACTGAGCCGCGTGGTTGAAGTCGTAGCCTGAGTAGTGGTAGTTGCCCTAGCGTTAGTAGTAGTGGTACCAACAGTAGTGGTTGTCTGTTCTGCTGCGGGCGTACCAGTTAAGGCGTCTTGTATAATTTTTTGAACGTCAGGAATAGATATGGATACTCTGGGTTCGGCAATGGTGGTCGTGGGGGCTGATTCCCTGGTAGTAGGTGTTGTAGGCGTAGGCGACGCGGCCACCGTTCCAGCAGTAGTATCAGGTCTTAAGTGAAGCAGCGAAGTTGTCGGGACTTCGGTAGTAGGCAGTTGGCCAATGGTAGTAGTTACGGCTACAGGTGCAGTCGGTCCTTGCTCGCCAGCAGATACTGCCAAATAAGCGGCGCCCAGCGCGACGACTACAGCCCCGACCGCCCACGTTATGCGCCGTAACCGTGAACTTGCCTGGTTTGGTTTAGCCCCAGGATATACAGGCATTTCACGGGGAATGGTTATGGCCGGCATTTCACAGGTTGGTATATCAGCTTCGCTTAAGGCCTGCTGGGCACTCTCCATCCCCGGATAAACCCTCGTGGCATCCTGTGCCTGGGAGATCTCAGTAGGGTCAGCAGGTAATGGCGGTGCTGCCTGCTCGCCCATCTCGTAGTCAAAAACTTTCATATATATTTACTCCCGCAACTTAAATCTGTGCCAGCTCTGCATAAGCTGGCTTTAAGCTACTAGTATAGCATTTACAAGATATTAAGTCAATGTTCTGGTGTAGTAGATATTGTGAAGAATCTGTTGAGTTAACCATGTTAGACTACTGGCATGCGTTCAAAACAGGGTTTTGTTGAATTTAACGGATACAAAACATGGTATACGATATATGGGGACTTGCGCGGTGCCCATACGCCGCTAGTGGCTCTCCATGGCGGTCCCGGCTATTCCCACGACTATCTAAATAACTTATCCAAGCTGGCTAAAACAAAGGGGGCGGTAATTCTGTATGACCAACTGGGCTGCGGCAAGTCAGATAGACCTGATAACCCCCGTCTTTGGACAATACAGTTATACGTGGATGAACTTAACGCAGTGCGCGGCACCCTTTGCCTTGATACGGTCAGTATCCTTGGACACTCTTGGGGCGGTGCGCTTGCGCTGGAATATATGTTTAGCAAGCCAAAAGGAGTTGAGAAATTAATTCTTAATAGCCCGCTACTTGATAGTCGGCTTTGGGTTAAAGAAGCCGAGAGGCTGAAGGACTTGTTGTCTCCGGAGGTTGCAGCCAAGATGCGTCAGCATGAACAAGCCGGTACTACCAATAGTCAAGAATACCACGACGCATATGAGCAATTTCAGCAGCGTTTTGTTATACGTCTAAAGCCTTATCCCAAGGTTGTTGAAGAAAGCGATAAAATCATGAACCGACAGGTTTATGAAACTATGTGGGGGCCAAGTGAGGCCTATGCTACGGGCAATCTCAAGGGCTGGAGCGCGCTGGATAGGTTACAGCAAATAACCACGCCAACCTTGATTATCTCGGGAAAATACGACGAAGCAACTCCGTCGCAGATGGAGCTGGCCCACAAGGGGATTAAGGGTTCAAAGTGGGTGCTATTAGAACACAGTTCCCACACAGCCAACTTGGAAGAACCTGAAAAGTATTTAGCAGCTATTACCGATTTTCTGGGCTGAAACGAATTGATCTTGGGAATAGAAACTGACAGCCTAGGGAATTAATCATTCGGCTTTGTACTTGCCAATTGGATCTGTCTTGGGATTTTTATACGTGCCATTTAGTGGGTTGGCACCGATAGGCTCCAGAGCTAAGTTTATGGATTGAACCCATTGGAGTTCTAAAGTCCTATCTGTCGCCGACAGGTTTGCGCTGGCTAATATCACAAGGCTGTCGACGACTTCTATATGCAGAGGAGACCCTCCTATGTCATAGTTTTTAGCCCCGTTTTGGTTAAAGGCTTCTATAACGTTATACGGCCATGTAATAGTCCACTCTTCTTTCCACGGGGTTTCTATGACCAGGCGGTCTGCAGATATAGATTTTATTTGCCCAAATAATTCCAGAAATTCAGACCTTGGAGCGGTAGTCGGTGCAGTTCCATTGCCTACAACGGCACTGCCGCATTCACCACACCGATCACTATAGACATCAACATAAGGCGTGTCGGGGCATGTGTTCTGGCTTTTGAAGCCGCAAGAATGCGAGCCCGTTGGTGAATCACCCTCTTTGACTACCTTTTGGTCTATGGAGTGCGGTAGATAATCGTCTGCTTTCTGGGACAACAGTACAATTATCATGATGGATTTATTTGGGTTGTCTTTATAGCTGGCCCAGCTCATGTAAAATGTCTGGTTTGGTTTAAGGTCGGGGGGTTTTATGGGCCGCATCGACTCATTTAGATAACGTTTTTCATATTGTGGTAGGCAGCCGGAGTTAGCATCAATTACTTCCCCTATTGCTGGTTCAAATCGTCGCTCCACATAAAATGTACAGTCGTCCTTGGGATTAAACGACCGGACTTCGGCCAAAATCCCTCCGCTGCTAAGGTCCATTAAATCAGGATAGACTTTTGCGATGTCATAGTGTCGCAGCGTTTCCATAAATGCTTGGTTGCGGATGAGTTGGTCAGATGCGGTGGTATGGGCATTGGCCTCAAAGGTTACACCGTCTACCTGCACTTCTATATGACCTCGTTGGTTTAGGGCACGCCGTAGCTTTTGCTGTTCGGCATAGGCGTGTTGATTGCCAGTTTGCAGCCCAAATAAGGCTAGCGCAATGGCCATGGTTGCCAGGATCCCACCGCCAATGTAAAGTCTGCGCAATAGCCGTGCGTTTAACTTTTGGCTTTGCACATGGACCAGCCTCCAATAAAATGCGCCTATGACGGCGGAAGCTGCTAGGCTAGGCCAGGGTATGACCGATCCGTATGCGCTGACATACTGCCCGAACAATGCCGGCACTTCTTTAATATAGCGCAGGGTCAGCGGGACAAGCTCCAAAAAACCTTTTTGCACCATAGATACGCCAGTCAGCAGCAAAGCGACCAATAATATGACCGCGGTAGCATACTTCAGAAGCCGTATACGTCGCGCCATGGCCAGCTTGGCGTTAAATTTTTGCACATTAAGCTGGGACGTCTGTTTAGGCGCCGGGCGTGCCGCTTGGATAAGTTCATCAAACTTCTTCATCATAAAACTCCTTTAGGCTCCGCTTGGCCCTGAAAAGCCAAGTCTTGACTGTTCCCACCGGTACCGACATCACGACCGCAATGTCCTCGTATTTCATATCTTCCCAATAAAACAGGTTAATAATGGCTTGTTCCCGAATAGGCAATTTTGCCATGGCCTTCCTAAGGCGACGGATTTGTTCTGACCTATCTATACGGTCATCCAGCTCAAAGTCCGTATCTTGGTTTTCATCGGGTAATTCGGGCAAAATTTCTAATGAAATATCCCGCTTTTTTCGCAGATAGTCCAAGGATTGGTTATGCACTATTTTGTAAAGCCAGGCCGAAAACTTTTGGTCAGTTTTGTAGGTCTTTAGCTTATAAAAAGCCTTAATGAGACCATCCTGAACAATATCTTCCGCTATGTCATTGTCTTTAACTATGAACGTCACATGGCGGCACAAAGCCGGATAATGCTTTTGCATCAGGCTGGTGAAGGCCTTTTGATCGCCCGCTTTGGCGGCAATGGCTAGTTCATGATCATTCATAGCTACTAATAATACGTATTTTTCTTATAATTGTTTCAAGTCAAGCGCGCAATTAGGTAGTGATTGTATCAGGTTCTTTGTCGTGACCGCCGGGGCATAGCATTGGTGCGTATCAGTATGCTACGGGGCAGATGTTAGTATTTCGCGAGCGAGCCGTCGGGTTGGGTTTGTTCTATGACAGCGAATAGTTCAAGGTCACCGGGCTTGATGGCCAAATGGTTTTCCTCAGTAGTTTGGCCATAGACTACCTCTATCAGGTCACCGGTAGTTACGCCCAAGGCCCTTGACCGGTCCAGATCTGTTACGACCGGTTTTGGCTGGTTGTACTCTGCGATAGCGTCATAGGGGAGATCAACGGTAAAAGAGGCTTTTTTGCCGCGTGTTTCCAGCGTAACGTGAGTGCCGTTTATGGCAGTGACGCGGCCGTGCAGGCGGAAGTATTTTACTTTTTTATCATCCGTTATATCTTTGCGTAGATATTTATTGAGCTTATCTTGTGCCGGACTGTCATCATGCCCGTATACGATTCCAAATGCCTGGTTGGACACCGATACGCACGAGTATTGCGGGTTGCCATCGCATGGTCCAATACCGGCCAGAGCATTAACAATCTTTGGATCGCCGATCTGGGCGGCATCATCTGCTACGTATTTGGTATCAATATCGGTTTTAATGATGCCAGCTACATCAAATGTTATTTGTTCGCCCAGCGCGTTTTGCTTGATATCTTCGTAATACTGAATTTTGTTTTGTGTCCTGGTTACGACCTGAATGGTATCGCCCGGCTTAACGTCTGCTAATTTGATCTGCTGGCCATTTGCCCATACTTCTACATTAGGCGCCAGCATGAGTGTACGTGAAAACTCTTTGCCGTTTGGATAGTAATCTCGGTAGGGCTTAGACGGATCGGCGTGGGCCGAATTATCTACCGAGTATAAAAGGGTAGAGAACGTGACCGTGGTTGGGCTGATGGCGGTAACTTTACCTATTGTCAGACCGAATATAGGGTTTGCCGCCGTACTGCCGGCAAAAGTATTGAGGTAATTATATTGAGTAATAACGTCGCCCACTTTTTTATTTGCACCGTCATCACTTGGCCACCTTGTGCCCATGAATGTAGCTAGCGCGTCGTATGCGCAGGTATTTTGGAAAACCTTGTAGGCTTCCTGATCTGTTAAACTGGAACTTTTGGAAATTTCATATTGTAGGGCTTTGCCTGACCTGAAATCTCCACATTGGCTATTCACGGTGTACTGCTTTTTATTGTCGTCATTGTTTTGTTGCACATTAGTAATAGTGACTTTGGGTACAATCCACCGGTAGGTGGCATAGGCGGCTGCACCGACCGTCCCGGTTGAGCCAATAATAATAGCTATAGCTACGGCTCTGGGCAGGCTGTTGAATCTGAGGCGTAAATTGTGTACTTTCATACGGAGCGTTTCTTTTTTAATTACGCTATCTTTAGGCACAAGATTGTTAAAAGTTTCAGCTGTGCCCACCTTGGCGACAGCCTGCATGGTGCGTGCGACAAATTTTTCATTTGCGTGGTTGCTGTCGGAGTTCGCAGCGATTAATTGCTGATCAATGGTATGTTTCATGATAGTTCCTCCTTTAGCTGCAACTTGGCCCTACGCAGCCACGTACGGATAGTATTAAGAGGCACGCCTGCCTCGTCGGCGATTTCTTGGTAACTTTTGCCGTGCCAGTAATAGGCTTCAATGGCTTTGCGGTACTCCGGCGGCATCAGACCGGTTACTGCTTTATGTATTTGTAGCTTTTCCTCTTCTTCTATGTACGCCGGCATGGTCGCTTCTGCCAAAAGTTCAATGTCTGCAACCTGCACCTTATGTTTTTGTTTACGCAAATGGTCTATGGCCAAATTTGTAGCGATCCGGTACAGCCAGGTGGAAAACCGGGCTTTGTCAGAATCAAAATGTTCAAGCTGCAGGTAAGCTCGCACAAATGCCTCTTGAGCGATATCTTCGGCGTCATCCCTACCCCCAACTAGCTGTTCGCTGTGGATGATCAAACCGACATGATACCGCTTCACTAATTCTTCATACCGATCCGCCCCGTCGCGGATAGCATTTATTATTTCGTTTTCGTTCATCATGCTTACTATACGTACAATAAGCTAAAAAGTTTCACTCCTTGAGGAGTGCTGTTTAACTGTAGGGTACAGCCATTGCTATTGTAGACAAAACATGGTATTGTTTGGATTAAAGCCATATTATGAGTGTATCAGGTGAGATATCTATAACATGTCCACGAACGGGGATTCCGTGTCCGTTTTTGATGGAGCGTGCTGCTGATGTGCAGGAGGGCTTAGATGTAATTGATTATGCTCGGGAAATGTATTCGGAAGCTGCGACAACAGCAGCACTTGTGGGTGCAGAATTTGAAATATATTCCTCCTCCAGTCTTCGCGGGCATGTGGCTATCACTGATGAAGTCATAAGCGGCTATGGCGCTCTGCAGCAGGCTCTGGAAGCTGTACAAATATTACGGGCACGCCAGATAGAAGCTGAAGAAGACCTCATTGAACATAATAAAAAGGGCGCGCAATTAGCAGAAGCTTCTTGTATTGGTGGCCCATGGGTTATTAGACGTCACGTAATCTATGGGCCAAAGAAATTAACCTGCGTTTCGTTGTTTGCCTTGGTCAGCCAAGAAAAAGAATAATGTATGATCTAAAGACCCTGTTGTGTGATGGAGGGGCTTGAAAGATGTTAAAATATAGGTATGGAAAGGAGCAGCGGGCCTAAAGCTGGCTTGCGTCATACCATTAGTTCAGACTTATTACAGGCGGCCGTAGAGGCAACCCGCACCGCTATTATTATTACTGATTGCGCTGTCAAAGACGATCCTATTATCTATGCCAACCAAGCATTTACGGATCTAACCGGGTATTCAGCCAAAGAGGTGCTGGGCAAAAACTGTCGTTTTTTACAGGGCAACGAGACAGATCCGGAAGATATTGAAAAAATCAGCCAAGCCGTAAAAGCCCGCAAGCCCCTGCAAATTACGGTTAAAAACTACAAAAAAGACGGCACTCCTTTTTGGAATGATTTAATAATGTCGCCCGTAAAAGATAAAAAAGGTAACATAACGCATCTCGTGGGTTTGCAGCTGGACGTAACCGACCGGATAAATTACCAGGAAGAGTTAGAAAAAAGCCGGCGCGACTTAGCCAGTTCCAATAAAGAGCTGGAACAGTTTACCTTTGCTGCCTCGCATGACCTCCAGGAACCACTGCGCATGGTAGTAAGTTACTTGCAGCTGATAAGCAAACGTTACCAAGGCAAACTGGATGAGGATGCTGATACCTTTATAAACTTCGCGGTAGAGGGGGCTCAACGAATGCAAGTGCTGGTGAATGACCTGTTGTTACTATCCCGGGTCAGGACCAAGGCTAAACCATTCCGGCCCGTCGATATGCAGGAGGTGTTGGACGATGTGCTTTTTGCTTTACAGCTGAGTATCGCGGACAATAAGGTGACTCTGACACATGATGAATTGCCGTCCGTTCCGGCAGACCGTACCCAGATGACCCAATTACTGCAAAACCTCATTAGCAACGCAATCAAATACAAAGCTCCTGGCCGTGATCCTAAAATCCATGTGGGAGTTAGCAATGACAAAGGCAACTATACGTTTTACGTTAAAGATAACGGTATTGGTATTGAGCCTGAATATCATGAGCGTATTTTTGGTGTTTTTCAGCGATTACATACCCGGGAAGAATATCCCGGTAACGGTGTCGGGTTGGCCATTTGTAATAAAATAGTTGAGCGGCACGGCGGTAGGCTTTATATTGAATCTGTACCCGGGGAAGGGTCAGTGTTTTACTTTTCTCTCCCCAAGAAGCGAAAGGATACAAAAAGTGGCAAGTGATTCACGTACCATAGATATACTGCTGGTAGAGGATAATCCCGGCGATGTAGTCTTAATTAAAGAAGCGCTCAGCGACGCTAAGGTTCGAAACAATCTGCATGTTGTTATGGACGGGGTGGCGGCTATGGACTTTTTGCACGGTGACCGGGCTGTTAACCCTAACGGTGTCCGACCCGGTTTGATACTGCTTGACCTCAATCTTCCCAAAAAAGACGGGCGGGAAGTATTGAAAGAAGTCAAGGGAGATTCCGTACTTAAAAGGATTCCAGTAGTGATCATGACAACCTCACAGGCCGAGGAAGATATTATCAAAGCATATGAACTGCAGGCCAATTGTTATATTACAAAACCGGTGGACTTTGATAAATTGATGCAAGTTGTTAAATCTATTGAAAGCTTTTGGTTGCACTTGGTGCAGCTGCCGCCGGAGTAAGCCTATGATACACGTACTGCATATTGAAGATAACGCCGGAGACGCCCGCCTGATCGAAGAAATGTTACGGGAGGATGTGCCGCAGAAGTATGAAATTATTCACGCCCAGCGCATCAAAGACGCTATTAATATTCTGGAATCGGATCAGGAAATAGACATTATATTATCGGATATCGCATTGCCCGACTCCCAGGGTGATATAACATTCGAACTGCTTAAAAAGGTAGCCGTAAATCAGCCGGTGGTATTTATAACCGGCTCGCATGACGAAAGTCTAGCAATCCAAGCGTTGCAGCAGGGTGCCCAGGATTATTTGCTGAAAGGGTTTTTTGATCATGACGCTTTAGTTAGATCTATTCATTACTCTATAGAACGCAAAAAGTTTCAGCAGGAGGCGACGAGGGCTAAAATGCGGGCCCGCAAGTTGCAAAATGAAGCCCGCTTATTGAAATTAAAAAGTGATCAACTGACTGAACTGAACGAAATTAAAGATGATTTTATTTCTTTGGCATCTCACCAACTTAGAACGCCGGCTACGGGCGTCAAACAGTACATCGGTATGATACTGCAAGGCTTTGCGGGTGAAGTCCCGGAGCCTCAGAAGCAGTTATTGCAAGTAGCCTATGACTGTAATGAACGCCAACTGACTATTGTGAACGATCTGCTAAAGGTAGCCCAGATTGATTCCGGACGGCTAGAAATGAACAAAAAGCGTGTTGACGTAGAGCCAATGTTGCGAGAAATTATAGACGAACAAAAAGACGCGTTTGCTAGCAAAGATATATCTATCACCCTTGAGCCCATAAAGGGACCTAGTACTATATACGCGGATCCGGAGAGGATAAGAATGGCAATTGAAAATGTGATTGATAACGCCTGTAAGTATTCGCCCCGCCACCGGGCCGTAGAAGTCAGGGTGCTTAACAAACCGGACATGACCTGTATTGAGGTTAAGGACCAGGGTGTTGGTATCGCGCAGAAGGATATGACCAAAGTATTCGAAAAGTTTTCCCGTATTTACAATTCCCTATCCAATACCGTCGGTGGATCTGGCTTGGGACTTTACTGGGTTAAGCGAGTAGTGGATCTGCATGGGGGAACTATATCGATACGGTCGCAACTCAACAAAGGCACGGTTTTTAGTATAGATTTACCAACGAGGGAAAAAGATGCCAAAGTTACATAAAGTCCTAGTCGTAGAAGACGAAACCATTCTGCAGAGCGTTTACTACCGAATCCTCACCTTAAAAGGCTATGAGGTTAATGTGGCCGGTGACGGTTTTGAGGCTCTGCAGGTTCTGGAAGTTTTTACGCCGGACCTTATTCTGCTGGATATATTGATGCCCAAAATGGACGGTTTGGAGTTTTTAGAACGTATTCAATTAAAGAAAAACCTTCCTAAAACCAAGGTTATCGCGTTTAGTAACTTTTCTGACAGTGCCAAGTTAAGTCGCGTAATGGAGCTGGGTGCGTCAAAGAGCCTGTTAAAGTCCGATGTCTCCCCTGCCGAACTGGTTACCATAGTTGAGGAAGAGCTGAAGAAAAAATAGTTGCCTACCTTATTTTAGCTGGCGTCGCGGCGGACAAAAAGATACCAGCTTACCAGCCATAGAACAACCAGATAGATGCCAAAAATACCCAGGGCCTTTAATGGCCCAAAGGAGTGTGATACAAATGGGTTGTCGTTTTGTGGTGAGGCGCCGGGTGGGTTAATTGGCTGGATCAAGCGGCCAACGGCGCGGAAGGGAAGGTAGTCGGTCTTGCTTTTAAGTACCAGCCCTAGGAGTGTTTCGGTAATACCAATTCCGGCAAACAGGATAAATATAACGGCCGTAAGGTTTCTGATTAATGACACGAGTGCCAATCCAAACAAACTGTAGCCCAGACTGAAGGCTACCGTTCGCCATAGCACGGTCCACAACATCAGATCCTGGTGTGGAATATAGGTACCTTTAAGCTTAAGACCCAGGTAGGTTAGCCCCATGGTTAACAGTACTCCGGCGGTAGCAATTACAATGGTAAATAATGCGGCTACCATAAGTTTGGCGGCGAGAAATTTGGTCCGTCTATTGGTCAGCGTCAAAGAGTAGTTGATCAAGTTATAACGATATTCATGAGCCATGAGCAATATTACGACGATGGCGATCATTTGCGGCATAATGTTGGCTGACCCGCCGAATACGGCATTTACCAGCTTGTGATTGTCGGGCAAAACGCCGCCACCGCTATAACCTTCAATATAAAAGCCACCAAAGGCAATAAACAGCGTCAGGATGCTCAGCACTGCAAAGGTTGAGCGAACGGTAAGCAATTTGCGTAGCTCTGAACGCACGGCAGCTATCATTTCTTTTTGCCCTCTTTAGCCTGGAATTCTTGGGAATCGGCTGTCAGGTCAAAAAAGGCTTGTTCCAATGTAGCGGTACGGGCCGTCAGCTCATATATGGGTACGCCAGCTTCAAATGCCAGCTTGCCGATCTGGTCGGGTGTCATCCCGGTTACTAACAAGCCATTAGCTTCACTCACATGATTTTTGCCCGTACTTTCCAGCAACCGGGCGAGCATGCTGAGTTTTGGGGTACGTACAAAAACGCCGCTATGACCATCGGCTGACAGCAACTCTTTGACTGAGGTACTGGCAATAAGCTTGCCCTGGCCGATCACCACGATGTTATCCGCCATTTGCGACATCTCGCTGAGTAAATGCGACGATATAAAGACAGCGTTACCGGCATCTGCATAATCTTTGATAAATTCACGCAGCCAGGCGATACCTTCGGGATCAAGCCCGTTAGCCGGTTCATCCAGCAAGAGGTACTTTGGTTTACCCAGCAACGCCGCGGCAATCCCAAGCCGCTGGCTCATACCTAAAGAGAACTTGCCGGGCTTTTTCTTGGCGACATCTTTTAGCCCGACTATGTCCAATACCTCATCAACCCGCGAGTTAGGAACGCCCGCAGCCGCCGCCAACACGCGCAAGTGATTACGGGCGGACCGTGTCGGGTGGAACGCTTTAGCTTCTAATAAAATCCCCACTATCTCTGAAGGGTTGTTGTATTCATGGAGGGGTTTGCCATCAAACACCGTATTGCCACTGCCGTTATCCAGACCAAGCATAAGCCGCATCGTCGTTGACTTGCCCGCGCCGTTCGGCCCCAAGAAGCCGGTAACATTTCCTGTTTCAACCACAAACGAAATATCATTGACGGCCTGCTTTTTACGGTAGCGCTTGCTCAAATGTTCTGCTTGAATCATTAGCCTAAACTATACAACCAGCAGTAAACAAATAACAGTATGGCCTATGGCCATAGCAGCATTTACATCTGTATGGGCGAGGCATCAATGTCTGTAAGTGAGAATTGTTATTGTGATAAACAAACTGACGTGCGACTGTTAAAGTACGAAAATACGGTTGTAGCCAAACTGCTTTAGGAGATATATGGACAACAGCAATGACGATAGCTTGGATGAAGACGGCAAAGATACATTTACTAACCAACATGGTGTTCCCGCGACGCCGCCTCCCAATTCCCAGCAAATAGGACAAGATCTAGATACGGCAACGGATACTAACGATGGGGCGCAGAATGAACTGCCCGAAAGCAGAGAAAAGACGAGCGAACCAGGCGAGGACCTAGACAATGAACCGCATGACTTGCCGGGAACAGCTGGCCAAGGCCTGGTATAAAGGTTGAGACATGACTGAAACTCTATCCGAACGGCGCATGGCCGAGAATGAGGTACTATTTAAAAAAAGCAATCAGCAAATACCTGACAATCTAGAAAAGCTAAAACAAGCTGCAATAGCCGAGGGTCATGAATCATTACTGCCCGATACTGATGTGCCACTGCACTTTTACTGTGAATGTTCGGATGAAAATTGCCGTGAGCGGATAATTATGAAGCCTAGTGAACACAAAGCCCTACATCAAAATACCAGCCAGTTTGTGGTAATACCGGGGCATAGCGTACCTAATGTTGAACGAATAATACACACGACTGATACGTATATGGTTGTCGAAAAATATGAAGCGCCGCCGCTTCCTCCTACTGATGGCAAGCTCAATACAACTGATATAGACAACTCTTAGCTACGAAAGCCAACTATTGTAGCACGCTGATGCAAGTAAATAATTTATAGCCGTTACCAATGTCAATTAGTATTCTTAAATAGCTTAGTTAGCCTAATATTTCGCTGCTAAGCTGGGGGAATAATTACAAGGGAGGTTAAGAATGGCAAAAAGCAAACGCGGACTCGCAAGTGCTGATGAGCAGACTCGCAAAGAAGTAGCGAGCAAGGGTGGTCGCGCCAGTCATGGTGGCGGCCGCAAAAGCCAATAGGTCAGTTACTGTACGCTAATTTTAAAAAAATAGAGAACCGCTCGGTTCTCTATTTTTTACTTTTCATGATTATCACGCAAACTAATTATATACTTATGGAATGAAAGGTGAGTATAGCCAGCCGGTTGAGCGTCTGCTGCATTACATGGGGCGTAGACGGCTGGCAGAATACGGCCGCTATGGTGTGCATCCTGATATTGAACGGCGGGAAGGCCAACGCTGGTTGCATGGCAAAATTGCCGCGGCGGCCTTTGCCGGCGTGTCATTAGGATGCGCTATATTGATGGCTCACGAACTAAGTTCCGCATGGGACCAAAGCCAAACAATGTACGCCCAGATTCATGAGCAGCGCCAGGGGGCGGTTAGTGAATGTATCAAGTTCGTCATAGACAATGCGGCACGAGCAGCACCTGAGCAATCTGCCGACCCGCTGGCCGATTGCCAGAGACAGATCGCGGCCGAGGAGGCCTATATCCACCAAGTAACCTTTCTTGCCGCACTGCGGCAATGAAAAACGTTCATATAATAGGGAACAGCCGATAAATCATGCCGCTCATGCTAAAATGCGGGTATGAAATTGAATAAGATTAGAACAATCATTGTTTTTGCTACCGCTATATTCACCACTGCCACACTTGGAACGCCACTTGCGTATGCCCAGAGCAATGATATTCAATTGTCTCCCGCTAAGACAGTTATGGATCTAAGGCCAGGAGCTAAGAACCAGGTGGTTATAACGGTCAAGAATGCTGGGTCAGCTACTCAAAACCTAAGTGCCTTATTTGATAATTTTACCGCCGCAGACGAGACGGGCGCGCCCAAAATAATAACAGACGCGTCGTTTGCTCGTGGTATTAAAACCTGGATGTCGGGGATTGGTTCATTTTCTTTGGCTGGTAGCGCCACGCGTAATTATGCGTTGACCGTTTCTGTCCCGACAGGTACAAAGCCCGGAACATATTATGGGTTGGTTAGGTTTGGCAGCGGCGGTACGTCTGCGTCGGTGGGCAGCTTGGTTTTGATAAACGTCGGAGATATTACCCAAGAAGTTGCTT
The DNA here is from genome assembly GCA_025924835.1 of Candidatus Saccharimonadota bacterium. Lineage (GTDB taxonomy): Bacteria > Patescibacteriota > Saccharimonadia > Saccharimonadales > JAICHO01 > JAICHO01. The sequence continues at coordinate 2,965 of JAICHO010000013.1, read as the reverse complement.
TGGAAGAATTTATTACAAGCGGGGTAAAAGTAGACGCTGCAGGCCAAGCCAGTGGCACGTTTGCGGTCCGAGTGAAAAATATCGGTAATGGATATACCGTGCCGAAGCTGAAGATTGAGGTTCTGGATGACAAAAAAGCAGTTATTGATACGCTTGATGCCAACGAGGCTGAAGGTGGCATTTTGCCCGAGGGTGGCATTCGCCGCTACGAGGCTGACTTTTCTAAAAAATTAGAACCAAACAAAACGTACAGCGCGCGAGTAACAGCCACGGCGGGGACTATGAAACCGCTCACCCAAGAAAAGACGTTCGTAGAAGCTCCCGCAGCCGCGGCAACTCAATCAGGTACGTCACCGACGGCAAAAAAGACCAATATTGTACCGTTAGCGATTGGCGGAGCTATTATTTTATTGATTCTTGCAACGGTTACTGCCCTGTTAATTAGAAAGCGTAATGAGCAATTAGTCAGAATGCCCAGCGCCATAGCTCCACAACCTACCGGGCAGCCGTTCACGCCTACCGCGCCGGTCGTCGGCGACCTGTCACCAAATCAGCCATCACCTAGTGTGCCGTCACCCCCTTCATCTGATACTCCTCCAAAGAATTTAGTGCAATAAATACTTCTACTCGCATAGCTATTTGCAATAGTTTGTTACTATTTAGGTGATGACAACCAAATTTCACGGCTCTGGGTTAGATGAGACTTTTTATGTCAGTCTGCTGTTAAAGGCCATAGACTCAACCTTGGAAATTATTGGCGGTTTATTGGTGATTGTAGTTCCTCCAGCGCACATCAACCGTCTCGCGGTTGTGCTTACTCAACACGAACTGTCGCGTGACCCGCACGATTTTGTCGCCAATCATATTTTGAAAGCAAGTCACGAGTTTACGCGGTCGGGCAAATATTTTGCAGCAGTGTATTTACTTTCCCATGGTTTGGTCAAAATACTTGTCATCATCGCTCTCTTTAAGCAAAAGATGTGGGCATATCCGGCCATGATAGTTGTGCTGGCAGGTTTTGTTATTTATCAGTTATACAGATTAAGCTACAGGTTCTCCTTGGGGCTGGTGATATTAACTGTATTTGATGCTTTTGTTATATGGTTAACGTGGAAAGAGTACGCAAGACACCGTACTACCCTAAAGACATAGATTGTTTTTGTTATAGTTAAGCTATGCGAACTGTACGGCGTGATATTGTAGGGGCTTTTATTTTCTCGGCTGATGACAAACTGCTGCTCGGCAAAGCAGGCGTGTACCAGGATGCCTGGGTTGTGCCGGGTGGCGGCATAGAGGATGGGGAATCGGTCCGGCAGGCAGTAAAGCGGGAGGTGGCTGAAGAAACAGGCATAGACATAACCAGCGGTGTCATTAAGCAGGTGGAAGGTGCAATAACTGGTGAGAGTGAAAAAACCCTGCGCGAGACGGGCGAGCGGGTATTGGTTAAAATGACTTTTTATAATTTTACGATCAAGCTTTCGCTGCCCGCCGACAGGATAGTCATAAAAACAGAAGACGATTTTAAAGGTGCCAGATGGGTCTCGATTGCAGAGCTGCCAAACACCACCCTATCACCACCATCGGTAATAACCCTGCAGAAGCTAGGTTATTTGCCTAAAGCATAGTAAATTCGTAAGATTTTTAACGCTATGCCCTTGCCTCTTCGCAAATTAGCACTCTTGACATGAGAGTGCTAATTTGCTATATAAAAATTAGTGGTTGCGCTCGCAGCGCGGCCGCTACGCAAACCCTTGCGGTTAATATGATGTAATAACAATATAACCTTTTCTACTTAGCTCTAGGCATTGCGCAACGGAGTAGGGAGACGTGCATTTAAACAGAATCCCCCAGCGCAGCGTCACTCCAAAATAGCTTTGCCAGGCTGGTAGAACAGCGGGGGAAGGAGGTGAGTTATGATGGATCTTATTCGTCGGGCTCCAACTAATTTTGGGGTATCGTTATTTAATGATTTTGACAAGCTTTTTAATGATTTATGGAGTTCGTTCAGTACTAATAACATGGGCCTAAGCTTGCCTTCTGCTGACATTTACAGTGAAGATGACAAGCATGTAGTAGTCGAGTTGCAAGTGCCAGGCTTAGAACATAAAGACATTACTATAAATGTTCGGGACAATGTGCTTGAAATTACCGGTCAAAGAACCGACAAGGAAGAGCACAAAGACAAAAAGCGCAGCTATCTAGTACGCGAGAGCTCTACCAGCTTTGCGCGCCAGGTGGCATTACCGCGCGGCGCGGACGCGGAAAATATTTCCGCCGAGCTTGATAATGGCGTTCTGAGGGTTACCATCCCGGTTCAGCGGCCCGAACCCAAGCGAATAGAAATCGCAACACGCATGAATAAAGATACCAAGAGGATAGCAGCCAATAAGCAAGCAAAGTCAGAGACAAACTAAAACTATAGCATAGCTAAATTTTAGCAACGACCCTCCCAGCAAACCCGGCACAAGGCTGGCGGCTTGTGCCGGAAATCAGGGATCGGCTAGTACGCTTATTATGAGACTAGACTACGTATCAATCCTCTAAAACACACTACCGCTAGTTAGAGGCCGAGCTTGGCACTACACGCAGGCCAAGCGCCCCAGCCCTGTCGTGATCGTAGGATTTCGGCACGGGAAATTTGTTCTTCACGACTTGCTTGGTTTTGGTAGCCGCTGCCGCCAACCGCTTGCCAGCTGGAAAGCGTAAACTGCAGGCCACCGTAAAAACCGTTGCCGGTATTTATAGACCAGTTGCCCCCTGATTCACATTGAGCCAGTCGATCCCATACGCTGCCATCCGTCACTGGGGCGAACGATGTGGTAGATGGCTTATACGTCGGTTTCTGCGGCTTTTCTTGCAGTGCCTGTGGGGCTGCTGCTATCTGCTGCTTAACCTTAGCGGGCAGTGGCCGGTCCGGTAACTGCTCATCAGGTGCCGGAATCCTTAGGCTATCGCCTGCGTATAT
>JAICHO010000012.1 GCA_025924835.1 Candidatus Saccharimonadota bacterium | reverse complement strand
CGGATGGAATAGGTTTTGACCAGTCAGGCAAACCAAGCACTGATGCTGCCGCCGTGCTTGATGGATCAGTCTCAACATTTGCAGCACATAAAGGGTTTGGGCTTTCGTTATTGATCCAACTTTTAGGCGGCCCATTTACTATGGCTGCCACTCCGGGTGTTAACGAGCAGGATGGTAGCGGAACATTTGTTTTGGCGCTTGATGCAGGCTTGCTGACAGGCGAAACAGAATACTTAAAGCGAGCAACGGAGTTTGTAAAACAAATTAAATCCGCCAAGCCGCTTCCTGGCCAAAAGGTAACCCTCCCGGGTGAAAATGGTGACCAATTGGCGCAAGAAGCCACTGAAAGCGGTGAAATTGAAATTGCCGACGCACTCTGGCAGGAATTGCAAAACTTCGTAGAAAATAAGTATTAAGTTTATGGTAAGCAATAAAACAACACTACTGGTACTTGGGGCAGGCGTATCTGGCTTATCTAGCGGGATACTTTTACTTAAGGCCGGTTACAAGGTTACGATTTGGGCAAAAGATTTACCCCCAAATACAACATCCGATAAAGCCGCAGCATTCTGGTATCCCTATTTATGCAATCCTAGAGATAAGGCGGTAGTATGGAGCAAATTTACTCTTGAATACCTAAAAAAACATGCGATAGACGACCCTCTAAGCGGCTGTAGCATGCGAACAATGATAGAAGTCTTTGATCATAAAGTCGATGAACCGTGGTGGCAGGAGGCAGTGGAATCTTATAAAAGGCCGATCTTAGAGGAGCTTCCAGATGGGTATATGGACGGATATAAAGTGGAGGCTCCGCTCATGGACACCTCAAAATATATGGAATGGCTCCTAGGTAGTTACACGAGCCTTGGAGGCACGATACAAGAAAGGTACATAGCTTCAATTGACGAAGCTCATATGGAATACGACACTGTGATTAATTGTACAGGGTTGGGATCAATAGAGTTAGTTAATGACAATTCCCTCTATCCAGTAAGGGGCCAGGTGGTTGTAGTTAAGCCCAATGGCTTAACGCAAATAACTGCCGATGATGAAGCACATAACAATTTGGCATACATTATCCCCCGTGAAACTGATATTGTACTCGGTGGTACTGCCCAGGTTGGGGACTGGAATTTAGAGGTTGACCCAAAAGATACCGAAGAAATTCTACAAAAGGCTAAGCTATTGGCTCCCTCATTGGATAAGGTCACTATTATAGAAGAGAAGGTAGGGCTTCGGCCAGGTCGTTACAAGGTAAGGCTCGAAGCCGAAAATATTGCTGGCAAGACGGTCGTACATAACTACGGCCATGGCGGAGCAGGGTTTACGCTGTCGTGGGGCTGTGCTCATGAGGTTTTATGCCTTATACAAACCCAGACACGGAATTCTTAGGTATAGAATTTATACAGATAGTTAAAATCTTCGCCCTATAATAGAAATATGGAGTTGAATGAGTTTCAGAGGAAGGCTTTGTTGTCGGTCGCGCTTAAGCAAAAGGACGTGGTGACTTTAGCGCACCGCAGTTTAGGTCTAGCTGGCGAGGCGGGTGAGCTGGCGAATATTGTTAAAAAGATTATCCGCGACAAAAACGGGCAAGCCACTAATGAGGATATTCAAAAGATTAGCGAAAAGTTAGGGGACACGCTGTACTACGTCGCTGTCCTGGCTGCATATTACGACCTTCCACTAGACGACATCGCAGCCAAAGTTTTATCAAAATCAGAAGCCTTTAGAAGATCTCGCCAGGCCGGGTAAATGGTATAATCGGCGGATGAAACAGGCGCAGGCTTTGGGGGTAATGTTGGCTGGCGAGTCGGTATTTTTGACCGGGCCGCCAGGCGCTGGCAAGACGTATGTGCTGAACCAGTTTATTAAGCGCGCCGTGCGGCAGGGTAAAACCGTGGCTGTGACAGCCAGTACGGGTATCGCCGCCACGCATATTGGTGGTACTACTATTCATTCGTGGTCGGGGCTTGGTATACGGGATGAGCTGATGGCACGCGATAGGCAGCAGCTAGTCGGTAACGGCAAACTGGTCAAGCGCTATAACGCGGCCGATGTGTTGGTTATAGACGAGGTGTCTATGCTGCATGGTAAACGGCTGGACATGGTCAACCAACTTTGCAAGTTGTTGCGCAAAGATCCACGGCCGTTTGGCGGCTTGCAGGTTATTTTGGTTGGGGATTTGTTCCAGCTGCCACCCGTGACGCGTGGTTCGGAAGCGGCGGACTTTGCTCATACATCTGCAGCCTGGCAAGAGCTTGACCCTAAAATTTGCTACCTGAGTGAGCAGCACCGGCAGCAACAGGATGGACTGCTGGATTTGCTGGAGGCCATGCGCCGCGGTGAGCTGGAAATCGCCCATCAGGAAACTATTGAGTCCAGGATGGGACAGAAACCAGCTGCCAACCAACCTGTGACCCGGCTGTACGCGCACAACATTGACATAGACACCATCAACAACCGGCATTTGGCAGCCCTGCTGGACGACGTACATGAATACGAAATTGAAACCCGTGGCTCGGCCGCCAAAGTAGAACAGCTCCGACGCAGTATTCTGGCTCCGGAGTTATTGGAACTTAAAACCGGTGCCGAAGTCATGTTTGTGGCTAATAACCCGGGGGCCGGGTTTGTAAACGGTACCCGCGGCAAAGTTATAGGCTTTAAAGACGAACAGCCCATCGTGCAGCTGGTAAATGGCCGCAAGATTAATGTCACGCAACATAGCTGGAAGTTGGAAGAAGATGGGCACGTGCGGGCCGAGGTAGCCCAGTTACCACTCCGGTTAGCATGGGCTATAACAATCCATAAGAGCCAAGGCATGAGCTTGGATGCGGCCGAGATTGATCTGAGCCGTTCGTTCACACCGGGTATGGGATATGTAGCGCTGTCGCGTGTGCGCAGTCTGGACGGATTGTATTTGGCCGGTATTAACCAGATGGCTCTGCGTATGCACCCTGATATTTATGCGCTTGACGAGGAGCTACGAAAAAGATCGGCTGCCCTGGCCGCCACAGCCATGGAAGTTCAAGAAGAAGTTGTGGATGGGGACGCAGAGGAGCCGGTTGCGGCACTAATAAACCAGCCGCTATTGACCAATTTAAGACAGTGGCGCACGGCTAGGGCGCAGGCAGACAGCGTACCGCCATATGTGGTAGCCCATGACACGCTACTAGAATTAATTGCTACCAAGTTGCCCAACAGCAAGCAAGTACTCATGGGTATGAAAGGCCTGGGCCCGCGCAAAATTGAACTGTACGGAGATGACATATTACGCCTGACCGCCGCACATGTTCCTACATCGGCCATGGCGGCAGAAGCTGAAAAAGCTACTAGCTGGACACCGGCAGAGGATGCTTTACTGCTTAATTTGTTCCGACAAGGGCGCCCACTTGAGGATGTTTGTCATACCTTAGGGCGTCAACCTGACGAAGTTTGGGTCCGGCTCCGTAAATTGAAAATTTAAACAATAATTACTTGGCAAAGTTACTGCTAATGCCTATAGTTTAGGGTAACTAAGAGGATTAACCACGTGACAGATCAAGACAAATCACCCGAGGCGATTGCTGAGGAGGTATTGCAGAATGCCGAAACGAAAACACCTCACGAACACGTAAAAACCAATGATTCCCAAGAGCCTACAAACACCGAAGAGATCGCGCCATCTAAAAAGACAAATATATTTCGTACATTCGGGGCGTGGTACACACATAAGAAAAAAATTGCCATCCCACTGACCGTAGTTGTTTTGCTGGCTTTGGGCATGGCAGTACCCACGACTCGCTACGGCGTCTTGGGAATGTTCGTAAAAAGGGATGTCCAAGTAAAAATAACGGACATGCAGACTTTTGTTCCGATTAGCGGCGTAGACGTTAGCGCGGGCGGTAAATCCGCAAAAACCGATGCCCAAGGCCTGGCTACTTTAAAAAGTGTAAGGGTTGGCAAAACAAAGCTGCAAGCCAGCAAAAAGTATTACAAAGATTTTTCTGCTGACTTAACCGTCACGCTCAAGAAAGTTACTGGCACCGGAGAGTTGCGGCTGGAAGCAACTGGCCGCCAGGTGCCAATACACGTTATTAATAAAATTACCGGTGCCAGCGTTTCCGGCGCCACGGTAAAAGCTGCCGACACCGAGGTACAAACGGACAAAAACGGCTTTGCGACATTGGTTTTGCCCCCCGATCAGGCCACGCTGTCAGGCACGGTATCGGCTAAAGACTACAATGACGCCTCTGTAAAGATCACAGTCAGCTCATCGGCGGTCAAGGAGAATACGTTTTCGGTCGCGCCCGCTGGCACTGTTTATTTCTTGTCCAAGAAATCGGGGAAGATTGATGTGGTAAAAACGGACTTGGATGGCGGCAATCGCCAGACAGTATTGGCCGGTACGGGCAAAGAGGAAGACACAAACACTGTGCTGCTGGCTTCGCGGGACTGGAAGTATCTGGCCCTGCAGTCTCGCCGTGATAGCGATAAAGCAAAGCTGTACCTTATAGATACCAGCAATGATAAATTGACAGAAATTGATAGTGGCAACGCCACATTTGAACTAGTCGGCTGGCATGAACATAACTTTGTGTACAAGGTCAATCGAGATAGCGTGCTGGTCTGGCAGTCCAAGGGCGCCGCGCTCAAAACCTACAACGCCGAAAATCAACAACTCACCGTCATTGACGAAACCAATGCTGAAGGCAGTGGTGACAGCGATTATGTGGCCGAGAGTTTGGACAATGCCTATATTCTCAGAGACAGTATTATCTATACCAAACGCTGGTACGCTAGCTATTACTCGGCGTACCGCCTGAGCGGCAAGCGCATGGGAATATACAGCGTCAAACCGAACGGCACTAATAAACAACTTGTGAAGGATTTTAATGTGGCTAACAATGGCTATATTAACGCTGTCCTTTACAAGCCGGATGAACTTTACTTTTTGGTTTCCGCCGCCGATACAAGTTACTACGAGTATGACGAAGGCACTATTAAAGAAACCAAAGACGTTAACGACAGCGTCTTCTATAAATTCTATCCAACCTATCTGGTGTCGCCGAGCGGCGAGAAGATATTCTGGTATGAACCGCGCGATGGTAAAAACACGCTCTTTACAGGTTCGCAGGACGCCGGTAACCCAACAGAAGTCGCCAGCTTAAGCGAATATGTCCCTTACGGCTGGTATAGTGATGACTATTTGCTGGTATCCAAGGGTGGTAGTGAATTATTTATTTTGCCCGCAACTGGTCCTGGCGATAAAGGACAGGTGCTAAAGATAACTGATTACCATAAACCAAATACCAACTTCCCGGGTTATGGTTACGGTTATGGCGGTGTTTAACGGTAATTCGCGCAACACTTGACGTGTTAAGTGTTGCGGCGTACATTTAAGAGTAATGACTAAATTTGCGTTTGAAGCCGATAATGTAGTGAAGCATTTTGGGGACGTGAAGGCCTTGGATGGTGTTACGCTCAGGGCTGAGCCTGGTAAAATTTTTGGACTCTTAGGCCCGAATGGCGCCGGTAAAACCACGCTAGTACGCATGCTTAGCACGTTACTCACCCCTGACGCCGGGACGGCCCAAGTCTTAGGTGTAGATGTGGTACGGAATCCTGATAAAGTCCGCCGGATGATTGGTCTCGCTGGCCAGTTTGCCGCCGTTGACGAGTATCTGACCGGATATGAAAATATCTACATGGTTGGCAGGTTGTATCATTTATCAGCTCAAGAGGCCAAGAAACGGGCCAAAACTTTGTTGGAGCAACTTAATTTGGCAGACGCCGCCACACGAACGGTTCGTACCTACTCCGGTGGCATGCGCCGCCGCCTAGACCTGGGCGCTAGCCTAGTGGGGCACCCGGAGATTTTATTTTTGGATGAGCCGACCACTGGCCTTGACCCCAGGACGCGTCTGGATTTGTGGGGTATTATCCGCGAGCTCATCGCTGGTGGCACCACCATTTTGTTGACCACCCAGTACTTGGAAGAAGCCGATGAGCTGGCTGATAAAATTGCCGTTATTGACCGCGGTAAAGTAATTGCCGAAGGCACCAGCAATCAGCTCAAAGCTAAGTTGGGGGGTGATGTGGTTGAGTTTGAATTACACAAGCTATCCGACAGCCCAAAGGCGCTCAAGGCCATGAGCGCGCTGGCCAAAAAGCAACCGACCACCGACGAAAGCGGCCTGACCATCACGGTCCCGGTTAGCAATGGTTCTAAAGGCTTGCTGGCGGTGGTACGTGAACTGGACAAGGCGGGCATTGAGCCCAGCGCCTTAAGTCTACACCGGCCATCGTTGGATGACGTGTTTTTATCACTTACCGGTGAAAAAGCATCAACTGTTGCCAGCCAGCCAGTTGCGGCTAAGAAGGGACGCCGTTCATGAACATTGCCAGCAGTTTGTATTATCAGTTTAGTGATACCTGGGCTATCACCAAGCGTAACCTCTACCGGTATTTACGCTTACCGCGTCTTATATTTTTCTCGTCGGTTCAGCCCATTATGTTTTTGGTGCTGTTTAATTTTGTCTTTGGCGGCGCGATTGGTTCCGGCACCAAAATACCCGGCGGCAAATATATCAACTACCTTTTGCCAGGTATCTTGACGCAAATGATCATGTTTGGCGGCATGCAGACCGGGATTGGACTGGCGAGGGACATGAGCGCCGGTATTATTGATCGATTCAGAAGCTTGCCAATGAGCCGCGGCGCGGTACTGGCCGGACGGACATTGGCGGACAGCGTACGCAATGTTTTCGTGGCTGTCATTATGCTGTCGGTCGGGTCATTATTGGGTTTCCGCTTCCATGCTGGTATCTTGCGCGGCATTGCCATGGTACTAGTTATATTGCTGTTTGGCTTCGCGTTTTCTTGGGTAGCAGCCTTCCTGGGGATGTTTTCGGGTGATGAGGAAACCGCGCAACTAGCCAGCTTTGTACTGATATTCCCCTTAGTCTTTGCCAGCGCTGCCTTTGTGCCGATTCAGACTATGCCCCACTGGTTACAAAAATTCGCTGCCAATCAGCCGGTAACTTTTGTTACTAATGCGGCCCGTTCATTAGCGCTTGGTACTCCTGACGGCGGGGCGATCTGGAAGTTTCTGGTTTGGGTGGCGGGCATACTGGTGGTCTTTATTCCGTTGTCTATTTATGCTTATCGTAAACACAGTTAGCCCGCTAGGCGCGCGTATACTAAAGGGGTGAAACTCTATTTAAGCTCGTATCGGGTACCGACGCCAACTGACTTGGCCGAGCTTTTGCCTAAGCCTTTTGCTCAATGCAAAACTGCGGTCATACCAAATGCTAAGGACGATCAGCCGCCAGAAATTAGAGCTCAAAAAACAGAGGAACTAAGCACCTACTTTGCCAAGCTGGGTTTATCAACAGAGATTATTGACCTGAGGGATTTTGAGGATCCGGAACTGCTAAAAAATACCTTGATGGGTTTTGATTTGCTGTGGGGTAATGGCGGGAACACTTTTGTTTTACGAGCGGAAATGCACCGCAGCGGCTTTGACCGGATTATTGGCGATGTGCTGAAAACAGGCATAGTTTACGGCGGCGAAAGCGCCGGCGCGATTGTGGCAGGGGTAACCTTAAAAGGCTTTGAAGTAGGTGATGACCCGGAGCTAGCGAATGAAGTATTCTGGGATGGGCTAGGCTTGACTGATAAAATAATCGCCCCGCATATGGACAACCCGGAGTTTACGGAATATGTAAACCATATCAAAGAGCTTTACACCGGTGACGGCCGAGTGGTCTACCTGAATGATAACCAGGCCTTTGTAGTCAACGGCGATTCCGAGGTGGTAGTCACGCAGGAGCGGGGCACTGAGCCATAGGTTGAAATTAAACCGGGCACTAGTCATACTGACACCCAGGAAAATAGTACCTATGCTTAAATATAAAATCCTTATACTGACATTAATCGGTTCATGCCTGCTGTCCTTGGCGCCTTATGCCACGGTCTCGGCTTTAGCTAATCCGGAATTTGGCGGCAATAATTCGTCCGACTACCAGCCGCCTACAAGTAACCCACAGGGCGATACCCTGACTGGCTTGCAGCCCAATAATAATAGCGGTTTACAGCCTTCCCCTACCAATATTAATCCTCAGAATCTAATGCAGTCGGGTGGTTTAAAGGTATCGGCCTCTCCTGTCAAAGGGGCAAACAGCACTGTTTCACAGCCCATCTCCCATCCAAAGCCAAAAAGTGTCTGGCCAGCCCGGATAATTGGCGTGATAGTGGTGTTGTTCGCAGCGGTCATGTATTGGCCGCGTAAGCCAGGCGCTCAAACGAATGAGTCTGAACCGGTGACTGTCGAGCCGCCGGTAATTGACGTACAGCCTAAAAAGACTAAACAGATTGCTAAAAAATCGACACGCAAACAGCGTAAAAAAGCCAGGCGCTAGGCTAGGATAAGGCCGATATTGTTAGTGTTTGACCGGTGTTTTTGCTACAATTATGTGTAAAGGATAAGCAAATTGGACGAAGAACGAAACGAGGATTTGAATCCTCGCAGCAACGATATTGAAGAACGGGTCAAGCAAATGCTGGATCTTTCGGTTCCTGACACGTCTGAAACGGCAAAAGCAGATGTGCTTAAACCAGCCGGTAAGACTATAAAGGTACAGGCAATATCCACACCCGCTGGACAGCCGACAGACCCTTTATCAGCCCCCGAGCTACCGACGGCCAAAACAACCCCAAAGAACAAAACGGCTTCAAAAAAAGTAATTATGCCCACCTCCCATGACCAGCCTGACGCGGCTAAGGAGCCGGGCAAAAAGGTCAAAGAGGCCGACGCTCCGTCCCCCATTAAAAAGATCACTATAAACGACAGTAGTGAAACGCCGGCTGATATAGCTGAAAAGCTGGACGAGGCTATTGCCGGGCTGGACTCTATAAACACGGAGCCTATGACACCAAGTACCGAGCCGCAGGCTGATATTACGAGCGATCCTGAAACGGATAAAGAAACTCCATCTCTGCCAGCCACTGACGAAGAATCCGAAATACCTGTCCAGGATCCACCGGTTGTCGCCGATCCTGAGACGGATAAGGCAGTTGAAGCTATCGTTGCCGAGGAGAGCGATAAATTGCTGGAAATGGAAGATATCGTTCGGGATACTGACGAACCTATTAAACCCGAAAAGCCGCCACGGCGCCGGCAGGGTCTGGCACTGAAGAGTTGGCTGTCCAAGCCGCTTTTTAGGCGCGGCCTTTTACTGCTCATAGGTCTGGGGCTGCTTGCCGCCTGTCTCGCGCCGGCATCACGTTATTTTTTACTCAATACGGTTGGGGTCCGATCTAGTAGTTCCCTGACAGTGCTGGATGACAGCACACAGCAACCACTTAAAAATGTGCAGGTTAAGATTGGGGACGTGCAGGCTAGCACCGATGTTGATGGCAAGGTTAAATTAACTAAAATCCCGCTAGGCAAAACCCAGATATCAATAGAAAAACGGGCCTTTGCCCCTATACACAAAGCTATTGTGTTAGGGTGGGGCAGTAATCCGCTGGGTGATTTTAAGCTGACGCCCACCGGCACGCAGTACAGCTTTAATGTGACTGATTTTTTGTCCGGAAAACCGGTGAGCAAGGTTGAAGCGACCAGTAATGATGCCAGCGCCGTCTCTGATGAGAAAGGTGATATCAGGCTAACGATAGATAGACCGGATGCCGATACGTTAAACGTTAGTCTCAAAGGTGGTGATTACCGCGATGAACAGCTCAGTCTGAACCCGGATGACAAGGCACCGCATCCGATTAAGCTGGTGCCGGCCCGCAAGCAGCTGTTTATTTCAAAACGGTCCGGTAAGTACGATATATACAGTATTTATATAGATGGGAAAGACGAAAAAGTAGTGCTGGCTGGCAGTGGTAAAGAGCGTGATGATATGGTCTTGGTACAGCACCCTAGCGCTAATATTGCGGCTTACGTTTCTACTCGTGGTAATCAAACAAATAGTGACGGCTATTTGCTAACCAATCTTATTCTGATCAATACGGAAGATAATAGTACGACCAATATCGGCGCGTCGGAACGAATGCAGATTGTCAGTTGGTCCAGTGACTACCTGATTTATGTCCAAATTACTGCCGGGGCCAGTGCCAACAGCCCCAAACGCTACAAATTAATGAGCTATAACTACAAGGATCAATCGAGTAAAGAGTTAGCCAGCAGTAATTTTTTTAACGACGTGGTCTATGCGGGTGGTGCGATTTATTATGCTCCGTCGGGCGCCAATCAGACCGGCCAGGCTAGCTTTTATAAAATTAATCCGGATGGTAGCGGCGGGCAGGTTGTGCTGAATAAAGAAGTGTGGAATGTGTTTAGGACTGCTTACGACCACTTTGCGTTGTCGGTCCAGCAGCAGTGGTACGATTATCACGTTGCAAGTGGATCCCAGCCAACGAAGCTCGGCAGCGCCCCATCGGACCAGACCACCCGGGTATATATTGACAGCCCTGATGGCAAGCGTAGCGCCTGGATTGATAATCGTGACGGCAAAGGCGTTCTGCTAATCTATGATATCGCTGCCAAATCTGATACCACTCTGCATAGCCAGAGCGGCCTTATTTATCCGGTCCAGTGGCTCAATGACAAAGTATTGGTGTACCGGGTTAAATCACCTACCGAAACAGCCGATTACGCCATCAGTACAGATGGCGGAGAACCGGTTAAAATCCGGGACGTGACCAATACCAGGGGGATTGATAGGTGGTATTACTACTGAAAAATGAGAGGAGGTGACCCCTCCTCTCATCGCGCGGTCAAAATGGAATACATTTTGTCCGGCTGCTCTCCTCCCAAAATCGGACTTTACGACTATGAACTTAATTCATGGTCGTAAAGTTTTAATAAGGCGGCTGCTCATCACCCAAAGCGGAATCTTAAAGTACGGACTAGGTCCGTACTTTAAGTACTTTATAGATTAGGAGCAGGGTGCCGGTATTGTTTAGTTTTTTATGTTCCGTGAGCCGCAGGCTTATATTGGTCGGTAGGGGGGTAAAGGGCCGGCCTTGGCCGAAAATGTAGGGTTCAATGGTCATATGAATGTAATCAACTAAGCCGCTCGCAAGCATATCGGCATGGATCTGGCTGCCGCCGGTAACGAGTACTTTTGTAATGCCTTCAGAGCTTAGCCGCTGCATAAGTTGCCGGGGGATTTCATCGGTAAATTCCAGACCATCATGTTTATCGGCTTTATGCTTTTTTGGATCGCGCGTCAATACTACGCGGCGTTTTTTGAGGCTTGGTTTAAGCCAACCCTTGATAGCATCGTAAGTCTTACGGCCCATGATGATTACCTCATTATCTTGGATGAGCGATGTGAAATATTGCCAATCCTCCGGGGATGTCCACTGATAAATATTTGCTTCGTCGTGGCGAGTCAACTTGCCGTCCGCCGAAACAACGGCCGCTATCGTTACTATCATTTATCAGTGTTCCTTAGCCAGTTTACACCCCAGTATACAAACGGTGTTTCTATAACCGACATACTGCATTTTAATAACCAGTAAGGCACGATAAGGCTGAGCAAAAACGATATGTTATTGCCAAATGTATGCGAAAAGCTATAGAACGCCAAACTAATAAATATAGCCGTGTCGGCGAATTGGGAGACAAAATTAGATACGTTATTGCGTAACCAAAGGGCTTTTTTGCCTAAGCGCTGACGAATTTTAATGAACACCAGGATATCCGTTATTTCGGCAACCGCAAAGGCCGTTAGGCTGGCAGCCGATATACGAATGGAGGATTTAAATATTTGGTCATATGCGTTTTCGGTCGGCCTAAAACGAGCTGATGGCGGCAAGCTTGTGGCAATAGCCGCAAACACGATAGTCAGGAACACGACCGCAAGCCCGGCGCGGACCAAACTACGCGCCTGTTCTTTGCCGTAAACCTCAACAATGACGTCATTAATAGAAAAGACGATGGGGAGTAGTAAAATAGCGACGCTGGCGTTCAGATGTAGCCAGCTAAAACTAACCAGGCTAAAGGTCTTGATACCCATCATCTCTGACGCGGCGATACAAAAAATATATAAACCAAACAATAAATCTAATTTTTGGGACTTCAACATGTCATATCCTTTCTGGATGGAAGTAAGGCAACAATTAATAGTAGCTACGGTTAGGTGGCTATATGCGGGGAGTAGTTGTGGTGAACGTTTACGCGCTTGTTCATGATGCCAGCAGTATAACTTAGACCATGCCGCCCAACAACAGATGGCGCGTTCCATAACTACAACGGCTTACTGGTATACTTAAAAATATGAATAAAACACACAAGAGCCCACCCTGGTTTATTAAGGTCAGATGGAGTTATTTGCCGAACAGTTGGCAGGGGTGGTTGACGTATGTGCCCATGATGGTCTTTTTGATATTGGTTTTTATTCTGATCCATCACCAAAACCGCTCATGGTTAAGTACCATACTGCTATATCTACCTTACATGGTTTGTACCGGTGTTGTTATGACCTGGGTAGCCAATCACAAATCATAAGTATGCGTGAATTTGGCCGAATAGTCAGGGAATATTATCAGGAGCATAGACGTCTCTTGCCATGGCGTGTACCGGAAGCTAACGGGTCGTTTGACGTGTATAAGATTTTGGTTTCAGAGATTATGCTACAGCAAACACAGGTAAAACGTGTTGTGCCGAAGTATCAAGCTTTTTTGCGGCAATTTCCGGATATAGGGAGTCTAGCCGATGCCCCACTGGCCGATGTATTAATTGCCTGGAGTGGCCTGGGTTATAACCGCCGGCCCAAATACCTTCATGATGCCGCCAAAAAGCTTGTCCTTAAAGCCCGACCGTGGAGCATAAAAGACCTCACCGCTTGTAAGGGCATAGGTTACAACACGGCCGCCGCGGTACTGGTGTATGCCTATAACCAGCCGCATATATTCATAGAAACCAACGTTCGTAGCGTCTATATTCACCACTTTGTTGCTTTAGGGTCGGACACAGTAGCGGATAAAGAACTGGTGCCGTTTATTGAGCAGACGCTTGATTACAAAAGGCCCCGGGAGTTCTACTGGGCCTTAATGGATTATGGCACTCATCTCAAGGCCACCATAGGCAATACGGCAACCCGTAGCCAGCAGTACGCCAAGCAATCGGCTTTTGAAGGGTCGCGCCGGCAAATCCGCGGGCAAATATTACGGGCACTGAGCCAAAAGCCGATGAGTCTAAGAGAGCTACGGCAGCGTATTCAAGACCAGCGCGTGCCGGACGTACTGTCATCACTGGAAGCGGAGCGCCTCATTACCCGCCCACGCACGTGCTATATGCTTGCCAGGTAAAAACTAAATTTAGTTCGCGGCTTGCATGTTAAGCGCTTATGGTAGAATATTATTAAGGTAAAAGGAAGAATGAATGAAACGTATTTTAGCATTGGGTATTAGCGCCGTATTAATGATGCCGGTTTTTTCAATGGCAACGGTTCTGGCGGAAGACGCTAGCACCAATGTTACGACAACCCCCACCACAACCACGGCCAAAACTGAGACTGAAACTTCTGCCGATGACACCGCATCGATCCAAGCACGTGTAGAAAAGCGCAAAGCCGAGCTCAAGGTCAAGCTTGCGGCCGCCGAGAAGCTAAAAATCCAAACCAAATGCAAGGCAGCTCAAGGCCTGGTAAGTTCGGTGAAGGGTCGCGTGCAGGGCATAGAAACCAGCCGCACCGAAGTCTATACCAATATCGTGAATCGTCTAACGGATCTATCTGAAAAGCTCAAAAATAAAGGCGCCGACACCACTGCGCTGGACAGCGATATAACTGCGCTCCAGGCCAAAATCACCACCTTTAATACCGACCTGGCGACCTATAAGCAGTCGGTTAGTGATTTAGCGGCTATGGATTGTAAAACGGACCCGGACGGCTTTAAGGCATCGTTGCTGGCCGCTCGCACATCCCTGGACGCTGTAAACAAGGATTCCCAAGCTGTTAAGGCCTACGTGAACGATACCATTAAGCCGTTGCTTAAGACTATTCGTGCCGCGCTTGAGACTCCAAAGACAGGAGGGAGTCAATAATTATGGATGAACCCAACACTTCAGAGCAAACAGCCGAAACAGAAAGCAACGCGTCTTCTGGCTCCGGACAATTCATGGACATCCAAACGCCTAAATCATCTGATACCGCGCCTCCACTGCCCGGACCAGCAGCCATGGGAGGATCGGTACCCAACTTTAACGAAAGCCTGTCCAGCGAAGAAACTACCGCCACCGTTCAGAGTGCTCCGGCGGCAGTGGCTACCCCTGCTCCTGATGCTACGGTTGCGTCTAGCTCTGATGTTCCTGAGCAGCCTGCAGATCCGGATCATAACCCTTTAGCCATTCCTCCGCAAGCAGCGCATAAAAGCGGAGCGCCAGTTGTAGCTGTTGTGGTTGCTATCATTGTAGCCTTGGCCTTGGCTGGTTTGGTTATCTTTACATTTATGAAAAGCAAAAATGCCTCTTCCACATCCAAAAAGGCGCCTACTACCGCTGCTACCCAAACTACGGCTAAGCCTTTAGCCAGCCCCGCCGACGTTGACGCTACTAACAAAGACATTGACACGAGTTTAAGCAAAACCGACGATACTAAGGACTTCCCGGCTGCAGATCTGAGCGACAAGTCCCTTGGTCTATAGCAAGTTATCTTGCAGGTGTATCCTGTTTTATCGTACTATTAACGGATGAGCTTCATACTTAACACGTTAAGCGATCCCCGCTTAGTGAGTCAGCTGAAGGATGGAAAAGTTGGTATTATGCCGTCCGATACCATCTACGGCCTTATGTGCCGAGCCGGTGACGAACAGGCCGTAGCCCGACTGTACAAGCTGAAGGCGCGCGAGCATAAGCCCGGAACGGTTATTTCCGCCAACATAGATCAGTTGATAGAACTAGGGGTTAAAGCCCGTTACCTTAAAGCCGTAGAGCAGTTTTGGCCCAATGCTATTAGCATAGAAATCCCACACTCTATAACCTATCTAAGCCAATCTACCGGGCGCCAAGCCTTTCGGATCATAAACGGTCCCGCCGAGCTGCTTGGTGTATTGCAAAAAACCGGGCCGCTTCTGACAAGCAGTGCCAACCAACCGGGTCAGCCCCCCGCTAATACAATTGATGAAGCACGGCAGTACTTTGGCGACACCATAGATTTTTACACGAACGGCGGCGATTTGTCGGGACATAAGCCCTCTACCCTGATTAGGATAATCGATGACGCGGTTGAAGTCTTGCGCCCGGGCGCTGTTACGATAGACGAGAGCACCGGGAGGGTTATTTAAATGAACGCCGATGATTATCAGAAACGTGCCATAACCACCGCCTACACTGACCCCCAGTATGTCAATACGCTTATGGAAAAGACCATTTGGGCCATGGGCTTAGCCGGGGAGGCCGGCGAAGTGGTAGAAAAATGGAAGAAAATTGTCGCCTACAAAGAAGGTAAGATAACGCCGGAAGATCTGGATGAAATAGCCAAAGAGCTCGGTGATGTAGTCTGGTATATCGCGGTCATGGCTCATAGCCTTGGGTTATCCCTGGATGATATTATGCAACGCAATCTGCAAAAATTAGCCAGCCGTCAAAAACGCAACGTTATAAAGGGTCAAGGCGATAATAGATGAGCTATAATTCCGCTCGTCCGTATTTGGCATGTTTCGTATTTTTACGACGCGGCGGTAAGCTAGCTTTTTTGTTGCGCAGCGGCACGGATTGGATGAATGGCTATTACGGTTTACCGGCCGGGAAGATAGAAGTGGACGAGCCACTCTTGTCGGGGGCCGTACGTGAGGTGCAAGAGGAAGTGGGCGTGGACGTCTTGGAGTCGGATTTACGGATGGTTTTTATGGCGCACCGCAAAAGTGACGACGATACGCTGGCGTGGATAGATGTGTATTTTGAGGCGGATACGTGGGGCGGGGAACCATTCAACGCCGAACCGCACAAACATAGTGAACTAGTCTGGCTAGACCCCAACGATCTTCCAAAAAATATAGTTCCATCCGTACGTTTTGCATTGAAGCACATAGCTGCCGGTCATCAATACGGCGAATTTGGCTGGGTTAAAGACGAGCAATAAAGACTCTGCTAGGGTATCTTTCATTTGACCTTACAGCAGTCCTGTTATAGCTCAAACTCCATAATTAGGGCTTTATGGTCAGAAACGGTCTTTTCGGCAACTTCAAAGCTTTTGACGACGATATCCTTACTTACAAAAATATAATCACAAACAACACGATGGATATTTAGGAAGCTATACGTGTTCTTAATACCATACTTCACAGGCAGGTTTATTAGTTTTTGGTCTAGCTGATGTATAGAGGAGCTGGTAGGAACAAGGTTAAAATCGCCACACACTACGATAGGGCCTGTCAGGTTTTCAATATAGTCAGCCAAGATTTTCATTTGACGTAGGGTTTCTTGGTTACCGTCTTTGGAGCCTTTCACAAAGTGCCCATGATGGTTAATAATATGCAGAGTTTTACCCTGTATATCTATGGTTACATCTTGAAAATTCCGTATGTTTATATCATCTTGGAGTTCATCAAAATCATCTAGATAAGTACCTCTTGTAAATTCAATCTTCTGGTCACGCAACGGAAGCTTACTTAAAATGGCGTTACAAAACTGGTATTTCCGTTTCATGAAACGGTAGGCAAACATTGGTGCCAAGGCAGCGTGTGGAAAGTTCGTAGCCTCCCTAATTTCTTCAAAGGTAAGAAAAAGCGGACCGGCCGGGCCGGGCAGGTCGCTGACCTCTTGCATGCAGACAATATCAGGCTGTTGGTCATTGAGAAAATCAATAAGCTGGTATCCCAGCTTTCCGCACCAAATATTAACCTGGATCAGTTTCACGGTTTGAACTCGCTTCTTATCCACTCATCTAAGGAGTCGCCACCACCGCCAGCCATGGCGACTACCATGTCACCTTTAGACAGGTGGGCTTGGATTGTTTGTTTGAGGTTTTCATCACGCTGCTGGGCTTCAGCAATGCTCGGATCGCTCAAATGTGATATCAGCTCCTCGGGCGGGATAGTGCGTTGGTTAGGATCCTCACGGGCCAAGTAGCTGGGGATCCAATAAACTTTTTTAGCACCCGAAAAGCAATCTTGGTAGTCGTTGGCCATGTAATGCTGGCGCCGGTTGGTTAACGGTTCGTACACCACGACTACATCTTGGTTTTTTTGAGCGGCCAGCTCAAGAGCTACGCTCATGGCTCCCCGAATTTTCTCCGGCGTGTGTGCATAATCGCTGTATAAACCAGGAACGATTGCTTCCATACGACGCTGTAAACCGGGGAAATTAGCTAGTTTCAACGCAACCTCATGCACTGTTTTATGGGTAATCTTAGCTACGGCGTTGGCAGCTAGCCAAGCATCCAGACGGTTATAAAAACCGGCAATATGTTTGATCTCGTCTTGGTCGGGATCGGCTTGCAGCACTGTTAGCCGGGCACCATTTTCCAGCCCCAAATAGGCAAAATCATCCTGCCACATAAGCGTATGCTCGCTTTGCTGAATAAACTCCTGGAACGCCAGCTGGTAATCCTCGCGGGTGGGGAAGATTTCGTGATGGTCCCAACTTACGCCCGTGATAAGGCTCAGATAGGGTTCAAAAGCTAGAAAATTGCGGTCAAATTCGTCTGCCTCGTAAACAAAATATTCCGACTCCGGTGCGTACTGCCCCATCTCGCCAAAACTGATCTTGGCGCCTACCGAATAACTAATGGCAATCCCCATCTGTTTGAACAGCCAGATAACCATAGCCGTAGTCGTCGTCTTGCCGTGCGTACCCGCGATAGCTATGAGCCGCAATTTTTTATCGGCGATAATCTGGTTTAATAAGGCATCGCGTTTGCTGGTTTTAATAGCTTGTTCGTGACAAAACCTTAACTCGGCGGCATCGGGGTTTTCGATACTGACCGCCGAGGAGTATACGAACCAATCTATCGGCTGTTGCTCGTGGACGGTAGCTATCTGTTCATAACTTTGGCCAATATGTATGTTTGAGACACCATGCTTTTTCAAGTATTGAATGTATTGGCTGTCTTGTTTATCAGATCCGGATACCGTATAGCCTGCCTGAACCGCGATCATGGCCAAAGGACCAATCGCCGTGCCGCCTATGCCGGAAAAGAATATGTGCATATACGTATAGCGTATAACGTATAACGTATAACGTATAGAGCATCATCAAGGTTATACTTAATCGTATATGAACAAAAAGAAACTTCATCACATATGGAAAATTGTCAGAAGAGCTAGTTATTGGTATTTTTTGGCCGCCTTTTTAGTATGCGGACTTATTGCCGCAATGTCCCTAAGACACAATAATTTAACCGCCTTGGCGTTACGCGACGAGGTTTTGCAGACCGACAAAGACAATGGCAATACCGAGGTCGCACTTAAAAAGCTGCGAGAATATGTGTATAGCCACATGAACACGAATCTAGCCAGCGATACGTCGGTATACCCGCCGATTCAGCTCAAATATCGTTATGAGCGCCTGGTGCAGGCAGAAAAAGACAAAGCGGCCGCAACTAACGGTAATATCTATAACGACGCCCAGAACTACTGTGAAAAGAATTTCCCCCAAAGTTTCTATGGCGCCGGTCGTTTGCCGTGTATACAAAACTATCTAGATACACATCCCTACGTCCAGCCGCAGCCCAAATCCATACCAGATAGCCTGTACAAGTTTGATTTTGCCAGTCCGGTGTGGTCACCGGATTTAGCAGGCTTAAGCCTAGTGCTGGCAGCTTTCTTTTTTGTTTTGTTCATCGTCCGGTTTGCTCTGGAACGGTGGATGCGCGCCACGCTGAAACATCATCTATAGGCTTGAGATTATACCAACAAAACGCTCCCTTTAGAGGGAGCGTTTATAACTGCCAAACTAACTGCTGTAGCCTATTTAGGGCTTCTTAGTCGTAGTTGGAGTAGTTGTTGTTGGTGTCGTGGTAGTCGTGCTGGGCGTGGTAGTTGTTGTTGGTGTTGTGGTAGTAGTGTTGCTGGTACCACTACTATTAGCTGCTTGGTCACACTTCTGGCCGTTAGGATTCTTTTGCTTGTAATCGGCAACGGCTTTGGCTACCTGACCGTCCGTCTTTAGATTTTCCCAGAATATAACCTGGTCCTGATTGATCACCATGCTATCATCCGGACCGTGTAATTCACAGCCTAGCTTTACCAGCGACACATCTTGGTTGCTGGCTGTACCACCGTTAGGCTGGACGGTCTGATTAACGCGCAGATAGTAGATGTCGCTTACTCGCATGAATTTATCGTTTAGGTTGTTGATATGCCCAAAGTAAACCTGCCCCCCGTTAAGGAAAACGGCCTGCATACGATCTTTACTGACAAACTGACTCTCGGAGGCTGGGCCACCAAAGGCTATAAAGCTAGCTAAAGCCAAGATAAGTACAGTAATACAAAATAGTAATACCACGCTAACTAAACGCAGGTTTAAAAAGGAGCTTTTTGTTTTGCGTGTTGTTGCCGGTGCAGCCACGTGGTTAACGTGCTGATTGGCTGGTTGTGTTGGGCTAGGGCCGCGGTTCCATTCCATCTCTACTAATCCACCTTTATTTAGATTTCCTATACGAGAGTAAGTGTACTGCATAAGCGGTTTGTTGTGCAACAGTTAGGTGAAATATCCCCAACCAAGCTGTCAGATAATAACAGGGGTAAGATTGCATCAACAGGGGTGTAAATTACACAAACCTGTTGACAAGCGAAAACTAGGGGGCGTATGGTAAGGAGTACCAACAGTTAATAAGAGAGGGAGATCAAGCTCATGGCTTACAAGCACACAAACTCTAAAGGTGTCACATACTTTTTGAATTCTAAAACTGTCACACTCCGTGGTGGCAAACAACAGGTAATTTACTACTTCAGCAAAGACCAGCGCCCAGAAGCAGTGGACGCAGTTCCTGCCGGCATGACTGTCAACGAAAACCCTCGTAACGGCTTTTTGACTGTCAAGCGCAAATAATCCTACCTAAAACGAAAATACGCCGGCCGGGGACCACCTGGCCGGTTTTTATAATTAAGGGGAACCCCGGGTCTATTTATTGCGCAAGAAGCTACTTATGGTTGCACCTCTTTATGTTAAAGTGTAGCAATGTTAATTACTGTTCTCGGGATGTCGGCGGGAATATGTGGAATAATTTCGGTAATTCCGCAAGTCATTAAAGTAATTCGTACCAAAAAGACCAAAGACCTAGCCTTATACATGTGGGTTATCGTGACCATCGCCAATGGGTTATGGACTACCTATGGAATCCTAAAAGGCGACGTCCCTATTATCATCAGTAATGGCACCCAATTTGTAATGGTCGCCATAGTACTGCGCTATAAGCTTAAATATGGATAATTCCTTAACAGGTTAAGTAATATTTGTTATAGTTAAGCCATATGGCGGAATCAATCGTTAAAGTTACTAACCTAACAAAAAAATACGGTAAGAAAACAGCTGTTGACGGTATCAGCTTTGAGATCAAAAAAGGCGAAATATTCGGCATTCTGGGACCAAACGGCGCCGGCAAAACCACCACGCTGGAAATGATAGAAACCTTGCGCGAAATTGACGGCGGCACTATTACTGTTGCCGGTCTGGATGTCTCCAAAAACCCGCAGAAAGTCAAATACATCATCGGTGTGCAACCGCAAAGCCCGGCATTTATGGACAAGGTCAAGCTAACTGAGCATTTGGAACAGCTCGCATCGGCTTATGGCAGTAAAGTAAACGCCAAAAAACTATTGGAAGAGGTAGAACTAAGCGAAAAGGCCGGCAGCTTTGTGGAGCAGTTATCCGGCGGCCAAAAACAGCGCTTTAGCATTGTGGCCTCGCTAGTGCACAGGCCCAAAGTCTTTTTTATGGATGAACCCACCACTGGCCTTGACCCGCAGGCGCGACGTAACCTCTGGGATTTGATTAAAGAAACTCGTGACAAAGGCGTGACTATATTGCTGACAACCCATTATCTTGAAGAGGCAGAATTACTGTGCGACAGGGTAGCCATTATGGACAATGGCAAAATTATCGCCCTTGATACGCCCAAAAACCTGGTCCAGCAACTTCTAAAACGCGGTTTCAAAAAAACGCAGCATGTCGAACAAGCTAACTTGGAAGACGTGTTTATTGATCTGACGGGGAAGGAATTAAGGGATTAACATGAAAACCGAAAAACCTTTCTTAGCGGTACTGGTTTTTGCCAAGATAGCTATCAGACGAGCCTTCCGGGACAAAACGGCCATTTTCTTTATTTTCCTCTTCCCGCTCATTTTCCTGTTTATTTTTGGTGGTATTTTTGGCAAAAGCGGTAACGTTTCATTCCGCGTCGCCATGATTAACCAGTCTGACAGTGACTTCTCTCAGAAGTTTACGGATCAAGCAAAAGCGAACAAAGTATTCAAGGTTGATCCTAGTGTGACGACAATGGACCAGGCAAGAGAAAAGATGAGTCGCAGCCAGATTGACGCCACCATTGTTTTGCCGCCTGATTTTGGCCAAGTTAAGAACCAACAGTACCCTACAGGCCAAGCAATGGTGTATTACACCCAAAACAGCGAACAGGCTTCGCAGGCGCTAGTTTCCGTCTTGCAGGGTATTTTTCAGGGGGTAAATGGTCAGTTTGTTAAGGCTGATACGCCATTTACGGTCAAGAGCGAACAGCTTAATACCAAGTCTTTAAAGGCATTTGATTACACCTTTGCCGGCTTGCTTGGCTTTAGCATTATTGGGCTCGGTATATTTGGGCCAGTCAATGTGTTTCCGGAACTTAAGAAACAGGGGATACTGCGGCGTTTGCACACCACCCCTTTAAGGGTGTGGCAGTACTTTTTAGCTAATGTGATCAGCCAAGCGGTGGTCGGTATCCTGTCTATAATCATAATGTTTATTGTGGCAATGTTGGTGTTCCACCTTAAGGTGGCGGGTAATTACCTCGAGCTTGCGCTTTACATAATCCTGGGTATTGCCATGATTTTTGGTATCGGTATGGCCATTGGTGGCTGGGCCAAGGACCAAAATCAGGCTGCGCCGCTAGCCAACATCACGACTTTCCCGATGATTTTCCTATCTGGAACGTTTTTTCCTCGTTTCCTTATGCCGGAATGGCTGCAAAAGGTATCTAACTTTTTGCCGCTGACGCCCGTCATTGACGGTATACGGTTAATTGCGACCGAGGGTAAGCATTTGACACAGCTAGGACCGCAGCTAGGACTCATATTTATGTGGATGATAATAGTTTATGCTATTGCGTTCCGGTCGTTCCGCTGGGAGTAGGCACTCATCATTTTCGCTAAAGGTAGCACTTTTGCGCGGAAAAGCTAGGAATATGATGTGCGGTGTTCAGCATAACTACCTCAAGCAAAAAGGCTGACTTTAATAGGGGCTGCTCTTATCCGAAGACGGAATAAATAGGTATTTCCTGATATGCTAGAGAAGATGAAGAGTTTAAGGCCGAGACAGCTACAGGTGGTTGCTTGGACAGTTAGCATAACGGCCGCAGTGTTGGCTATTATCGCATGGGGTCAGGGGAATAACTGGAAGCTGGCCGGGATCAGCACCTACCAGATTTTCCCGGTATTTGGGTTGTTGGCATTTAGTCTGATGTGGTCGCACTATATCGCAGTTGCTGCCCGGCTGTATTTTAAGATCGACAAAGGGGTTTTAAGTAAGTATTTTGAGTTTACAAGCTTGGCGGTCTTGGCAGCAATTTTGTTGCATCCAGGACTTCTGGCCTGGCAAGCCTGGCGTGACGGGTTAGGCCTGCCGCCCGGCAGTGAAATCCATTATGTGGCGCCTATGCTGGGAGTCTATGTCGTACTAGGCATTATTGCGTTAACCGTGTTCTTGGCTTATGAATTCCGCCGCAAATTTGGGGATCGGCCATGGTGGAAATACGTCAGCTACGCCAGTGACGGAGCCATGTTTTTAATCCTTATCCACTCCCTTAAGCTTGGGAGTCAGCTCCAGGCTGGCTGGTTCCGGACGGTCTGGTACTTTTACGGTATCACGCTGTTAGGATGCCTAGTTTATATTTATTCGCAAAAAGCTAAAACCAAGCCAATCGGCCAAAACTAAGGGCGTTGTAATATATTGACAAGTGTGATATAATATAAACAATATGGATGCTTTTACTAATGGCTCGCGTCAGGAGCTGGGGAGTACTGAAAATGTGCCGCCAGTAATGCATAGGCTGCTAGCGCGCCACGTCTCACCGGTTGACCTTGTAACTGACCCCACTCAGTTATCGCTCACCGCTTCAACCTGGGAACTTGATGATGCTACTCGTCAAATAGGGCGCCAGGGCATTGCGGCAGCCCGCGCAGCCTTAGCGGCAGCCCGTCTCGCTCCCCATCAATAGATGGTACGCTAGAAGCTATGAATATTTGGGATAATTTGCCAACGCCGTTTTTTGTATTGGCGCCTATGGATGATGTGACGGATACGGTGTTTCGTCGTGTAGTAGCTTCATGCGCGCCTCCTGATTTGTATTTTACGGAGTTCGTCAACGTTGAGGCCCTGCAAAGCCCCGGCCGCGACAAGACGCTGCCACGCCTGAAGTTCACGCCCAAAGAAAAACCGCTTATTGCCCAAATTTGGGGCCTTAATCCCGAAAACTTTTATAAAGCGGCCCAGGATATGGTAGAAATGGGCTTTGACGGTATAGATTTAAACTTCGGCTGTCCTGATAAAAACGTGGTTAGAAACGGCACCTGTTCGGCCTTTATTTTGCCCGAAAACAGGGAAAGAGCACTTGAAATTATTCAAGCCACCAGGGAAGGGGCCAGTTCCCTGCCCGTCTCTGTCAAAACTCGTCTTGGCTACACGGGGCCCGATTTAAGCTGGCACGAACTGTTACTGAAGCAAAAACTTAACGCGTTAAGTATCCATGGCCGAACCAAGGTCCAAATGAGCAAAGTTCCGGCTGACTGGGACCGCATCGGGGAGATCAGCAAGCTACGGGATGATGTCTCCCCTGCTACCAAAATTATCGGTAACGGTGATGTCTTAACACGACAACAGGGGCAAGAGCTGGCCCGCAAGCACGGTGTAGATGGCATCATGATCGGCCGTGGCATATTTAATGATCCATTTGTATTTGCCGCTGACAGCCCGTGGCAATCCTGGTCACGGCAACAAAAAATCGGTCTGTATAAAAAACACGTAGAACTGTTCGCGGCTACATGGACAAACAATGAGCGGGCTATACGTACGCTTAATAAATTTTGCAAGGTTTATATTAATGGTTTTGACGGCGCCAAAGAGTTGCGCGAACAATTAATGCAGGCTTCTACTACCGACGACCTGGTAACAATTCTCACTGCGGCTTAAAGCTGTTATTTATAAGATACATAGTGCTAGGTAATCTTGAAGGAGTTATATTATGGCACATGTTTATCGCGAAGTAAGGCAAACCACCGTAAGAGACCCGGATCTGGTCGCTCCTGCGGTCGTACATAACGGCACCAATATGGCTGCACGCATCGTTTCACTGATCGGGGGGATCATTGTGGCGCTTCTGGGACTGCGTTTTATTCTATCCCTGTTGGGCGCCAACCGCGCCAATGCGTTCGCAAGTTTCATTTACAGTGCCAGTCACCCGTTTGTCGCACCATTCTTTGGCTTGTTTAATTACCAGGAACAGATTGGGGTTGTTCGGTTTGAATTTGAAACACTGATTGCCATTGCCTTTTGGTCATTTGTTACCTGGATGATTGTGCGCTTATTGACAATTGGTGACCGGGACCGCGTAGTCTAACCTGACTGAGCCATTTGTAGTAGATAGAGAAAACCAGGGGGGTGTATGAAACTACGCAAACTATTAGCCAGTCTGGCCACAGCGTCTCTGGTAAGTACACTGGGGCCTCTTAGCGCGTCTGCGGCTACGCCGTTAGTAGTGTCACCTTCACATATGTACGGATGGACCTTCGCGCAAGAAGATACCGCTACCGGCAGTGGGAGCTTAGTAAATGGCCCTGGTCAGCCGCCGTTGGGCAGTGGCAGCGCGGAACTGCGGGTCGATTCCACGGGCCGCGAAGTTTTAGCCTCTACCGCCTATAACGGTACAAAGCTTAGAGACATAACGACGCTCCGCTACAGTACCTATCGACAGAGTGGAGATGCTGCCTTGGCGCCATCGCTTAGTTTTGACGTGGATACCGACGCTACCGTAGCCAGCTCGGCCTATGAAGGGCGCTTAACCTATGAGCCGTACTTTACGCATACCGTGAGCACCGGTACATGGCAAACCTGGGACACCATGGAGGACACCGGTACAGGGAACTGGTGGTTTAGCCGGTCGCCAGGCAGTGACAAGTGCCCTCAGTCTAACCCGTGTACCTGGGCAGAGCTGACTACTGATTTTCCAAATGCGGCCATTTTGCCGACAGGGGCGCTTTATATAAAAGCGGGGCAGTGGACCGGCGGCTTTGTGGGAAACATCGATAACTTCACCTTGGGCATGAGCGGTACCGATACTACCTATGATTTTGAAGGTACCGATCCACCACCACCCAGTGTTAGTAAAGACGACTGTAAAAAGGACGGCTGGAAGTCTTCTTTGCAGAAAATCTTTAGGAATCAAGGCGACTGCGTTAGCAGCAGCGAAGCTAGCAAACCGGCGCCCAAACCAGGCGAGGGCATGTTGTTAAACAATCCTACATTTTAATTTTTAATCACGTCATTTCATCAGTAGAGCAAATAATAATTAAAGGAGGAATATATGGGCAATTTAACAGGCAGGATTACAGGAAAAGCTAGGGAACTACTGGGCAGGGCTACTCACAACCGCAGGATGGAAACCAAAGGCAAAATCCAACGTGGGGTGGCCGAAATGGAACATAGAGCCAAGGATATGTTTGATAGCGAGTAGCAGCTTCAAAAAAACACGCGTGCGAAAACCCCCCATAAACCGGGGGTTTTGCTTGTTTATTTCAGCACACCCAAGTCACTATGGGCGTTATGCTTAGGCAAACATAAGCGTGTATAATCGTTAACTCAACTAAGGAGGGTTTTGCATGGGAATAAAAAAATTATTAGTCGGGCTTGGTAGTGGCCTTTTGTTTTCTCTAGGGGTGCCTCTGGCTATGGCCACGGCAGCTACTACGACAACGGTGGTAGCGCCATCAAATACTCAGGGCTGGTCAACGGCCGATACTCGTCCAGGCGGAGCAGTCAATTTTATAAAAGATTCTACGGCACCGGCCGGTGCCGGGGCATTGCAGCTGACGACAGATTCAACGACCGCCGCCAAAGCACAGTATATGCATGCAACTAATACGCCACTTGCAGACGCGACTAACCTTAGCTATTCAACAAAGCAAGTTTCGGGTCCGCCGGAAGCGGCTGCTTCGTATCAATTAGCAGTGTATCTAAATGGCGGAACGTCTGGATTTACGACGCTTGTCTTTGAGCCATACCAAAACACGGCTCAGGGGGCAGTTACACAAGGGACCTGGCAGAACTGGGACGTGGATCAGGGCCTGTTCTGGTCATCCCGAACAGTTGTCTGTTCTGATGGTACTGTCACCGGGGCTTCTGGTGGCCCCGCAAGCTACACTTTGGCACAGATTAACGCGATCTGTCCGGACGCTCTTGTAGCCGGCTTTGGGGTAAATATTGGCACATTTAATACAAATTACAATGTAGAGACCGATCTGTTTACCTTTAATGACACCACCTACGACTTTGAGCCGTTCCAGGTAGCCTTAAACAAAGACGCCTGCAAAAAAGACGGATTTAAAACCCTTACAGACACTAATGGCCGTGCCTTCAAAAGCCAAGGTGACTGCGTTAGCTTTGTCGCCACACAAGAGAAAAACTTGGCCAGCGGCTTGGCCCAGTTCTAAATAGCTAAAACTATTGCTAAAACCGGGGCCACTTAGAGCCCCGGTTTTTTTATTGTCTACTGGCTTAGGTGTATTATTGACCCGTGAGCACGGCAGGAAATTTTATAAGAAGCGAGCAAGGATTTAGTCCTGCATCAGCACTGTTGATACTGATGTTAGCAGTAACCGTAGGTTTAGGGTTCTATCTGTATAGGCAGAACCATAGCTCACAAGCGCCAGCGTCATCACAAAGCACAACTCCAAACCCACAGGTCAATGTCCCCGCCACACCTGCCCCTGCGTTTGATATAGAAGCTTTCTACGCCAACATCCAAAACGGCATGACCCCAGACGAAGTAATTAAGGCGGCAGGCAAACAGCCGGATGATTGTGGCAGCACAGACGCCATACCACCTTCGGTGACATGTTTTTGGAACAGTGGCAGTAAATCGGTCACAGTGTCATATGGCAATAAAGACGCCGTCTTAGGCAAAAGCAAAAGAGGCTTTTAAACCGACGGCAAATAATTTTTTGGTGGGGGTGCCTGGACTTGAACCAGGGACCAATCGGTTATGAGCCGACTGCTCTAACCACTGAGCTACACCCCCTCGTCAGAACTAAGCTACAGCTTATACAAATACAATAAGTTGATTTGTTCCAGCTTCTATCAGTTCTTCCTCCCAGTTTATTAAACAGTCGGGTCGGCCAAGCCGACTCCTTGGTTTAATAAGCTGTTAGCTGCACAAAAGCGAGGGCTAACAGGGATGAGTATAGCAGATGTGGTGTATAATTAGATGGTAAATGTACGACAAAATAAAAAAAGTCCAATCATATCCAATCTGGCGGCAATTGCGCGATGTGCGGTTGCTGGGGTTTATTGTTTTTGGAATTTTGGTTTTACTGGCTAGCTGGAGCGGCGTCAGTGTTATTGAAACAAACTATGAGCTGCAAAAACAGGTCGCCCAAATTGACCAACAAAACAAATTGCAGCAGCTTATCAATACCAATTTGCAGCTGCAAAACGAATACTACAATACCGATACGTACCTGGAGCTAACTGCGCGCAAACAGTTTGGCAAAGGCGCTCCCGGCGAAACGCTGCTGTTAGTACCCAAAGACGTGGCTTTGGCGCATGCCAAGGCGCTGCCGGATGACACGCCTGGCGCATCAAACCAGCCAGGTATAAGTAAGCAGCCTTTTTATCGGGCTAACTTTAATGCCTGGATGGATTTTTTCTTCCGCAAAAGCGATACCTAAAGCCATGTCTAAAACTGGGCTCTAATATGCTTATATGTGCGGTTGGCAGTCTCTCTTGTATGTTCAACTGATTCTTCCAGCGTGCCGGCAATTTCTGCAATACTAAGACCCCCCGCCACCAAGAAGGCTACCAAACATTCCGTATGGGTAAGTGCGCCGAGGGCCCTAGATACTTTTAGCTTATCTTCGGGCGTAATGGGGCTATCACCTCCGCCCAACTCACCCATGGCGCCTCTATCGGGCTGTATAGGACCGGTTGGTATCCTGTAACTACCTCCAAGCTGCCCAATGCCTGCCACCACTGGCGGTGCATCCGCCCAAATTATGTCGTCCATTCTTTCCATGACCTATTAGTCTATCAAACATTCACGCCTATACCATAATCTTTTTTACAAAGCCGCACAGTTGGGTTAATTGTTGTTTACTTAATTGACAAAACCACCTCTGTTTGCTACTATTCCTTGAGCTATTTCCTCTTTGTATTTGCTTGTGAGGAATTTTAGGCAGCTTTTGTCTTATGGAAGCTTCAACCCAAATTCACGAGAGGATTCGCGAATTTGAGAGGAGGCGACTTGATCAGTTTGTCGCTGTTGACCAGTAAACTTGTTTTGTGGTCAACTTGGCAAACGGATCATTACACGCCGACGACGCGGGGTAGAGCAGTGGCAGCTCGTGTGGCTCATAACCACAAGGTCGCAGGTTCGAGTCCTGCCCCCGCTACCAAGAAAAATATCTCAGCCGAAAGGTTGGGATATTTTTCTTGCTCGGAGGCCAGATTCAAGCCAAAAAGGTTCGATAATTTTTTGGTCAGAAAAATTATATGCCGAACCCAAGAAGCTATCCTAAATCAAAGCTTCTTGGCGTGAAGCTATATTCCTGCCCCCGCTACAAAAGCACATAACAGATAGACATTCACCAACCATGGAACCTTTATCTTTTTATTCCACCCCTCTTATTTTGGTTCTAGTCTTGCATGCTCTTTTTGCTCATGCTTTCTTCTTATTCCCCATGCATTTATAATCCAATCAAATGGCATACGAGCACAATCCGTCCGTTGCAATATTAGCCTCTGGTAGTGGCTCAACTGCTGAGGCATTTGTGCATGCCACTCAAGACGGCAGAGTTCAAGCAGATATTGGCTTAGTCGTTTGTAATAATCCACCCGAAAAGGCAGGCATCTATGAAAGGATTGCTGACTTAAATAGACGGTATGGTTTAGATATACCCGTGCTCCGTATTAGTGGCGTAACGCATCCAGGTGGTGCTGGCCAGAGAGGCGAACAAACTCTAGATGAATCTTTAGCAATTGCAAGCGAAATAAGCCGAGCAGGATGCGGGTTCGTAGCCTTAATGGGGTATATGAAAAGAGTTAGAGG
>JAICHO010000011.1 GCA_025924835.1 Candidatus Saccharimonadota bacterium | reverse complement strand
CATGCAGGCTATGTTGCAGATGAAAAAAATAGATATCGCGGCCTTAAACCAAGCATACAAAGGTTAGTTTGATGTTGATCAACTACGTCTTGGCTTTGATTTATGATTATAACTGAGGCCTTATTGCAGTTGACTTCTTAAAAGCATAAGCTACACTTAATATATATCAGTTAATTAGAGATAAATAGAATGAAAAATGTAAAAATCCGGCTAAGTATTGTTTCCGTTATGCTGTTATCTGTAATTCCTATAATCGGTGCTGGTAAAGTGCTTGCTGCTACTACGGGTACCGTGGCTGCCACCATTACGCCCCAAAATATTTCCGTATCAGTCACAGATGGTGTCGTAGCCTATGGGACGATGGATTTGAACTCAAGCAAAGATACGACGTCAGCAAGCGCAAATGATACGCAAACTGCGACCAACGATGGAAATGTAGCCGAAGACTTCAATATTAGGAGTACGGATGCCATAGGGGGGACACCCTGGACGTTGGCGGGAAGCGTTGGTGCCAATCAGTTCACGCACTCTTTCTGTACTTCGGGTAGCGGCACCCCGGATCCTTGTGATGCTACCCCTACATGGGCAGCTATGACTACCAGTTATGCGGCACTTGGCTCAAACATTGCGGCGAGCGGCACTAATAAATTTGACCTAAAAATAGATACCCCTTCATCTACTTCGGATTATGTTCAGAAATCTATTACCGTTACTATTCAAGCGGTAATTCATTAGCTGCACTTCTTCTTAATAGTTAAAACTGCTAAAGTTAAGGCATGAAAAAAGCTTTGATTGTATGGCTTAGCCTGCTGCTATTTTTAGCATTGCCTGTTTCCGTCGCCGCATCCGTAGGTGTAGGTGTAGGCACTGGCCGGATTGCCGTGGCTGAAAAGCTAAGATCAGGTGGAATTTATACGCTGCCCCCTGTAACAGTGTTCAATACAGGTACCGAGCCAGCCACATATACTATGGATATCACATTAAATGAAAAGCAGGATCAGCTCAAACCAAATCCGGCGTGGTTTAGCTTTTCGCCAAGGCAATTCACCTTATCGCCCAAAAATTCCCAGATAGTTACACCTACAGTTCATCCGCCCCTTAGGACAAACCCGGGCGAGTATTTTGCCTATATAGAAGCCCATCCTACAGAGACGGTTAAACAAGGTACTGCCACCGTTGGCGTTGCTGCGGCCACAAAATTGAGCTTTAGTGTCACTGCTTCCAACATATTTACAAGCTTGTTTTACCGGTTACTGGGCCTCTACCGACACTACCAGCCCTGGAGCCAGATCGGACTATTGTTGCTGGCGCTAGGAATTGCTGCAATCATTTTAAGTAAATTTATAAATCTACGTGCTGCGGTTAAAGCGGCGTGGGGTGCTGGCCGGAAGCATAAAAAAGAAGACGATTAGTTAGCTAGTGGGCAATTACCTGTACGGTAACATTAACAGATTGTTGTGTTGTAGCGCCCGTTGTAGTTGGGGTCGTTATTTTTAGGTCAAATCGGCTGCTGCCATTTATGGCAATATTATTTCCTAAAGATTGATACGAAGTAGTTAAAGGAACCCAAACCGCAGAGGCATCGCAAGGGTCGGGCGAACCGCTACCTGTTAAGCAGAAGTAATGGGCGTACTGTTCATTGCCAGCAGAGGTACCCAGAACCCAGCTAGTGCTGTTTTGTCCTTTTATATTAAAATCCTCAGCTGCCTCTCCAGTGTTGGTGGCAGTTTGCGTATCATTGATGCCTCCCACAGTCGTATCCTTATTTGCATTAGACCCTAAAATGCCATAATCTACCGCTCCGTCACTAACAGTAACCGAGATAATAGGATATGTGATTTTAATCTGGCCTGCGGCACCATTACCGCCGCTTCTATTGCCGTTTGTTCTTCTTGCGCCTGCTCCGCCGCCACCCGCACTTATACCCGGGTTACCATTAGCGTTCGTTACCCCCGTTCCACCATTCCCACCACCTTGGGCAGTACCCAGCCCGGCCGTCCCAGCGTTTGCGCTACCTCCATCACCGCCTGAGCCTGCTCCTCCACCTCCTCCACCAGAAATTGTTCCTCCGTCTGCGCCATCCCCACCTTTAAAGATAGTTGAGCCTACCGAATCAATAATCGCGCCACCTATGCCCTTGGTCGTGGTGCCTGCTCCGCCTTTCCCACCTGCGGCCTTAACCATACTCCCGTCTGTCCAAAATGTTGGGTTGCCATCACTACCATTGCCATTGCCTCCTGTCACAGCTGCCCCCACGGTATAGCTATATGTTTGAAGTGGTACAACGGTTATGGCTCTACTGGCATACGCGCCGCCGCCTCCTCCACCCGATTGACCGGTGCTGGCTCCTCGCCCACCCCCAGCTCCGCCCCCTCCCCACGCTTCGACGGTGATTAAATTAACCCCATCAGGAACTTGCCACTGACCACTGGTTGTAAAAGTTGCGGTTGCCGCCTGGGCCACAGAGCTGTTTATTTGGAAGCTATTTTGTCGCCAAACAGGTAACCATCCAGTACATATCCAGCCAGCCAGCAGGAGTGAAGCCCATAATCGCTTTTTAGATTTCTTATAAGTCATCCTGCAAATCAACCTTATGTAACGTGATATTTTCCGTAAAAAACCTATTGCCGCGGGTTGCTGCATACTCTTCTAAAAGACGAAGCAAAAATAAAGCTGTTGCCGGCCAAACAGATAGGAAGCCGCTTATTCTTACATCTGTTTTTCGTTCTGACAAGCTGGCAACCGCCTGCGGCCTGATTTGTACCGTAACGCTCACCGTGCCAGCTGACATGGCTGACACCTTTGGCTCGTGCCCATGGAGCAGCACAGTAAAAAACAGAAGTCCCGCGAACACAAACAACCTCATACTGACTATTATTTTGAGGACTTAGCTGATAAAACGCAAATTTGTTAGCGTTTAGGCATCTTGGAGTATGGAGAGCGTGTTGCCGGCCGGGTCTTTAAACCATGCAATATCGGGACCCATATTTGCGGAAAGGCCGCGCATGATTCCCTTATCATCCGTTTTTGCGCCATTGCCTAGGTCGTATTGTTCAAACGTGACGCCTTTACCCGTTAGTTCTTCGGCTACTTTGTCAATACTGTCCACCGGGAAGTTGAGTATGGTGAAGCTGGCGGGTGTATGGTCATCTTTTGCATAAATAAATATAGGGTTCCCTCCGGCAATTTTTAATTTCAGCCCCATAGCAGTTTCTTCTATTTGTAGCCCAAGCGTTTGGCTGTAAAATTCTTTGGCAGCTGCCAGATCATTGACCGAAAACCCGCTAAATGCGTTATCGCCGTTTAACATATATGTCCCCTTATTTAGTCACCTTAAGTATACTCGCCAGTTACTAATACGGCTACTACTGCATGTAAAAGTTACTTCTCGGCTTTGGCCGCGTCAACCAAGGCTGATCCACCCCGTTCTAGCCAGCGGTCGTAGGTAGGGCTGTTGCTGGCGTGCCGCTCGCGCCACATATTGAATGCGTCCCTAGAATAAACTACCGTCTGCGTGTCTTTTAAGCCCTGACCTTTATAGACGCTGTTGGCAGCTCCAGGACCGCCGTTATAGCCGGCAGCAATCAATTCAACGGTGCTGTTCCAGTCCGGACCTTGTCGTGACTCGCCAAATACCTTGCGGAGATAAGCGAGATATGCCGTGCCAAACTCTATGTTAGTGCGTGGATCTTGCAGGTCGTAGGTTGTTGCGGGTTTTTTCAAGTATTTAGTGGCAATATCTTTAGCAGTAGGCGGGGTAATCTGCATCAGGCCTTGCGCGCCAGCGTTACTGCTGGCTTTGGAGTAGCCACCCGATTCCAGTGTTATTATGATTGCAATCAGGTTTGGGTCTATATTGTACTTTTTGGCCATTTCGTTTATAGGATCCTTCCAACGTTGAACCGTGGGCGGTAACCAAGAAATAGTTATTCCTGCTGATTCCGGTCTAAGTGGTACCTGCGCGGCTTTAATGAGGTTAGTGACCTCTACACCCGCAAAGACAATCAAGCCTCCGGCTAGCATCAAGAACCAATCCCTTTTGGTTAAATGAAGTGGCACCTTAATTTTGGCTCGAAATATTCTCATATCTAATAGTATAAGATATTTGAAATAAGCCGCAGAATAGATTAATAAAGTTTATGGATATAACCCTACTAATAACCGGAAAAATAATCGGTTTTAATAAAGCGCCGTTTGACGTGCAGGTCTCCTAAGTGGGTTGTCATAGCTTTTACCAGACCTTCGGGGCCGGAAATATAGAATAATCGTTCATTAAAATCTGGTATGAGTCGGCTTAACAAAGCTGGATTAATAGAACTACTGCCATTAGAAACGATAAGTATTCGCGCACCACACGGCTGAGCTTGGCGGAGGATATCCTTGTACGCGATGTCAGCTGGATTGCTAACCAAATAAACAAGCACTATATCTCGGTGCTGCCGCGAGTCTATTATATATTTCAGCATGCTGCGGAATGGAGTTATACCAATGCCGCCAGCAACAAATACTAGCTTTCGAGAGCTGTCTGTTGGCAACGTAAAGTTTCCAGCTAACTGGCCCGCAAAAATATGGTCGCCAGGCTTTAGGTTTCTTAAAACTTTTTTATAAGCACTTGACGGCTCAGAAAATTTTATGCCTAGGTGGACCATATCTTCAGTGGGAGACGAAGCAATGGTAAGGGTACGACGATTACCCCGACTATCAAATGGTACGGCCGCCAGTGTCCATTCCATGTACTGCCCGGGCAAAAAATTTATTTTACGATATGGTTGAAAGATAAAGTTGTAGACGTTATCCGAAATCTTTTGTGTCTCTTTAAGCCGCATCCTTATACGGAGCTTAGGAGATACCGCAAACGCGTATACGTTGCCGAGTAGTATCGCAACCTCAGGATAAATATATATAGGTCCTAGTCTCCAGGCCGTGATATATAAGATGGCAATTAAGACGGCAAAGATGATCTGTTGTTTGCGCCGCGGCGGCATGGTAGCTGGCTCGGTCAGCATAACGGTCGCTAAAAATATCAGTGGTGAAGCCAGTAATGCGCCGCGCATGCTGGTCATTAATGGACGCCCCTGCGTAATGAATAATAGTAACTGCAAGCCGGTGCTCACTACTACAAATGCCAATACAAGTGAAAAACGCCGAATCTTGCGAACAATTGCCAGACCGACAACTAATGTACATGGCCATAAGACAGAACTACCTACCCACCAGCTGGCAGGCGATAATTGGGTAAGACTTAGCACGGCGGCCGCTAAGGCTGCGGGATTAAAAATGTGTTTATTATTCCAGGACAGTAAAAATTTGGACGAACAAGCAATAATGCTAGCTAGTAGTAATGTTGACAACGCAACAGGACTGATTTCTGGAGTAAGAATTAGAAACAATATCAGCGCGGTTATAAGCCAGGATTCACTGTTGGTTGGAGTGTGCCAAATGCTGGCAAACAATTGGTCTGTTATATAACACGAAGCCACTAGGGTGGCCAAAGATACGGTAAGGGCAAAGGGACTTAACGAGATACGCCCCAATAAAGACAGTAACACTGCGATGCCGATTATTAGGCTTAAGCCATAGACCACTAACCTGTACATTGTGATTCTATTAAGCAATCGATCTACCGCATTCATCGTTCAGCCTCATACACGGATACAGGAAAATTATCGGAATACTCCAGACTCATATTGCTTCTAAGTATCCCATACGAAAAACTAAAAGTTTTAGCCAGATGATGCGCATCCGTAAAAAATAAGGCGGTCGCTATGCCATCGGCCGTCATTGTATCACTGGCCATAACCCAGGTAGCTAAAATATCAAGCGGCGAGCGTAAGCTGTAAGGATTAATAATATGATGATACCTTCCCCATGCACGTCGGCTGCCGGCAGAAGCGCACAGGCTTTTATTAGTCAGTCTGGTGATACCGATGACTTCAGACGTATCAATCGGGTTCTCCAGCCCGATTTCTAGTAATGTGTTTGTTTGGTCTCGGTGCAGAATGTCACCGCCAGCATTAATTGTGAAGGTTTTTATTCCGGCCGCATTACATAGTTGGCCAACAATATCCACGAGATAGCCTTTCCCGGCAGCACCAAAGTCAAGCAACGCCGGCTTTTTAAGTACTAAGCGGTTACCGGAATAATTTATTACCCTATGCCACGCTTCTGGCCGGACCGGCCGTTTGTACTTAAACGAATATTGGGCGTCATAACCGACATCGGCTACTACCTGACCAATGAGCGGCGTGATCAAGCCATTCGTCGCTTGATACATTGTCTCGTAAAATTCCAATATTTTTTGGCCGTCTTTAGGCAGTTCGTACACTCCGGCCTTTTTGCTCATGGCGGTAACTAGTGAATCTTTACGGAAGCGCGAATAGGTTTTGTCAAATACTTCTATGCGATCATGCATACGGCGCTGAAATTGATTCCAGCTCGTTGCTGAAATATCCGTTTGTGCCGTAATTGACCATTGCGTCCCAATGGCCTGAAAAGCGGTTTTGAATAGCTTCATTATGTGACCATTAGGCTTGGGCCTGAGCTATTATTTGGCTGAGCGCATTATTAAAACCGTCAGTGGTATCGGATGCACCGGCAATATACGGGACATGTATATCAGCTGCCTTTTTGCCAACGACATATGTTTTATATGATGCGGTGAATCGTTCTTGGAACCTTGCAGATTCGGGATTGGTCTCGCTATTTATTAATTGCGAGTCGGTTACCGTCCCATCTTTAATAGTAAGCCTAACCTCAATACTTTCAGACCCATGCGGCACATAATAATCATTGCTAGCGGTATATGTCCCGTCTTTATAATTACCTGTAGTCGATGTGGATGGCGTAGGATTGTCACTAGCGGGAGCGTTAGAAGCGCTAAGCCCCGGAGTGTTGTTAGGCGTAGGTACGGACGTAACGCCAGAAGGCGCATTTTGCTTATTGCTCAATGCTTTTACGCCTACCGTCACAATAATGACGGCTAGAAGTACCATAAAGGCCATGAATGTTTTTTGCGTCTTATTTGGGTTATAAGAATCCATACCACTCCTTATTTACTAGTTATAGACTAAAGATGCAATCTGAAAAGCAGCTTAACCAAAACGTAGGGTTGGCTGGTCAACGTTTTATGCGCGTGGACGATTTAAATATTCGTCGTATTAGAACAAGGCTGGATATAAGCAAGTATATGCCAAGCAATATGTATAGTCCACGTGAGACATGACGGCTAACAATAACGATGTAAATATCAGGCGCATAAAACGACACAATACCGATTAGGCCATACATTAGTGCGTTTTGTATATCATGCTCAATGAGCGCAACAGAAACACGGAAGCTAGATAGGCTGAACGGTACTGAACACACTAGTGTGAGTGCCAGATATACCCAGCCGTTCAAACCGTGTTTGTGGAACACGAGCGTGACAATACCAGTACGCCCAAGGTCATAGAGCAGATTTATCCCAAGCCAAATTTTTGCCGTAGAATCACGCTTATTAGGCGCAAACAGCGATAGTATCCAAGCCTTTGTTTTTTGGCTGTTAATCACCCTATGTAACTCCGAATTCATTCATACCGGCCATCATCCCCATGCTATTATAAAGTCTAAGTGATAATTCAGACTAATCATAAAAAAGTTTGGTGGGCCTGGGGCGTACATATCTTGACTACCATGGGAACGCTATGCGCCATGGCCAGTATGGTCAATATTTTGAACTGGCAAGCCGAGCAAGCCTTGGTATGGTTGATGGTCGCAAAGGTTATAGATGGTATCGACGGTCCATTGGCTAGGTATATTAACGTCCAAAAATATACGCCTGTGATTGACGGTAACGCTTTGGACTTAATAGTCGATTATGTGACTTGCGTGGTAGTGCCCATTTTATTTGCGGTAAGGTTTAATTTACTGCCAGAGCACTTGGAAATGACCTTGAGTATTTTGGTCATTATGACCTCGGCGATTTGGTTTTCCAGAAAGGACATTGAGACAAAAGACTTATGGTTCCGTGGATTCCCCGCGGAGTGGAATTTTGTAGTAACGGTCCTTTGGCTGCTGAACACAACCCAACCAGTAAATGCGCTTATCTTTGTGGTCTTTATTGTCTTAACCCTCATGCCAAGTGCTAAATTTGCCCATATTTTAGGTGCCCCTCAGTTTAGGAGGCTTACAATACCGTTTACGATTACTGCTATGTTTGCCATGGTATCTATGACGGTGGTGTTGCATGAGCGACACAACCACATCGGTAAAATAATTATTGTTGCCTGGGTCGTTTATTACCTAACCATAAGCCTGTGGCGTAGCCTGATGCAGCCGGACGAGCTAGAGCTTTTAAAGAGCTAGAAACAGATTATTCCCCCTATCACCTTATTGTAGACTAACTGTTGCGTACTGGACGTGAGGTAGCGGTGATTTGTTCAGCTAACAGACTGTGTACGATTTTGGAAATGCCAGGATGTTTGTCCGGACCGATCAAATACGGCAGCCGAGCATTTAGCTCAATCGCACGCCAACCTTGTTCATTCGTGCCATCGCTACCAAATCCAAAATCAACTGTCCCATAGACAGCTGCGGCGCCGCTAATGGTTGATACCCTGTTCATCGCTTTTGCCGTTCCTTCCAGTAAATGATCGGGGACTGACTCTGGATCAACAAAAAACCAATAGTCCCCGCCATTAACTAAACGGCCAACCGGGAAGGTTGTCGTACCAGCAGGTGAATGAAAACCATATATCCGTAGCTCCTTGGGCTTATCAGACTGGCTACTCGCTTCAAACGCCTCGCGAGTAGCCATATCGTAGGCCCGTAGGCCGGATGGAAATGGTACCGTGAAATTATAAGCAGGCTGAACAACATATCTGTTAGCTGGATTATAAAAGCCTTGATTAGCAGCGAACAAATCATGTATTGCCGTCCGCATGACCCGATGAACATATTCACCGTTCTGGCCACTGTCGGGCTTA
Source organism: Candidatus Saccharimonadota bacterium (assembly GCA_025924835.1). GTDB lineage: Bacteria > Patescibacteriota > Saccharimonadia > Saccharimonadales > JAICHO01 > JAICHO01. The sequence goes on along the minus strand of JAICHO010000011.1, from coordinate 21,241 downwards.
ACAATCAAATGTGTGGCCGACTGTTCTGACAGAAACGCGTCAATATCTTCGCTGTCAGTAACTAACGCCGTCGGCATGCTCAGGCCCAGTGGCTGCAAGACTTCACTATGCGCGCGGATTTTCCTGTGAGCAAGCGAACGAGTTTGGTTCTCGTTGATTATTGGTGGCAAGGCTTCGGGATTGGCGAGTAGTCCGACTCTAAACGATCGTCCCATACAGTTCAAGATAACTGTAACTTCACTTAACTCTACTGTCGTTGCAATATTTGGCCTGTCGGTCATTGCGTCAGGTATAAAGGCGCTGATGCGGTCATCGGCAAAAGCACTTTCGGCATGAACCGACAACACCGGCTGTAGTTCCTGGTCTCTTAGTTCAGCAAATAAGTGGTGCAAATTAGATATATTACCCTGATTTTGGTAATCATCTGGCAATTCTCGCCTAAAGCTAACACACACTCGTTCACTCATTTGTATATATTATAACATTACATGGGTATAAATACAATACTACGAACGTTTAGCTGAACCATCTATCTAAGTATTAAACGATAACGGGTTTAATAGGCTTACAAGCCAACGATAGATTTAATTTTTTGCAGGCAACGCTCGTGTGTAGTCTACGCAGCGCTTTATCCATTCTTCTAGATCGTGATCGGTAACGATGTTCTCTGATGTGACATGTAGCCACCCTGGCATACTCCGACCGCGCATAATCATAATCTCCGCATTGGTTTTAGACAATAGACTCTCTGTTTGCGATGGGTCAACTCGTGCCAAGAGTCCGCCCTGACTGCTCGCCGCTACGGCCATATGGCCATTAATTAAAAAAGCCAGCCCACCAAACATTTTCTTCTCCGATACGCCCTCTTCTGGTCCCATGAATTCACGAATGCGATTAGCTAAATCCTCATCATATGCCATGTCTGATATTCTTTAATCGCCGTATATAAGTTTTGCTATTGCCGGTGAACTTGCCTCAGTCATTATTCTGGTCTCCTCGTTGCTTACGAAAAAGGCAGTAGGATCACTTAGCAGTTTATCCTTGGATTTGGTGAAAGTATGTTTTAAGTTAGGATATTCACGGATAACACCTTCCATTATCCCAAGCTCGTCGCAAACTAGTTCAACTTCTAGTGGTGCGACAAGGCTGTCAAAATCACTAATTGGTGGCAATTCTGAACGATTCATACAGTATTATTTTATAATAATATTATACACAGAGCAACATTGCTTATTTATAATACAAAGATCAAATGACTCAAACATCAGCACATCTCTGATAAAGACGATACTCGAAAAATTCCACAATCCCTACTACCGCGAGTAAGCCGCTCATTGACCATATTTTATACTTTAGGTTATCTTGCGCTTGTTGCTGTAACGCGTCTTCAATTCCCTTTACTCCATCTTGAGCCGTTTGCAGCTGACGGGGTGTGATGTCGGTACATGCAGAATCAAGTTCAGCAGCTTGATGACTTACAAGTGCATCTGTGCAAGCAGAGTTCATGGTAGAAATAGAGGCGGCATACTTAAATACAGCATTTACTTGCCTGCTTCCCACTAGCTCTCTTACTCTATAGCGCGATTCTTCTGACGCCTTTACTGCCGACAACGGCAATTGACTGATGTGGTTTTGTGCGCTCAGCACTGCACGTACGCCCTGGGCCGCCTCATTAGCCGCTAGTGGCGTATCTGATGTGCAACCTCCAGCAACTATGGCAATGGCCGAGAGTGTTATGCCAAATTTGGCCCGGCACGATAATGCGCGCCGGTTTGCTTCCGACGATCTCAAGTATGCAGACTCAACGCTCATTACACTTACCATAACACGTTAAATATTTTGTAAGTATGCGTTTCTTTCTGGCTGCCCCTTATGGATGTACCTCGCAACCTTTTGAACGAGATATTATAATTCTAGTACGATATCGTTTAGGGCTGCCAGACCACCTAATATAGCAACCTGCTGTATAGGATGATCGTTATTCATAGCGTTAATTCTTAAACCTTTTCGTGGGTCAGCATCACTGCGCCAAGCCGAAAATCCTGTGCCGTCACCCGGATAAGTAAAAGATATAACATCACCTAGCCTGACCCAGAACTCGTCATTCTCACGAGGATTTGTATAAGGATACTCAAAACTGCGCTGCAAAGCTCCCTTTACCCGTTCTTGTGCCGCTTGAACATCTGGCAGTAATTCAAGCCAAGTTAACATGTCGGGGGTTAGCTGGGCGCTTATGTGTGCACTATGATACTCATCGTGCGGGACTGTGTTTTCAAGATCAACTGTTATTAGTTGTGAATTATTGGGATTGCCTTGCCTCATTTGATTGACATTATTTAGGTGTCCTAAAGCAACTGATAGGGTGGAGACAACTGGCAGCAGCTCTGGGGTGGGCGTACTAATGCCTCTCCCGTTTGACTTTGCCTTAGGTATAGTAAGCTTGAGGGCCATCCATCCTAGCCCCTTAGATGACTCCTCTAGGCGCCCTATCCCGCCATACCCAAAAGCTTCCTCATGATGCGTAAAATCACTCGCCAGACCCAAATATTCTTGAACACCGCGTAAATGGTCTGACTTAAGTAGAAGATCTTTAAAATACGCCGGATCAGCGTGCACACTTATAACAGGCTGTTGGCCATCTAATTCATAACCTAAATGATAGGTTGCTTGGCTACGAGACATTCTTTACATAATAGCACAATTATAGCTAAATGTCAATAAGTTTGTCGCTCCTAATGGTCATACTCCGCAAATTTCAAGCTGCTACAATTATCGTAAATGAGTACCAACGATGAGTTTCTGACAGCTGATCACGAATATGCACCAAATCAAGTAGTCTTGAAGTTGGGAGGCTCCCAAACAAACGCATTCAATCCGAGACGAATCCAAGTGAGCGATTTGGTATATATCCTTCCTCCTAAAATGATCTACCATGCTTGCGACCCCAACGCATATATAGATTGGCAAGACATGACATTAAGAGCTCTAAGAGACATATTACAAAACGAAATAGTCACCTATCATTACGGAACATCAGAATATGATTATACGGTTGGAGCTTTTCAATGTGATTGCGGAAGCAAAAATTGTGTCGGATTCTTTAGCGGCTTCAAAGACATGAAGCTAGCACTTCAGCTGCATATTGTCGGGAATGCTTCAGAGTATATACGTGGTAGATGGAAGACTCAGGTGTAATGGCTGAGTATCATCGACATTATTAGAACCGCTTATATTAACAAAGGCAGGTAATAACTAAAATGACTAGGTTTTAACTTTAAGCTTTTTTAATTTCTTTTCAATTTCAGGTACAACCTCAATGATTAATCGGATTCTCAGATGAGCTTGTTTCTTTGAAAGAAGCTTCGAACTGGGGTGTCCAAACTCATTTCGGTCTATTCTTATGTTCGAAAGTCGGTGAAAGTACTCCTCGCTAATAAGATTATTTCCTTGTAGCTTGCCGATTTTATCTTTGAATTTTGTGGTTTGTAGATCAAATTTATTCATAATTTTCAATCGAAATAGCTCTTTGAAGTAATCGTTAATTATTTCTTCGATTGACCTGCCAGCAATGAAAACCGCGGTACTGTAATAACCTATTGAGCATATATGTATAGCTTGCTGAATACCTGCACGATAAGATTCACCTTGGATAGTTTTAACGTCATCGGCATATTCTTCGATCCGGACCAATTCAATAAATTGGTGGATCGACTTAGCTGGTCCTTCAAGTAAATGTCCAAGTTGAGTACGAAAATGGGAGTTGCTTAATTTTTGTACATCATCAACTTTATATAATGTCTGAAGACGCTGCTTAGTTAATGATGTAACGTCACTTGCTTTCAATTTAGGTATTGTATGATCAAAGTCCAACCCTTTGATCATTTTATTTGATAATGTTATTAGCTCGTTGATTTCAGCTATCTGCGGTGTAAGAGTAGCCTTTAGACGGGCGGTATTGTCCTTTATCCTCTTGCGATTCTTTACATTGTTACTAAGTGAAAACGTTTCATAGAGGTTATGTAACATTAATGCTTCGTCGATTGGGCCCCTTAAATCTTTTACACGAGCCATAATTAAAGATAAGAGCATTCCGTCGGCAATTAGTGAGGGTAGGTCTCTTCCGTACTGAATTTTCTTAGACATATTAATTACCTTGGGTGTTAAAATATCTTTCGTTCGAACCGATTAGTTCAAGTTTCGCTTGGCTGCCCCTCATAGACGTACTTCGCAACTTTAATTAATCAGGCATCAAGCCTGCTATTCATTCCGCGAATGCTAATATATACATAACTATGCCGCGGAAAACAAAAAGCCATTCCTTAAACCCTGCCAATATCTTTACGTTTGTGTTTAAGGAAGAGCGACGGAGCAGCCTTTTACTTATACTAGCGGTAATTATGGCACTAGTACTCGCAAATAGTGCGTGGTCAAATTCTTATTTTGAACTATTTAGCAGAAAAATTAGTTTTGGGCTAATAAGCTTGGATATACGGCACTGGATAAATGAGGGTCTGATGGCCTTTTTCTTTCTGGTCGTTGGGCTTGAAGTAAAGCGTGAACTTATAGATGGCGAGCTTAAAACCTGGAAAAAAGCAGCCTTTCCGTTAGTTGCCGCTGTTGGGGGCATGCTGGCCCCAGCCTTAATATTTACGTTGTTTAACCCATACTTACCTCAGAATAGTGGTTGGGGAATCCCCATGGCGACAGACATTGCCATTGCCGTGGGTGTACTGGCACTGCTTGGGCGGCGCATACCAAAAAGCTTACGCGTATTCTTGCTCTCGCTGGCAATTATTGATGATATAGGCTCAATACTTATTATTAGCCTTTTTTACAGCAAACCAACTAATATGCTTACGCTTGTTTTGGCCATAATTCTTAGCCTCAGTTTGTTGCTTGTCAGAAAACAAAAGTGGTGGCTTCCAGCGTATGTATTAATAGGATTTGGCATGTGGTATTGCATAGTAGTTGCCGGGCTTTCTGGAACAATGGCAGGCGTGGTGATTGCTTTACTAATGCCACTAGCCAAAAGACGGTCAAATGCGTCCCGACTGCAAACATCCGAAATTGTGGAAGATGCTCTTATCCCCCTTACGTCATTCTTAATTGTGCCGCTTTTTGTTTTTGCTAACGCCGGCTTGCGGTTAGCCAACATTTCCTTATCTTCCAGTACCGGTATGTCTGTATTTACGGGTGTCTTGCTAGGGCTGCTTATTGGCAAACCGCTTGGGATTGTTATTGCTAGCTGGACTGCAGATACTTTAAAAATCGCAGAAAGGCCAACCAATACAACTTGGAGCCAAATTTGCGGAATTGGCTTTCTGGCAGGCATTGGCTTCACCATATCGCTTTTAATAGGCGATCTGGCTTACGGTGCAAATTCAGAATTACATAGTTCAGCAGTATTGGGTATTTTTTCGGCCTCAGTTTTAGCCGCAGTAATTGGCCTACTTACACTCAGAAACTCAGCAGCAAAAGGATAAAACTATAGTGCTTATGCTTGGCTGCCCCTAATGGACGTACTTCGCAACTTTAAACTCTACGTGCCTCTGGAAATTAAATCGTACGAAAGACTTGCAAGAGAAATGTAATGTATTGCTAAGTTTCTATCGAGCTTATTAGCCAATGTATGAGTTTTTTCGTTACGCAGGAATTGCACAGCAAGCTGGAGATATCCAACTCCACGTAAAAAATTTCCTTCGGGAGTGCCAGAACTAGCCGTATAACCAAAAATATCTACATGATGTCTGTCAGACTGAGCATTCATATTAAACACATCGCTAGCTTTTTCCATGCCCGTAATACTTCTCAGGCGTTCTCTTACCACCTTGTATGATTCCTCTACAGCATGGAAATAATCTTCATTATCAAGGTATGTTTTTATGTGATTGTATATTTCTTCACGTATCTCGATTTGAATTTGATTATTTGCGATGGTGGCAGTAGAAACCTTTGGTATTCCATTTGCTCGGCTTTCTTCGCCTATTCTTTTTGCAATTTCACGCATTTTTTCAACCTGTTCATAAGAACTACTGCCTTGCCCATTCAAGCGTTTAGCATCTATATATTCGGCGAGACCACTGATTGCTTTTGCTATTTCTTGTGACGTTGCATTATTCCAAAATGCTCGCAATCTGTATGCCTTGGAGTTGGATATTTGATGATTGTTCGGGTATAGGTCATCGTCATATATATCAATACCTAGTTCGCCAAAAAAGTTACTGAAAGAAGCATTAGAAAAATCAAGAACGTACCCTCCTTCCATTTTGAGTACGCCTTCGAGAAAAGTCCTATCTGCTATCGATAAAGGGCTAGACATATAAAAATTATGTCATAATTTTGTACATTTCAAAAACAACCAGCTGATAGATAATGCAATACTACTGCGCTTGTGCTCGTACTCACTGAAAGATATTGATATAGTATGGGATTATGGTACGGCTATACTTCTATCGTGTCTTTGTGGAACCACTTAAGCAACAACAGCTGTTTCCCAATAAACAGCTGTCAAAGCAAGACGTCCTTAGAAAAGCGTTTCTGTCTAAAGAACCACAGGAGTTTTTAGCTGGAAAGAATCAACTTGCACTGATTACACAACTTGAGCATGACGATCTTATATACGCTTCATTAGCAAAAAAATCTGAAGAAACAATCTTCCACTCACCTCAAGAGAAGTTAGAGGCTGAGACCATAGAGAGTTGGCCTCACGTCCGTGTGTTTATAAGCACGAGTCCTAATCATAATCGGGGACAAGTTCTTGCTATTGAAAGCAAATCCACTGTGTTTCGTAACACAACGATCCAACTTGAAGCATTTCAGCGACATGCAAATAAACTTCTGGAGTCGACGGGATACGAGATAAACATTCATCCGGTTGTTTCTGGCGACAAATTCTGGGACATTATTAATGCAAATCGTGGACAAATTCGTGAACTCTCATTTAGGTACTCTGCTCCCAACCTATTCAGTTTAAATAACAATCTAAACACAGAATTAAAAGATGCGCAGAGAGAATTCATGTTAACAAAAGCCCGGGTTTCTTTTGAAAATCCAAGTGGACAACTAAACATTGACCCCCAAAACGACTTTATTAAACAAAGTGTTGAGTATGTTTCAAAAGGTGGCGGAGACTATACTGTAAAAGCAAGACGAGTCTATAAGAGCAAGGATTCTATCAGCTCACAAAATGTTGATGAGGTTGAACTAGAGGTGGCTGTAAAAGACGAGAATTCTTTCAAGCAATTCTGTGATAAATTATTCTTATGGTTAGATTCTTAGGAATAGTTTTTATTGCCTTAATCTTCACGGGAATATTGGGATTTGCAGGGTACCATTCTAACGGCATATTTCTATATACTTTTGCACAAGACCAGAGCATGGGAATTATCGGCACAATACTTGCACTAAACATTGCAACAATAACATTCTTACTAGGTCACTTATACTCAATTGAACACAATGCTAATGAAGAGCTCTTCAAATCAACCAAGAGTGAAGTTAAACAAAATGTATATTTTATGGCGGGTATGTTTATGGCAAATCTACTCGTTCTTGCCCTAACCCCTGTATACAATACTAAGATGGGCAAACTTCAACCTGCGTTTATTATGAGTCTCATTAGTGTTTTTCTACTTATTCTCGTAGTAATTGCATTGATTGAAATAGTGCAGGCAATTTTTTCAGTATCAAAATCATTGATTAAATAGTAGTGGAATAGGCCTTTTTATGTATAGCCTTTTCCGTTTCCATCAGGAACTCAAAGTACTTAACAAGTACCTTTAGGCCTTCGTTGCTCAGCTCACTCATAAACCCCCGTTTAATAAAATAAACAAAAGAACACTACTCATAAATAATACACCGCACATAAGTGCAAAATCCTGATCACGAAAAAAACGATTACCAATCTTTCTATATTTTCCACTGTAATTCAACTTTCCCCCACGTACGTTCTGGTAGCCCCACTTCTTCATGTATTGCAAAGTGCGTTGTAGTTCTAGGCGGTCAGCTTCCGCTTTAGTAATATTGCCAATGTCTAAAACTTCTACGGCCTCAAGTGGCTTATACTTTTTGACCCACTGTGCAGTGTAAAAACCGTTCATATGTTCCATAATTCGCCTCTGCGGATCTTTTTTAGATGTAATGCCCACATAATACTTGCCTTGTTCAAGGCGAAGCACATACAACCAGTAGTGTTTATATTCATCCATAAATAAAAGGACACCCGTACTAGGTGTCTTAAGCCAACAACAGGATGTACCTATCGCTTTCGTACGGATGCCCATTTTTTGGTACATCCGCACGCAAAGGTGCAAATAAAAAATCTGTTGCAAGCTTAAGACATTTTTATAATACAGGGTGTTAGTGAGTTATTGCTAAAAAAGCGATTGAGACTTAAAATATATTGTGTAAGACCTGGTACTCAAGAGGCTTCTAAAAGTAGTTCTAACTGAACCGCCTAAATCAAACAAGCAGGCACTAAATATTTACTAAATTTGGTGCCTGTTTTTTATAACAGCGAAAATTTAATACCCCCATTAAATTACTCCATAAAAAACAGCCCCATTAGGGTGATTATTCATACCCGAATATTGGAGGTTATTCAACATATCCAAAAAGTTAGAGGGCATTGCAAACTTAACAATTTACTTAGGTTTAGGACACGCCCATAAACCAGCCAGGCGGTGGGTGCCTAGTGCTCAGCACGGCACCCGCCGGCAGGTAGTCCAGTGCAATTTTATGCAGCCTGCAGCTCTACTTGATAGATGCTCATTACTTAATTAGTTACCACTTGAGAGGAGGTAATACTTTGTCATTGTTTGATGGTTATGTGGTTAATCAAGAAATTAATCAGGTTGTAAAAATATATCCTGGCTTAGTTAAGCTATTTAAATACCACAGTCCGTTCTTAGTAAGGCGTTACGACTACGATGAACGGAAGTATTACGGCAAAAAGAAAAGCAAATCTCATAGCAGCGATGAGGATAGCGAACTGAAAAGTTTGCAGCGAGCAAAAACAACCCTAATAGACATGACATTATGCAATCAGTTTGATCTCTTCACGACTTTCACCTTTAACGGTAATGAAATCAATCGTAAGAAATATGGTTACACGGTAACTGATAGGGCTGATGCTGATAAATGTAAACGTAAGATGGCTTACTGGTTAAACAATCAAAGGATACTTCACGGCAATTTTAAGTACCTCATTGTTCCGGAATACCATAAGGACGAAAAAGCCTTACACTTTCATGGTTTATTTGCAGGCTATAAAGGTCACCTAAAAGATTCAGGTAAAAAACAAAAAGGTAGGACTATTTTTAACATTCGTTCATATCGGCAAGGTCACTCAACAGCAGTACAAATAGATAACCTAGAAAAAGTTTCCAGCTATATATCTAAATATCTAACCAAAGATATGCCGAAGTTCAAGAACAAACAGCGGTATTGGTGCAGCAATGGCCTAAAACGACCACTTAAAATTGTGAATCCACTCTTAACCGAACAGGATAAACTGCTATTTTCACCAGTTTACAAAGATAAACAAAAAGAGGTCTTTGAGCTACGTGGTCAACTGCCGGATAACGATATTGCCAGAATTGCCAACTATGGCCGCAGGCGATATGACGATTTAACGGTAGCAGAATGGTAACAGCCGTCCCGCTGGTAATAGTGAAGAAAGCAGCCTAATTATGGCTATGTCAGCCAAACATCTAGATGCCTGGCTGGCATATATTAAGTTGCTTGATGAAATTGAGCAGAGTTTACAACATAAGGAGCAGTAACAAATGAGCTATAATACTAACAAGTTTGCGAGGCTGTAAAACATTATGAAAGCATTTCTGATTGCCCGAGTTTCCACCGAAGATCAAGAAGATGCTTTGCCTGCCCAAATTTACCGCCTTCAAGACTACGCCAAACGCAATGCTTACGAAGCCGAGTTATTCCAGCTTCAAGAAAGTGCTTTCAAAGAAGGTCGCAAACTCTTTGGCGTAATCGTAGAGAAAATAGAACAATACCCCGAAAAAGCTATTGTGGTATTTGACAAAATTGACCGCTATTCCAGAGATAGCGGCTCAAACGAAACAAGGAAACTGCGTAGGCTGTGCCTCACTGACAAAATTGAAATTCACTTTACGTCAGACCATTTAATCCTTGATCATAAAAGCTCAGCCAACGCCTGGTTCATGCTAGGAATGGGTGAAGCCACTGCTGAATACTATTCCCGTTCTGTTAGCGATAACGTCAGACGACGCTTTGAACAAAAACGCCGAGAGGGTGAATGGACTGGCCGTGCCCCTTTTGGCTACGTTAATGCCGATTTAGACAATGGCAAGAAGTGGATTAATGCCGAACTCTTTCATGCATCAGCCGTAAAGAAAATATACGAATATTATAGTAGTGGTAACTTCTCACTACGATTAATTCGTGGCAAGCTAATTGAAGAATTCAGCATAACACTCAGTACTAGCCAGCTAGATAGGATTCTCAAAAACCCGTTCTATAAAGGTGTCATGCAGGTGGAAGGCCAACTCTACCCTCATAACTATGAAAAGATAGTAAGTGAAGAACTTTATGACCAAGCTAAAGCCGTTCGTGAAGGCTATTTTAAAAAGCCAACACGTTATGCTGGCTTGCCGTACTATTACCGTGGACTAATCAGTTGTACCACATGTGGTTGTCGCATAACCTTTGAAAAGAAAAAGACAAGATACGTTTATGGCCACTGTACGCAATACAAGGGCAAGCACGGTGCTAAATATGTTGAAGAGGATAACTTTACCAAACAGCTGCGAACCGCCTTTGAATCGTTTGAAATGCCGCAGAAAGACTACGAAGAGATACGAAAGCGTATGAAGCTGTCGGTTAATCAGGATAACAAAACCAATACTACTAAACTGGCTCACGTTGACACAGAAATAACCAAATACCAGCACCGGATGGACAAGCTATATGAAGATCATCAGGACAAGAAAATACCCGATGATTTTTACCATAGAAAATTCAATGAGTACGACAGCTTAAAGAAAAATTTAGAAAAACAGAAACGGACTTTCGAACTGCCCGATACAAATCGCTTTGACAGCATAGACTATCTGTTAAAGCTCTTTAAAAACGGTTCTCGGCTGTTTGAAAAGTCAGATTTGGAACACAGGCGTGGACTGATAAATTTGGTACTTTCGAACTTGGAGCTAAACGACACTTCACTTCGGTGGGAAATGAATGAACCATTTAAAACAGCCGCTAAATGCAAAGAAACTCAAAATTGGCTGGGGAGGAGGGATTCGAACCCCCGAATGCATGGACCAAAACCATGTGCCTTACCACTTGGCCACTCCCCAACGTCAGCGCGTAATGGTAACTTTGCCGAATCGCCGACAAAACAAGTTTGCTCGGCGCTCGCGGCAACCTTACCAAGTCGCTTCCTTTCAAATTCGCGAATCCTCTCGCGAATTTGAAATAGCTGCAATTATTTACTTTCAACATCTTGGGAATAAGCGTTGAAACAAGGGTGATTTTACATGAGGTGAAGGTTTTTAACAACACGGGCTGTATCTAAAGCTTAGTTTGGGTATACTTAATTGCATAATGCATGTGCTTGAACCACGGGAGTTGGAACGGCGGCGCAAACGCCGCGACCACGAACAAACCAATAAAAAACGTCATCGGCTATGGCCTGTGTTGCTTTTGATACTTATAGGCACATATGTAGCGGTGATTTCTGTGGTTCCACTGGCGCCTTTGCAGGTTGAAACCATGGCAGTTACTATCCCGCCTCGCCCGAGTGTTAGCATCCCGTGGCCAAACTATGGCCAAAGCGCTGTCGGTGCGGTTGGATTTGGGCAGTTGGCCCAGAACGGTGGCTCTAAGCCATTGCCTATTGCCAGCGTCGCTAAGGTCATAACCGCCCTGGCGGTATTGAAAGAGCACCCTATAGGTCCAGACCAATCACCACCAATAATAACTATCACCGCCGAAGACGTATCGCGTTACAATGAATATTTAGCTCAAGGTCAGTCAGTGGTCCCAGTAGAAACGGGCGAGCAGTTAACGGAGTACCAGGCTTTGCAAGCCTTGCTTTTGCCGTCTGCCAACAATATGGCGGACATATTAGTACGATGGGCTTTTGACACCACGGATAATTACCTGAATTTCGCCAATCCCTTTGCCCGGACTTTGGGGATGACGGACACTCATATTGCGGACGCTAGTGGGTTCTCGCCACAAACCGTCAGTACGGCCACCGATCTAACAAAGCTTGCGGAAACTGCTATGAACCAGCCGGCAATTGCGACAATTGTCGGTCAGGCCCAAGCCGATCTGCCTGTTGCTGGCACAGTCTATAACGTAAACCGTCTGGTAGGACACCAGGGTATTGTAGGTATCAAAACCGGCAATACTGATCAGGCGGGCGGTTGCTATCTGTTCTCTGCCCGCCGGGCAATTGATGCCGAACACACTGTCACATTGGTGGGAGCCATCGTAGGCGCGCCTGATTTATCGCGGGCTATTGACGATTCAATCCCGATAATTGACGCTGCTTATAGTGCTTTTGAGGTTACAACACCGGTACAAACTAGCCAAATAGTCGGGCATATTAAACAAACGGGTGGCATGCAAACTCCACTGGTAGCCGGCCATGGCTTGACGACACTTACCTGGCGGGGCCAACAACCGATAATGGACATGCCAAAGGTAAATCCCTTGGGGTCCAGTGTGAAACAAGGCGATGAAATTGGCCAATTAAACGTTACTATTGGCGATCAATCATTTAAGCTGCCTTTATCTGCTGCCGATACAATACCGGAACATTCTTATGCTTGGCGATTACGCCATGCCGCTGGCTACTTGTAATTGAAGTGCTACTCTATGCAGATGGCAATTCTAGAAGTTGTGCTTCCAGCAGGTCAAAAAATCCTGCCTGCTCGGCAATTGCTTCAACACTGACAAAAAGCCGTAACATTTCTGGGAGTGTTTTTCCTAAATGGCGGACGCCATGCAGTGTTGTGTCAAGCAATGGTTTTAGGCCTGGCTCCTGGAATCTATAACCTCTGCCCCCGAACGGAAAGTCGTGATCATGATCATGAGTGGCCGCCATTTCTTTTTGGAGATATCCGCGGTTAGCGAGTCCCCCGGCTGGTGTATAGAGATTAGAAATATCAACAGGATATTCTTCCTCGGCCGAAACTATAGCAAGTTGTCTTAAAGAAAATGCCCCGCAGCCCACAAATGATCGCGCATGCCCGAAACCCAGGATTAACATTTCTGTCGGGGTCAGAGGTGCTTGCTCGGTCCTTTTCACAAACCTACCTTAACATTAATTTAAGTAATAACAAGCGGTAGATCGGAACGTAAAGGCCAATTTACTTGCCAAATCCTGGCTTACCCCTTTAAATGTAGTTAATATATGCCTCACGCTGAACCCAAACAGCCACAAGATTTTATTGTGCCGTTGACCATGAATGGTCTTGAAGGCCGCATGTTGCATATACCAGCCCCCGCTAACAAAAAACGTGAGATTTTGTTTGTATATGGGCACCACTCATCCCTGGAAAGATGGTGGGGAGTGGTACAGGATTTGAATCAGTACGGCGCGGTGACAATGCCCGATCTCCCGGGGTTCGGAGGTATGGAAAGTTTCTATGCAGTAGGTCAAAAACCGACAATTGACGCGCTTGCTGATTATTTAGCGGCCTTTGTAAAGCTCAAATATAACCGTAAAAAAGTTACTATAGTCGGATTAAGCTTTGGTTTTGTCATTGTGACGCGTATGTTGCAACGCTGCCCCGATCTGGCCAAGAAAGTTAATCTGCTCGTTAGTGTCGTAGGCTTTTCGCACAAAAACGATTTTGTGTTTACTAAACGGCGGATGGCGGTATACCGTACCGGCACCAAGTTTTTCTCTATGAAGGTGCCATCTATTTTTTTCAGAAACGTCTGTTTGAATCCATGGGTACTGAGGTTGGCATATAGCCATACGCATGGCGCTGCCGAAAAGTTTGCAAACATGACCAAAGCCGAACACAAAAAAACCATGAATTTTGAAATATATTTATGGCACGCTAATGATTTGCGCACGCATATGGCAACGTCTTCGGCGTTTTTAAATGTAGATAATTGCCAGCAAAAGATTGATTTGCCCGTATGGCATATTTCGGTCAAGGCCGATCGCTATTTTGACACTCACAGTGTTGGTCAGCACATGCGCGTTATTTTTAATGATTTCCAAGAGGTAGAGGCCGTAACAGATAACCATGCACCCTCAATTATCGCGGATATGGAGGCGGCCGCGCCGCTGATTCCGGCCAAAATCCGCCGCTTGCTGGCAAAAAAGCCTTAAGTAGATCACTCCCTGCTGGCGCGTGGGTTTTGGGCTATTCGTCTCTGATTGGTATACTTAAGATAATTATGAAAATAGGACTGGTTTGTCCCTATGACATTTCCCGCGGCGGAGGTGTTCAGGAACACGTTTTAGCGCAAGCCGCCGAACTGCGCAACCGTGGTCACGAGGTGCTTATACTCACGCCCAAACCCCGCGGGTCTGACAAACTACTACCTGACAATACGATATTTATCGGTACTTCCACGAAGCTTAACACTCCCATAAAGACAACGCTGGAATTGGGCATTAGTCTGGGCCGGGATGCGGTGGATGAACTCCTGGCCCGTGAAAATTTTGAATTGCTGCATATTCATGAGCCGGAAGTCCCGGTGCTGGGCGCCCAAATCGTGGCCAAAGCAACGTGTCCGGTTGTGGCTACCTTTCATGCCACACACCCTAAGAGTGCCATGGCCTGGACCATCGGCGCCTTTAGAAAACCGTATTCGCACCCCATATTCAACCACATCACGGCGCTGACAGCGGTATCTGATACGGCAGCGACTTTTGTACGGCAGCGTACCGGCCGTCCAGTAGAAATTATTCCAAACGGTATAAACCTAACCAAATACAGCAATCATCACAAACAGCCCACACCCATCGGCAAAACTATCTTATACGTAGGCCGATTAGAGGCGCGCAAAGGAGTTAAATTTTTATTAAAGGCGTTTGCTCTGCTTCCCGCCGATGTACATTTGATTATTGCGGGTGACGGGCCGGACCGCAATAAGCTACAGGCCGTGGCTGAAGATATGAACCTAAAAAACGTAAAATTTATAGGATTTGTAGATGAAGCAACCAAACTTAAGCTGTTGTCTACGGCTGATTTATTTTGCTCGCCGGCGTTGTACGGTGAAAGTTTTGGGATCGTGTTACTTGAAGCCATGGCCTCCGGGTTGGTATCAGTCGCGGGCAATAACGCCGGATATGTTTCGCTTATGCAAGGCCGGGGCGCTATATCGGTAGTTAATCCCCGTAGCACCGAGGAATTTGTCCGCCGGCTTAATGTGCTTTTGTATGATGAGGGCCTGCGTGAGCTTTGGAGACAATGGGCTGCCGAGTATGTTAAGCAGTTTGATTATAAAAAAGTCGTTGACGCGTACGAACGTCTGTATAAGAAAACTCTGCAAGCAGCATGAAGATCGGCTTGGTTTTTGACGATAGTCTGGACCGCAATGATGGCGTTCAGCAATACGTACGAACATTAGGTAGCTGGTTGAGCGCAGAAAACCATGAAGTCCATTACTTGGTTGGTCAGACCCACGTCAGGGCGCCGCACGTGTATAGTCTGTCTAAAAATATCAGCATGCGGTTTAATGGCAATCGGTTTACGATACCGCTGTGGGCATCCGGGACCGCCATCCGCAAACTACTAAAACACGAACGTTATGATATTTTACATATTCAAATGCCCTACAGCCCGGTACTAGCGGGCAAGATTATCGCTGGCGCGCCCGCTGCGACAGCTATAGTTGGCACGTTCCATGTCATGCCTGTTGGCAAACTGCAAATTGCGGGCAATTATATGTTAGGCAAACTGCAAAAGCGTAGTCTAAGCCGGTTCAATGCGATTTGCAGCGTATCACCGGCGGCGCAACAGTTCGCGCTACGGGCCTACGGTATCAAGACCCAAGTTATACCTAACATGATTAATACGGCCGAGTGGAAAAATTCCATACAACCGCAACCACACCATATAGTATTCCTTGGCCGGCTGGTGCCTCGAAAAGGCTGCAAAGAACTCCTCCGGGCTTTAGCGGTGCTTCCAGCCCCAGAGCGCCAAGGATTGAGCATAACAATTGGTGGCACTGGGCCAGAACGTACCAAGCTGGAAAAGATAGCGCGTAAAACTTCATTGGACGTAAGTTTTCCTGGCTATATTGCCGAGAAAGATAAATTGGCTTTGCTGGCGAGTGCTGACCTGGCAATTTTTCCATCTACCGGGGGGGAAAGTTTTGGCATCGTGCTTTTGGAAGCCATGGCTGCCAGCGCCGGTATAGTTATTGGCGGTGATAACCCGGGATATAGAAGCGTATTAGGGGATTTGCCGGCAAGCTTGATAGACTTTACCACTCACACAGAAGCTGTCCGGCGGCTAGGCCAATTACTGCAAGATAAAGCTCTCCGTCGCCAGCTTCATACCCAACAGCAAAAGCTGATTAAAACCTATGATGTTCTACCTATTGGCCAGCAAATAACCGCTATGTATCAAACGGCTTTGTTGCATCGGCGCCAAGACGTGCGATAATAGCTATATGTTTCACTTTGGGCGTAAAAATAGAGACGATACTATCGAAATAACTATTTCCAGTAAAACGGTCATACGAATAGTAGTATTGGTTATTATATCTTTTGTACTGCTGGCTGCCCTGCGCAAGGCCTCACACGCTGTTATTTTGATATTTACGGCCTTTTTTCTGGCCTTGGCCTTAAATGTTCCGGTTCATTGGCTAGCCCAACGACTGCCGGGTAAACGACGGGGTAATCGTACCTTAGCCACTGGGATCTCGTTTTTTATCATTATTGCCTTTCTGGCGGGATTTTTGGCGAGTATTGTGCCGCCGCTGGTGCGTCAGACCAATAACTTTATTGAGGTGGCCCCCGGTCTGGTGGAAGACGCCCGCAGCGAAAACAGTAGTTTGGGCCATTTTATACGCAAATATAAGCTGGAAAGCCAAACTGACAAATTATCGAACGAACTTGGCGATCGTTTAAAAAACGTCGGGAGCTCCGCGGTGTCTGGCTTTACGCGCATTACGAGCAGTATTTTTTCTATGTTAACCATTTTGGTGCTGACATTTATGATGCTTATAGAAGGTCCCAACTGGATCAGTTTTAGCCGCCGGCTTATACCTGACGAGCAAGAGCCGCATCTAGAACATATTGCCCGTGATATGTATAAAGTTATAACCGGGTTTGTGAACGGACAGGTAACGCTGGCGGCGTTGGCGGCCACACTTATTCTGGTGCCACTGCTGGCATTTCATGTGAGTTATCCGATAGCTCTCATTGTGATAGTGTTTATCTGCGGTTTGATCCCGTTAGTAGGACACACGATCGGCGCTATTATTGTTAGCATTATAGCCTTATTCCATTCGCCAGTATCCGCCATTGGCATGCTTATTTACTACATTACCTATCAGCAAATAGAAAACTATGTTTTACAGCCCAAAATTCAAGCCAATTCTACCAATATGTCACCTCTGCTGGTGTTTTCGTCGGTGATTATCGGCGTAAATTTTGGTGGCTTATTCGGCGGTTTGGTGGCCATTCCGGTAGCTGGGTGCCTGCGTATACTCGTTCTGGATTATTTGACCGCCCGCAAACTGCTTAGCAAAAAAGAAGTCGAAGAGGCTACCAGCTTAGATAACCCCGCTAAAATCTGAACCACACTTGGCCGTTATCAGTATCACGAATACCTATACCTTGCGCCTTAAGCTGGTCGCGCAGTTCGTCGGATTTTGACCATTCTTTATTGTCACGGGCTTTCTGACGTTCTGCCATAACTTGTTTTTGATCATCACTTATATCAGGCCGGCCATCCAACTGAAGCCCAAACAGGCTATCAATCATGGCCAGCGCGCCATTTGTGTATTTACCGTCTTGATTTGGGATGGGGTTGTGCTCCATATAGCTAACTAACTTGGCCAATGTCGCGAGCGCTTGTGGGCTGTCGATATCGTTGAAAAAATTTTCGCGTATACCGTCTAATGTCTGGTGCCACAATTCATCAAGTTCCAGGGGCATGGTTTCAGTCCTAGGCTGGTGTCTCAGGTCGGCCCAAGCTCTTAAATCTTGCAAGCGGTTTTGCGCGGCTTCCAGATTTTCCCAGCTAAAATTGCTTTGTGATCGATAGTGGGACTGTAGAACCATCAGGCGAAATGCCAATGGGTCATAGTCTCTTTCCTGAATGTCACGCAAAGTAAAGAAGTTGTTTAACGATTTGCTCATTTTTTTACCCTCCACCAGCAAATGTTCGTTATGGACAAATCGTGCGGCATACGTAGCATTTGCCTGCCCGGCCGTGCTTTGGGCAATTTCGTTTTCATGATGCGGAAATATAAGGTCTACGCCGCCGGTATGGATATCAAACGGCTGCCCTAAAGCTTGCGAGCTCATAGCGGAACATTCTATGTGCCAACCCGGACGACCCAACAAATTATGCCCATCCAGCTCAAACTCCCAGGCCGGCTCACCTTCTTTGCGGGTTTTCCAAAGCGCGAAGTCATGCACCGACTCTTTGTCATATTCGTCATTGTCAATACGGGCATCAGAGGTATTTGCCGAGGTAAGTTCAAGTAGTTGCCCGTATTTTTTGCCGCTAGCACGGTACTTTTCGATAGAAAAGTATACGCCGTCACCGGTAATATAAGCAAAACCACCATCATAAAGACGGCGTATCAGTTCGCGCATGGCATCCAGATTGTCGGTGGCACGAATAAACTGGACGGTGTGTATATCATTCCCGATGGCTTCCATGTCGCCGAGAAATATCTCTTCATATTCTCGTGTCAGGGCTTGCAGTGCTTCTTCTGGCGACACGTCAGGGTAACGTTCGCGGCTACGGCGGATAGTTTTATCATCTACGTCGGTAAAATTCATGACATGCCGTACCTTTAGACCGCTCGCTGTTAGCGATCTCCGCAAGGTGTCAGCTGCAATAAAAGCGCTTAAATTACCTATATGAATGTGATCGTACACGGTCGGACCGCACGAATACACTGATGCGTAGCCGGCCTTTAATGGCGTAAATTTTTGAACACCATGTGTGAGTGTATTATAAAGTTTCATTGTGCTTCCCCTTGATGTGCGCATTAATAAGTTCCGACGTTTTAGCAATACACTCTGTTTTTATATCATCATACGTCCGGCCGTCGGCTATTTTAAAGCCGCTGGCATAGGCGTGACCACCTCCACCAAAATGCTTGGCCAGCTCACCAGCGATGGCCATGCCATAGTTAGCACGGATCTTGGCAGTAACTTTGCCGTCTGGATATAGTTTGAACGCAATTGCTATGGCTGCTCCTTCTGCCATACGCATGTCATCAATCACGAGCATAGAGGGATTGTAGGCATGGCTGTAACGTTCTATTTCTTCCCACGGTATCGTTACGGTTACTATCTGGTTGTCATCATAAAATTCCAGACGCTGCAATAATTGTCCTTTGTATTTGAGAAGGTCAGGCGTTTTACGCATTAGCTCCCGGCGGGCGTTTTCAAGCTGGGCCAAGCTGACGCCGTTGTCTACCAACTCAGCGACTATATGTATGCTGCGCGCGGTTGTGCCTTCGCTGACCAACCCTAAACTATCGGACATAATGGCCGTGGCAAGCATCTGCATCGCATTAATAGCTAACGGCCACTTGTTGGCCCGGGCAATTTCATAAATAACCTCACTGGTAGCTACGGCAGTTTGATTGCAAATCAGGGTGGCATAAGAAATACTATTCTCTACGGCATGATGGTCAATGATAAGGCAAGGGCGTGATGCCACCCAGCCGCGTTTGCCGGATTTTTCTAATGATTCAAGTAAACTGCCAGCACTGTTGTCCACGATAATTGATAAGTCAAAGTTGGTCGGTAGCTCCTTGCTGACACGGTCCCAGCCGTTCAGATAATGCAAATAACCAGGTATTTCTACCCCACAGTACAGGTAAGGGTTTTTCCCCATATCTCCCAGGATTTGTTCCAAAGCCAGGCTGCTAGCCAAACTGTCCCCATCAGGGTTATCAGCCTGAATAATAACTATGTGGTGTGCCTCCTCAACCAGTCGTTGCACGTCGTCGTATACTTTCATCTTAAGATGTATTGTAACCCATTGACAGCTTAGGGTAATAAACTAAAAATATATTTATGTACGAACGAGGAAAGCCGGGCACCATATCACCGAATGCCTATTTGGATACTGAGCGTTATCCTAGGCCCGAAGCCGATCAAAATGCGGCATGGTCAGACGCTGTCCAGGGTGGTTTAGCGGCCGCCTTAGAAATGGAGCCTTATATGGAAAAAGCAAATTCACTGGAAATGGCTTGTCGGTTGTTCCCAACCGAAGCCGAGAGGCTCATAAAGCTTGCGGATTTGGTTGAAAATGGCCGCTATGCGCGGAACGAAATGTGGACAGCAAATTTGAGGCTTGTGGATTTGTATCTTGACGAAAGTACTACTGAATTTAATGCCGGGACTATCGTCTCGGGAGATGTCAGGTCGCTACGAAGTTATGTAACAGAAGGCTTGACGTTACACCCATCATTAGACATAGAAGACGTACGCCAATGGGGCCGAGAAGGATTATTGCAGGCTATTGAGCTGTTTGATCCTGCTAAAGGAGCTTTCAGTACCATAGCTTTTATCAATGTTAGAACTGCCGTTCAGCGAGGCTTTATGTACGAGGGCCGTACGGTTCGTATTAAATCGGTCGGCGGAAATGGCACCCCCCTCTCAAAGCTTCAATCCAGTGCATATATGAGTCGTTTAGAAGGCGGCTGGAGCGAAAGATATGACGCTTTAAGATCAGATCCCAATTATATACACACTGATATAACGCGTTTGGATGAACAGACAGAAGATCTGGAAGACTGTACGGTACAGGATGACTTTAGTAATGCGGAATGGCGAGCCAGACGGCCAGAAATTGAGGAACTCCTAAGTTATGTGAAGGTCCGTAGTAGCCTGGTTCTAAGACTTGTGTGGCTGACGGATAATGTACCCAGAACATATACAGAAGTTAGCCGCTGGCTTGATTCTTACCCGCAAGCCGTAAGAATGCAAGAAATTAGAGCCCGACAACAGATGGAATTAAACGCGCAGAGATATGGCTTCGCGCTAGTTGACTGAAGAATCCAGTGTTAAAATATCGTACGTCCT
>JAICHO010000010.1 GCA_025924835.1 Candidatus Saccharimonadota bacterium | reverse complement strand
GGTATATTAGGCGCCTGCAACACAACTACCTGCCCGGTTTTATTCTTAAACCATTTTTCTGCCAGTGATCTGCCACTCATAACGCTATTATCTCTGGGCACATATGAAAAGTAAAACTATCACTATATAAATTATTTAATTAGCGACCCGCACAAGGAGATGAAAGCAACCTCAGTTCATTTTGGGGCTGCAAATAATCACGCGCAGATATAGGCGGCAGCAAGCAGGATGTAACTGTTGGTTTTGCGATTGGGGTTACGGCTACAGTCTTAGCTATTGGAAAAAGATCCGCAAACTCAGATAGGTTTTGCAAATGGTAATCAGGACCCACGATGTTAGAGTCTGGAATGTTCAGATACACCAACGCAGAGTAGCCCGCTCCCTTAAAGTTATCAAGCGCATCCTTGACCAGACGCTGCTGGTAGGCAATGTCGTACGTACCGACGCCAAATTCCGCGATCCATACAGGTTTATGAAACATAAAGAGTCGGTCACGATTGTGAGCCAGTTCGGAAAAGGCAGGCTCGTCGTCGCCATACCAGTATCTATCATACAAAATGGTCGTACCAACAACATCAACAACATCATCTCCCGGATAATACGCTTCAGCGCCATCATTGCCGGCTGGTGACCAAACCCATTTAACATTACCCGCATTATGACTACGTGCGAATGTTACCACGTGACGATAAGCCGCAACGTACGTGCCTGGCTCTTGAGCACCCCAGGGGTAGAGATTCGCGAGCTCCATTTCGTGAGCAAAGCGTATATATACGGGTTGTTTAGTCGCACCAACTATAGTAGCTATTTCTTGCAGTTGGCTATCGTATTTTCCGTTTTCAATTTTGGTCAGGAGCAGATTGCCGTCTTGTTCGCCACGCGGTTCCAGCGTGACCAGCGGCACATTGTTACCTCGCAGCGTGATAAGAATTTGTTTGGCTAACTCATGCGTGTTATTCCAATCAACAAAAACATGCCTGATGTAGCGCTGAGCAGAGCGAGGGTTGCCATCACCAGGGTTAAAGATTCCAATCTCCGGCACTGTCTGCTGTCTTGGGCCTGACAATTGCGCTATTTCATTCGTTAACTGCTGGGTGGTCATGTCATCGATTGGGACTAGCTTTGTAGGTTGAGTATATTGAGCAACGGGCAGACTACCGGCATATGCCAGATTATTTACAACAAATGGCGTATTCAAAAACGTTATGGCCATAATCACTGCCAACCCAGTTGTGGCGGCGACTGGCTTAAACCAATCGATGGACAATCGATACCACTTGGTTTTAAGAGCCCGCAACCTTAAATCAATATCTATGAAGCAAATAAGCAACATAAACGAAGCGTTCGTTAACGCAAAGACTGTCTGGCTTTCTAGGGCTGCGGTTCTGTACGCCATCGTAGCATATAAGACCGCGCTGGCACTCATTAGTCCCAGCAATAGAAAAGCTTTATAAGTTTTGAGTGCGGGCGCCGTATGTGAAAATGCGCCTTTGGGTGTTATCATGTAGGGCTTTTTAACTCTAAAGAGCGCGTTTAGTATTGCCCGTAATATCACAGGCCAACGCACTGCATGCAGTATCATTCCTCTCCATGAAAGCATAAGTTTGCGGGGCTGCATAAAGGGACGAGCCGCCCACCACACCAGGAAGGAACATACAAATAACGGCACGAAGTGAATCAAAAAATCCGGCCGATTCATACGCGCCACTTCTTTGTTAATAACCAACGCAGCTAAAGGGCAAAAAAACATAACCAAATACGAAAGACTCCACAACGGATACCAGGTCTGTGAAAACAGAAATTGTATTTTTTTGCGTAGCGGCATTTTTCCAAGCAGCTTCGGGGTGTGGTACATCAGTACCTGGAACATACTGTACGCCCACGCAAACTGTTGGGCCAAGTATGTACTGAGTGTTTCGGGACCGTCACCTTCGGCGATAACCTCCGGGAGAAACACGCCGTCATAGCCCTTACTGGCCAGTACTAACGTATCCAGATGATCCTCTGCACGTGTCGGCTGAAAACCCCCTATTTCCCTGATAGCGCTCATACGATACGTGCAGTGCGAGCCTATAATGAACGGCGTTTTACTATGACCATAAAACCCCATCTGCAGCGGTCCCTGCAACGCCAACTCCTGTTCGGCCGCACCGCGTGCTACCCAGTTTGTCCGATTTCCATATACTGACGGAGCCTGCACCCAAGCTATTTTTTCATCTCTGAAAAAGCCAAGCGTTTTATGCAAATAATTTGGATGCGCCAGATGGTCAATATCAAATTGTACAAAAAAATCATAACTTCGTCTTTTGACACGGTCCAGCCATGCGTTGACATTACCGGCTTTGGTCTTAGCCGCAAACGGCGCCGTGGCTTGATTGTACTTTTCTATACCCTTGCGGCTAAAGTGTTTGACACCATATTTTTTAGCTAGTGCTTTTATGTTCTTATCATTTCCCTCGTCCAGTATCCAGCTATCATGCGGATACGTGATTTGTGACATAGCTATTAGTTGCCGTTCTATTATGTCTATGGATTCCTTAGATGGAACACATAGCGATATGACTGCTACTTTTTTACCTTTCGGGGCAATTCTTTTGGGAGGTAGTTTTGCTCTAAATACAAAATATAAAAATACCGTAGGCAAAATGGCAAACTCATATAAAAGCGCTAGTGTGAGAGGTATAAATAAGGGCAAGAAATTAATGCGGGCGGTGTGTAACCACCAAGCCCACATCCATACTAAACATGCGCTCCACAGCGGTAAAATAATAAGCGCACGACGCCTGGAGAGCTTCGTGCGCCCTCCACGCGTCAACATGTCTATATATTAACATATTTTCTACACTATTGCAATACTTTTACGCTTTTAGTATTAGTGCTGGGTAGATGTATCAATTAGCTAGTAGTAACAGGGGCAGCTTGGCTGGCAAAAAATGACATAATTTCATCATCTAAAGACTCTGGCAGGCCCTGCAAGTAGCCGGCTACGACAACCTCACCATCAATACCCAGGTCTTCGCCTGGCTCCATTTCATTCCAGTAGCCATTGCCAAACTTCCCACCGGTACCCCCCCATATTATCTCTCTGTCTTCATCCACTACATGAAAGCCCACTGCGTATAAACCGCTATCATCTTTTTCTATTTCATATACCTCGCACAACTCCTTGCAAGCCAGCATGGCCGCACAGTTTCTTTGCCTTCTGCCATGAAGCTTATAATTCGGGATTTTTTCTACGGCAACCATTAGTAAATAGAGCTCATTTAGAATGAGTTCTTCGGGCATAAGTCTGTCAGCTTGTCCGATTTTATATTCTTGCATTGAGCAATAGCCCAAATCCAATGACGGCATTGTTATATTATAACACATACAATACGTCGCTGCAATTCCATATTTGTTCACACATGTTGTCAGTACGCCAGTTCGAATTGGTAGATTTTCTATTAATATTCTATTAAGCTATGTTCAGAGGAGCCGACATGAACCAATCTTTACTAACAAAGCGCCAGACCGAAGTCCTGCATTATATTGCTGCCTACACGGCAGAAAAAACATATGCCCCAACGTTAGCCGAAATTGCTAATAAGTTCAAGTTAGCCTCGGTTTCTACGGCCCATTTTCATGTGACGAAGCTGCACGAGGCAGGTTATTTAGCTAGGCTTGGTCACAAATCCAGAGCCATCAAACTTTATAACGCGGAACTATCGGCTCTGTCGCCTCAGGCTCCCAGTTCGACTGATATTAACAGCCAAAAAATCAAACATTATAGCGAACTACCCCTTAACACCCTTATCCTTGGAGATACAAATCAAGAACTTAAAAGGCTACCTTCAGAAAGCTGCGACATTATTATTATTGATCCACCATACAATATTGGTAAGGATTTCGGTAATAATCAGGACAAACGAGACTTAAAAGATTACATTGAATGGTCTAAAGCTTGGATGGATGAATCGATCAGGATACTAAAACCTACCGGCACTTTGTTTATATATGGATTTAGCGAAATCCTGGCTTACTTATCAGTTGAACTGCCCCTAAACAAACGGTGGCTTATCTGGCATTACACCAATAAAAACGTCGCGTCGTTAAACTTTTGGCAGCGAAGCTATGAATCAATAATTTGCGCCTGGAAAGATAAGCCCTTGTTTAACCGCGATCTTGTGCGTGAGCCGTATACCGAAGGCTTTCTAAGCGGTGCCGCCGGCAAGGTGCGCAAAGGTACCGCCGGCCGATTTAGTAAAAATTCCAAGGAGACGGTTTACAATGCGCATGCATCAGGTGCTTTACCGCGTGATGTCATAAAAATTGCCGCCCTGGCTGGAGGCGCCGGTATGATCGAACGTTGGTTTATTTGTAAAGACTGTAACGACGTCTTTCCCCCGATACAACTTAAAAATCATCGCACGCATACTACCGAAAAACACCCGACCCAAAAACCACTGCAACTGTCCCGAAAACTTATTCGTTCTGCCGCCCCAGCTACGGCGGGGGTGGTACTCGTCCCGTTTGCCGGCACGGGATCGGAGTGCGCTGCAGCCAAGGAATTAGGACTGGATTATATTGGCATAGAAATTAATCCTGATTATGTGCGGCTAGCCGAACGGTTTATAGCCAGCGTGCCGCCAGCCTCAACTACCCTGTTTTAAAGCTTGGTCTATATCATTCTTGGCAGATTCAAATGTATATGGCGTAAAAACCACAAACCCATTTGCCAATCTTTTGAGTTCTTTGTTACCGATAAATCGCAAGTATGGTAGCTTAAACTCACCATTTTTACGTTTTGGATTAACAAAATAGTCTTCGGTAGGCACTTCGTAGCCAATGTCAATAAATTGTCCTGGGATAGGGTTTTTAGAAACTTTTGCCGCACGCACCTCACGGCTAAACGTCTTCTTTTTGACTTGATAATTTAAAATGCTCCCCTTGTATACTACCTGGAAATCAGCTCCTTTATGATCCAGTTCGGCCGACATATTGACCGTACCGTCGCCAAATACCGCTTCGGCTACATAGCCGGCATGGATTTGAGTGATAATACTAGCCCACGTGCGATAAATACGGGCTGGCAAGCCACGATAATAACAATCTTGGCACATGGTGATTTTGGTACGAAAAGCATCTATGGGCATTTTGTATCTATTGAGATATTCGTGATAAAACACATCGTAGTCAATAAATCGTCTCTGATCCCAGTACGTCTCATACAGAGCCTCCAGTGCCTGAATGTCCTTTGGCAAATCCATTTCCACTAATTTGATGGGCCGGTAGGTATCGCGGTACGCTTTTAGATTGATTGAACCTAAAAATTTTTCAAAAGTTTCCATGTCCATGGTTTACATTCTCCCGGCAATTAACACCCTAACTATACCATTTACCACTCTTGCGTTTTATATTCTGCTAAACGCTTTTTTCGCGTAACCCCATGTAGCCGCAAGACCAAGAACTATTGATAACCCAAAAACAACGTCTCCGATGAGCCGTGGGCTGGCATGTCGTGAGTTGGCTTTGGCAATTCCATACATCACAACTGATATCCATTGAGCGGTTGTAGCGTACTTGCCTGTCCTTGATGCATGGGGCAGTATGCGCCGGGCTTTGGTTACGCCCGCACACAGCGCGTTGGCGGCGTGCAGCGCTAGTAGTATTACTGCTTGCCATAGCAGCAATACGCCAGCAATAACTAGCACGGGTAGCGCTAAGACTATTTCAAGTTTATCAATACTGGCATCAATGACTTCACCTAAGGGGCTTTTGGTGCCGGTCTTGTCTGCCAAAACGCCGTCGACAATATCCAAAATCCGTCCCAGGCTAATAGCAATAATACCCGCAATAAACTGATCGCGGTATACATATATCAGGCCGGACACAACTAATATAAAACCGGTAATGCTAATGACATTGCCAGGCGTGATTATGCCATGTGTATATACCGCCAACCGTTGCCAATTATTGCGGTTCCTGGCTTTTAGCCGGTCCCAGTCTGCTTTTTTCCCGACCCTATGCAGTTTCACGCCTTAATCATAGCAAATTAGTGCGATTTGTTGTCTCTCTTTTAAAAACATTGTCAATATTTCTTGATCTTTTAACAACTATGTTTTAAGGTGTTCATAATGACAGTAAAAGCTCCGGCCATTCCGGAAAAATGCAGAAGTAAATTATTTCCCGGCGAATGGGCTGCTCGTTATACCTACGAAGCATCCGACGAAAGCGACTGGTTTGACGTTCGCGTTTTAATTGGCCGGCTTTCATCCAGCAGACTTGAATTTATAGAAGCGGAAGGAGCCCATGCCATTCCGGTTCAAAGAGCGGCGGGTGTCGAAGCGGCTCACAGTTATGTCATAGCTCGCAAAGGCTTGGCGCAGGTGCCTGATGTTAGGTCGGGAACCGCATTTAGTTATGACGGACAGATGCTGCTTAGAAACATGATTTCACCCAATGATATTTTAGCGTCAGTCGCCGCCTTAAATGACCGCCGCCAACTGGAAGCAAGAGGAAACAATTGGCAAAGAACGGTAATAGGTGCCGACGCGATCTGTGCCATGCAGCGTGCGCTATTTGTAGCCAGCGGCGATGTTGAGCTGAATATAGGTATTTATATGGTGCGAGCCCGAAGTGATGCCGAAATACGATCTGCTGCTCTGCAGAGTATGGGCGGCATTGCCATGCATGCCTTCACGAGCATGTCGCCTGTACAAGTTTAGCGGGTATGCTTGCCCTCTAGATAATGGATACGGTCATGGTCCAAACCGTAATAGTGCGCGATTTCATGCCACAATGTGTGTTTAACCTGCTTTTTAAGTTCGCCAACACTACCTGACGCGAATAACATCGGTAATTTGAATAGGGTGATTTTATCAGGCAAAACAAAGCTGTAACTCGCGCCGCGCCTGGTTAATGGTATCCCTTCATATAATCCATAGAGAGTCTGATGGCATGTCAGCTTAAGCTTTTCGCGTTGTTCAGGGGTTGGTTCGTCATCATAGGTTATGGCTACGTTTTTCAGGCCTTTAATGTACTGCTGCGGCAGCTCGTCCATAGATTCATTAATGAGTTGTTCAAATTGTTCGTCAGAAATAGTAATCATACTTAACAAGTTAAGCATAGGTTTACATGCAGTCCAAATTAGCTACCTTAATAACGAATACATGCTACGACTTTAAGCGCTTGCGTTTATTAGGGTCGAGTTCCCGCTTGCGCAACCGCAATGATTTGGGGGTAACTTCTAACAGTTCGTCGTTTTCCAAAAAGTCCAAACATTCTTCTAGGCTAAATATTACTGGAGGGGTTAGCTGCACCACACCATCAGATGAACTACTACGCATGTTGGTTAGGTGCTTGGCTTTGCAAACGTTCATTTCCATGTCTTCTTGGCGTTTGTTTAGGCCAATAATCTGCCCCGCATAAACCTTGATAGCCGGCCCGACAAATACGATACCCCGCTCTTCGGCGGTCTGCAGCGAATAGGGCGTGGTGATACCAGTTTCATAAGCGATAAGTACCCCATTGCGCAGTTGTTGCAAGCTGGCACCAAGTGGTTGGTAGCCAATCATCAGGCTGTTCATAATGATTGTGCCCTTAGTGTTAGTTAGCAGCGTGTTGCGCATACCGAGCAAAGCGCGCGTGGGTAGTTCATATACCAATTTGGTCACTCCCTTGGGGCTGGCAAACTGCTCTTTTAATGTGGCCCGGCGGGTGCCCAGTTCCATCTGAACGGCACCAACATGTTCGGCTGGAACCTCAATAATAACTTCCTCAATGGGCTCTTCGGTAATACCATCCCTCACACGGGTTACTACCTGTGGACGACCGACCTCAAATTCATAACCTTCACGTCGCATAGTTTCTATGAGAACGCTTAAGTGCAATTCACCGCGTCCCGATACCAAGAATCCAATTCCCTGCTCTTCAACGCGCAAACCGACATTGACTTCCAGCTCTTTTTTCAGACGTTCGCCAATTTGACGGCTGGTCGTAAATTCACCCTCAGTGCCTTTGAATGGACTGGTATTGGGGCCCAAATAGATTTTTAAGGTTGGGGCCTCCACTTCCATGATCGGCAAGGCTTCCGGTTGTGTCGCGTCGGCTATTGTCTCGCCAATTTGCGCCTCTGCTATACCTGTTAGTTGCACAATATCACCGGCAACGCCACCCGGCACATCAGATTTACTGACGCCATGGCTCATATACACATTGTCAACTCGGGATTTGGTCTGGCTACCGTCTTTTTTGCACAAAGTGACCGTGTCTCCAGCTTTAACGCTCCCCCGGGTAATTCTGCCGATAGCATATTTTCCCTTAAAGCTATCCCACGCGAGTGCCGTGACCAACATCTGGAAGGGCTTATCAGCTTCTATGCTTGGGGCTGGAATATGCTCAATGATGGCGTCAAATATACATGAAAGATCCGCATCAGCGTCCGGGTCTGCAGGTGGCTGTTGCCAAGCCTTACCAGCACGTCCAATCGCATAATAAACGGGGTAATGCAGCTGATCTTCGTGTACGGCTAGTTCCAGGAACAGGTCCGCCAGTTCATCTTCTACTTCTGCGATACGGCTGCCGTCTTTGTCAATTTTATTAATAATTACAATCGGCTTAAGCTCGGCTGCCAAAGCTTTGCCCAGCACAAATTTGGTTTGCGGCATTGGGCCTTCCTGCGCATCAACAATCAACAAACAGCCGTCAGCCATATTAAGCGTGCGCTCTACCTCGCCACTAAAGTCGGCATGGCCAGGCGTATCAATGATGTTAATTCTATAGTCATTATGCTGCACGGCCGTAACTTTTGCTGTTATGGTGATACCCCGTTCACGCTCTTGGTCGCCACTGTCCATAATCAGTTCTTGATTCATTTCGGCCTGGTTGTCGCGAAACGTTTGCGATTGCTTTAACAGGCCATCAACAAGCGTCGTTTTACCATGGTCAACATGCGCGATAATCGCGATATTCCGGATCTTGGTTGGATCTTGTAGCTTGTCAGTCATACATTTAAAAAAGCGCCGCATTTATCAGCGCTTACTTAATATTTATTATAACATAAGCATAAAATCCACACAATAGTAATAGTCAAAAGACCCG
This sequence comes from Candidatus Saccharimonadota bacterium, assembly GCA_025924835.1. Lineage (GTDB taxonomy): Bacteria > Patescibacteriota > Saccharimonadia > Saccharimonadales > JAICHO01 > JAICHO01. The sequence goes on along the minus strand of JAICHO010000010.1, from coordinate 22,713 downwards.
AACAGTACGCTACGACGTGTTACTGCGAGCTTAAACCACTGTTGCATTTGACGGTGCGGTGACGGATTGTATGGATTCGGCCATTAAATAATATATCTATATTTGTTGTCAATAATAAAGGCTTGTTTTAGTGTTTTAACGGTGCATACTGGGACATATGAACGAGCCTTTGGCGGAGCGCATGAGACCTAAAAACCTAGCTGGCGTTGTCGGCCAAGAACACTTAGTGGCCGATGGGCGAATTATTAAAGAAATTATCGCTAAAAAGCAGCCTACCAGCTTAATTTTGTGGGGACCACCCGGATCGGGGAAAACTACATTGGCTAGGATTATTGCAGAAGAGACCGATGCCGAATTCATAGAACTCAGTGCGGTAACGTCAGGTAAGGCCGATGTAACCAAAGTCATAGAACACGCCAAAGGTAATCAGCGACTTGGGCAACGGACAATTTTGTTCGTGGATGAGATTCACCGTTTTAACAAAGCCCAACAGGATGCTTTTTTACCTTATGTTGAGGACGGGACCATAGTTTTGATTGGCGCAACTACTGAAAACCCAAGCTTTGAGGTGATAAATCCACTTTTAAGCCGTAGTCGTGTATTAGTATTGGAACCGCTTGACAAGACTTCTATTAGCACTGTTGTCAAACGGGCTGCCAAAGAGTTAAAATTAACTGCCAAAAAATTGCCTAAAACCAGCATTGACCTGTTGGCTGAGTTATCAGGCGGTGACGCACGTGTCGCGCTGGGGAATTTGGAACTAGCCGCGCAATTAACCTCCGGCAGGATCACACCCGAAATTATAGAAACAGCCGCCCAGCGGCATATGCCAGGTTATGATAAAAAGGGCGAAAACCACTACAACATTATTAGTGCCTTTATAAAATCCATGCGTGGCTCTGACGCCAATGCCGCGTTGTACTACATGGCGCGTATGTTGCAAGCCGGTGAAGATCCCAAATTTATCGCCCGCCGAATGGTTGTGTTCGCGTCTGAAGATGTCGGAATTGCCGCCTCACCTGCCCTTAATTTAGCTGTCGCCACCTTCCAGGCCGTGGAGCGCCTAGGCATGCCAGAATGCCAATACAACCTGTTCCACTGTGCCATTGTGTTGGCTAAATGTGAAAAATCCCGGATCGTAAATGACGCTATGGCTAAAGCTTTGCAAGCCGCTCGCGATCACCCGGATCTGCCAGTTCCGCTCCATTTGCGTAACGCGCCAACTAAATTAATGAAGGATCTCGGCTACCAGCAGGGCACCAAATGGGAAGCCGGCTTCAAACACCCAAAAGGTTTCTTGCCGGATGATATACGAGATCTTGATCTTTTTTGAGACGTTTTTTAGGCAATAGCAGCTAGATAGTGGCCATAAACAGTCGCGATAGGCACATCCATGGCATCGTCCGGTATCTCACCGATTTCATGTGGTAGCGGTATCATGGCCGGGCACCTTGTGTGGACGGCAATCGGGGGAATATACATATATTTGATAGCTTCACTATAAGCTGGTTCGATAACATCAAACCGTTCTCTTTCTATATCCAACCCCATAACTAACTGTCCGGTGGCGTGATCGTAGCCATGGTCAAAAAATTCGTGCAGTATTGCATCGTTTTCTTTATTTAAAGCCGCCCGCCGCAAAATAAAGGCCGTTGCTCCCTCACTGCAGCGCCTGAATGTGCCGTAGGTAGGTAGTTCGCCGGTCTGATCGGTATACTGCTTTAATATCGTCAGCAGTGTATTTTCCATATTAGTTGTGCTGGTACCAAAGCCTTTGGTCAAATGTTTTAGGGGTCTTGGCACGGCAGGAAGTGTAAAGATATCTGTGTTGCCGGATTCGTATTCGGCAGCAACCCCATATTTTAGTGTATCTATCAGGTGACCGCCCATTTGTCTAATAACGTCGGCATAGTTGGCGGGAACGATTTGATCCGGTTGTTTGTCGCGTAAACTTGGGTGGGACGGCACAGGTTCAAAATCTTTAGTATGCAGATTTGGCAATAATTCCGTGGGCGGTCCGCTGTAGCGCATCATTCCATACGGTGGATGCGTGGCTCTCATACTGACCAATCGATCAGCTAAAAGATTAGCGATTTTGACTGTCTTTATATTGCAAATAACCTTATTGCGTTCGCCAGCCGGTATATCGTACATTTCACAGGCAGCCTCTGGACTTAAACCACCACCATATACAGCCAGAGCCATATGCCTCAAGTTAATCGACCGACCTGTCATAAGTAAATTATACCATATTACATGAATATACGCAATATGATGCTCACTAGATCATTGTCTATAGGTTGTTGACTACCTGTTCCCAGGGCAAGTTTTGTTTGCCAAAGTGGCCATAGGCGCTAGTTTGGCCATAGATAGGGCGCCGTAGATCCAAAGTTTCTATAATACCTTTTACTGAAGTATCAATCAGTTTATCTTTGAAAGCATACAGCTCTTCGTCACTAACAGTCGCGGTGCCAAAGGCGTCAATCGTCTGCATCAAGGGACGAGGTTGACCAATGACATAGGCCAGCCCTACCTCACACCTGCTGGCGAGTCCAGCGGCAACAATATTTTTAGCAATGTAGCGGGCCGCATAGGCACCGCTGCGATCAACCTTATTTGGTTCTTTGCCACTAAAGGCACCACCGCCTACACGGGCGTAACCACCGTAACCATCAACCACAATTTTGCGCCCGGTGAGCCCCGCGTCAGATTCCGGACCGGGTATATGCCATAGGCCAGTACCATTTACGATTATGTCGGTATCTTTGGGCAGTGCAAATTCATACTTTTCTAGAACGGGCGTAACAATTACTCTAATCGCGTCAGCACGTACTTGCTCGGCAGTCGTTGCCTCATCATGCGCGACCGCGAGTACCAGTTTTTCAATGGCAACCGGCTTGTCGTCTTCATAACGTACGGTTACCTGAGCTTTACCATCTGGACGCAGCCAGTTTAATTCACCCTTTTCACGGGCCTCGTCAATACGCCTGGTCAGAGCGTGAGCTAACGCGATTGGAAGTGGCATGAGTTCCGGGGTTTCCTGACAAGCATAACCAAACATCATTCCTTGATCCCCAGCACCAGCTCCGTCGCCACTATCCACGCCCATGGCGATTTCCGGAGACTGCTCATGCAAATAACTACGGAAGGTCGATTGGTCTGAGAATCCCCAGTCCGGATTGGTATAGCCAAGTTCCCGAATTTTATCTCGAATAATTTTTTCGTAGTCAAGTGTGGCGTGGGTTTTAATTTCACCAAATAAGCTGATCTGATTAGCACCGGCAACGGCTTCAATACCCGTGTGAGAATACGGGTCTTGGGCAAGCGCCGCATCCAAAATCGCGTCGCTAATAGCATCGCAAATTTTATCCGGATGACCGGCACACACTGACTCACTGGTAAATAATCTTACTGCTCCCATAAAAATAAAATCCTTCCCCGTTTATATGGAGAAGGTTAAGGGTAACGCTTAATATCTTCTCCGTACACACGGACTAGATGGAGCACCTTACTCGCTGAATAGCGAATAGGTTGCTGGCGGTTCAACGAGCTAGATCTCTTCCCGCGCTCTTTATATTGTTACATTGTTAAAGTGCTTTTACTTTAGCATGCTTCTGATTGCGAGCCAAGAATTTGTGGCTGAATGCCGCCCAGCTTTTTTGAATAGCGGACAATACGTACGGCGCCGACCAATAGGCCAAGACAGCGTAGATAATGCCTGCAATTTCATCTATAGCGTAATGTTCGCCCTGGTAGATGGTGCCAACCCATATCAACAGTGGGTGCAGCCATGCCAGGTAACGCCAGCGTGTCTTAAAAAGCCTTGTAGCAAATAGTGCAAATAGTAGTGAATAAGCAGCATGCAAACTGGGCATGGCAGCGACAGGATTAGGCGAAAGCTTGTTATAAACGCTCGGAAAATCATGGATACCAAGCGTGTACCAAACATTGCTGGATATACGCGTAATAGGTTCAATCAAACCCTTGCCACTAGCCATCCACGGCGGCGCGGCTGGAAAAGCCAAGAAAGTGATAAAGCCAGCAAACGACACGGTAATATATGTCGTAATGTAGCGCCAATAGTGCTTTTCCCTAGTTTTCCAAATTAAAACGGCTAGAGCAAATGGCAATACAAAATGCAACATATAAGCGATGTAAAACACAAAGTCATACCACATGACATGCCCATGCCAAAGTGCGTTTTGGAGTAGTTTGGTTGGCAGGTGGCCAAAAAATAGCAGCTTGTCTGCCGCAATCATAAAGCCGTAATTAACATGGGCATTCAGGCTGGGTACAATGCCACGGAATGATTCGTACACCAATAGCAAGCCAACAAACGGCACAAACCGCTTCAGTAATTCTGTTGCCTGCCCAAATACCATAGCAACCAGCGCGGCAAATACCAGCAGTTTATCTGGCGTTGGAAAACTAGGAGCATGTATAAATATGCCCGCATAGATTATTGCTCCCAAAGCACCAATAAATTTACTGTATTTTCGCCGCATCAATCTATTGTACCGTTTTATGGCTCGTTCTGCGCCCTAGTGCTAAATAGTTTTGTTTAGTATAATCACCTCTTGCTGCCAAGGAAAAAGAGCAGCCCGACAAAATGTATTCCATTTTGCCGCGTGATGAGAAAAAACCACAAGTTTTGTCTCATTTTTAGGCGATGGGGAGTGGCCAAGTGGTAAGGCACTGGGTTCTGGTCCCAGCATTCGGGGGTTCGAATCCCTCCTCCCCAGCCAAGCATAAGCAATATGCAAATAGTACATATGGTGGTATTTTTGAGTAATGTCTGAGCTACAACCAGTACGCGGTCTAATCGTCGACGATCAGGAAGCTTATAGAATAGTTGTGGCTGAGGCATTCGAAAAAGAAGGTGGGATTGTAGTCGTGACAGCAGGCAGCCTTTTGGACGTTAAAGATCTTGTTGATACGAGTAAAATCACCCCGGATCTTATTGACGTAGCATTTCTAGACTCCAGCCTAGGTTCAAGCATGGGCGATGGGAAAGAATGTTATCGTTACTTAAATATGCATGGGTTTGTCAGACGTGATATTGGTTTACACCCTTCTCCCGAACAGCTAAGTGATCCACATAATACCGGAAGGATTGTCACAGTTGGCACTAGTTCAGATAAGAAGTGGTCAGTCGAAATTGGCACTTATTCCGACATATTAGATCATCCATTAATAGTTGATTGGACAATAAGTCCGTTTTCTTTAGCTCAAATTGTTAGCGAAGTCAGACGACTAAAACCACGTCATTAACGTTTGAAAAGTTGCGAAGTACTTCCATTAGGGGCATGCATACATTTTGAATCTGTTATTTTTTATCGGCTATCTGGGACATTAGAACTTTAGCATACCCAATAAACCCAAACAAACACCTAAATTTCACACTAATGATGTGACCGTGATCATTGAAGCTGTTTACTTATCGGCTCACACTAATGGGTAGCTGATAAGCTGAGGGTTGCCTATGAGCAGAGAAAGTAGAGATAAATAGGACAATCGTCATGTTTTAATGATTTGAAAAGGAAGGAGAAAAATCGTGAAAATTTTTGTCTTTAGCCATACCGATGGGGGGAACGCTGCATTCAAGGTATTGCTGTGGGTTGCCGCATTTTTAGCTGTGGGTAGCTTGATTTATGGCACATACATCTGGCAGCATCGCAAAATCGACGATCTCAACCAACAAATCACTCAACTGAACGCGGATCTGTCTGCCGCCAAAAAGATACAAACCCCAATGACTAATAATGACTACACTTCCAAAAAAGGTGTGCGGATTAAAGTCTACACCCCCGCCAGCAACAGCGAACTTGCTAGTCCGGTCATGGTGGTGGGTGAAGTTCCGGGTAACTGGTCTTTTGAAGCCAGTTTTCCGGTAAAACTACTGGATGATAAAGGCGGTGTGATTGCTCAAGGCGCAGCGCAACTTCAAGGCAACTGGATGACAGACATACTTGTGCCATTTTCGGTAAAACTTACCTACACATCAGCAACCCGCGGTAACGGTACGTTGGTGTTACAAAAGGACAACCCGTCTGGCCTGGAAGCTAATGACGACAGTGTCTCGATATCAGTAAAGCTGTAGAAGGAGGCGAATAATGAGCATTGTGCATCAAACTGTCATAATATAAGGAGGTTGTGAAGTGCGTCACTTAAGGGCAGCCAAGCATGAAATAATTCTGGGGTGGTTTATGTTATGATTGCGATATGACTGAAAAATTAGCAGTATCAGCAAAACAGGTCGGCTCCGAACTTATTAACATGAGTGACCAACTGGCCATGAACATGCAAACCTGGGATGACTTGCTAAAAGAAGTGCCCGACAGCGTTACGGCTAAACTAAGCGCTGGATTCATCACAAAGCCATCGGCAAATTCCCGTTTTGAAATGACAATAGATGTGCAGGCTCCCCCGGGCGAATCGGCAGTACTCCGCACATGGGCCATCGAAACCATACCAACAGATAACGAGGAGGCTGAATACTACAATAATATCCAGCTAACTTTCAACACGGATGCAGAGCAAGTTGGCAGTCTTCTCGCCAAAGGAGATGAGGTGACAAGAGACGATATCCGCCACTTACTGCAAGATCCCGTAACAAAGCTGGCTCGTATTATTGTCAGCAACGAATCTGGCGGCGACGGTACACAACAAACGCACGGCCAACGATATGATTTTACAGCCGACGAATTAATGCAACACCTAGATAAAGTTGATGAAATAGAAGATGCTTTAAAGGCTGTATTGCAGAAACTAAAAAGTCACTCTACATAAATTCGTGCTCAGCCATAGATTAAAAAAGCGTTAATATAGAACTATGGAATGCCCTGTTTGCCATCAACCTATGAAAAAAGTACGTTGGGATATTAGTCATAATCCAAACAATGACAACAAAGAATACGACCGAACGGTTTATCAGTGCACAACAGATGATATTTGGGCTACGACCGAGATCCCAAAAGACAATTTAAACCAGCAAAATATTTAAACCCATCTTGCTTTTGGCAAAGTCAGGATGGTTCATAACAAATCTATATTCATCCATTATCTCCAGCCTGTCCTTTATGTCTGCTAATTTTCGTTAGATCAAGTTGTACGTTAGAACTTTTATTAAAGACCTATCCGCGCCTCAGAAGCATTAAATAAAAGGCCGCAAACACCAGTACGATTGCAATATTTGCTATCAGCCGTTCGCGAAACCGATGTCTAAAGAATAAGATATCCACCACAACTACAACAGTTATCATCAATATAACGTAAAGTACTAATGAGGCGTTACTTCCTATCTCATGATTGATTTTCATGCACTCATAATAACACTACACTGGCTCTAGTATGCCCATAATAGTAAGCCAGATATAAACATTTAGTACAGGTATTTGCTATTATTTCATTAATGCCTGAAGTAAATTCACTTTATTTGAATGGGTTGGGTGATGGGACATTACGTCACGGCGAAGAGATAATACTTAACCATCATCGCAAACTGGGCATTAGGGTTACTGCGGCTCACGTTAATTGGCGTAAAGCCGAAACAGTTGCCGACCTGCGCGATCGTATAGCAGAACAAGCCGGGGCTATTTTATTTTCAATGGGTGAGGCTGATCGGTTCCTGATTCATGCTTCCAGTGCCGGTGTTTGGCTCGCACTTGCCGTTCGTAATGAGTTGGATGATTCTCGCGTTAGAGTAATGGGGCATTCCGGACGTGTGCGTCGAGGTGATTTAGCCGCTATGGATCCTAGAACCCTGGAACGCTGCGCACATCTGGGAAGCAGTACGGAAAGCCAAACTTTTTATGAAGGTGTACAGTATTGTGAAGATGTTATTATCCCCAGAATGACCCCAAGCCACAAAGATGCTACCCTGCTCACAACACCCTTTGCCGGAATTGACGAAATAGTTCCAGGCAGCACTATGCCTATTGAAGGAGTAGAAAATATAATTATGCCGGCAGTGGGTCATCTGTGGGCAATCGGGTACGGAATGTATCGTATGCCGGCTCTACTTCAAAAAATTCTTTAGCACCAGTTAGTTACGCGGCAGACTCCCCACCTTGCGGGTCATGCACATTGCAAGAAACCTCTAGCATTCTTAGTATCATAGGTACGCTCTATTTTTTCTCAAAAAACACCATCAGATAGCCGTTCGGGTCACGAATAGCAAATTCCCTCCGGCCATTACCAGTGTCTTGCGGCTCATATTCTGGCGTATGCCCGGCCGCGATGGCGCCTTTATAAAATTCATCAATGTCAACACTGACCAGAACCAATGGTCCGTCCTTGGGGCTTCCGTCTATGTCGCCCGTTAAGTGGAATTCGGCCGAAAACCAGTTAACATACACTTTTGCCATACGCCCATTATTTTCTGCCACTTTGAAACCTAGGCTTTCATAAAACGCGAGTGTCTTATCCAAATCAACTACCTTATAAACGAGTGCTGAAATACTTTTAGGCTTCATGGAGCTCCTTGCATTGTTAATGATTTATCTGTATAATCAAGATACTTTAAACTAGAGATACTGTCAAGAATTATATATGAACCGAATGACGAAAAAGCAACTAAAACACCAGGTTATAATGGGTGCTCGTGAATATGGTATTAGTACTGTGCTGTTTCGAAACACTGTAGGCAGTAAACTTGGCGTGAATGTAACTGATATGGAATGTTTGGCACTGTTGTTCTTTAAAGGTATAGCGACACCAACAGAGTTGAGCCACCACACAGGGCTCAGCTCCGGGGCAACTACAGCCATGCTTGATCGCCTGGAAAGAGCTAAGCTTATTAAGCGTAGTGCCAATCCTAATGATAGGCGGGGGGTATTAATAACCGTGGAGAAAAATTCGGTAAAGACCGTTGGCCCGATGTTTGCAAGCACACGAAAAGCACAGGACAAATTAGTGGGCAGTTACACAGAAACTGAATTGGAAATCATAACTGACTTCTTAAATAGGTTCACAGCTATATGGGAACAGGGGCGGCAGGAACTACTTAAAAAGCATCGTCGCACTTAATATATATACTGGAAGTAACTTGCGGGCACGGTGCGTGTACTGATCACGTAAAGACCAAGGTAATTCATTTCACTAATGAATACCGTTCCATCGTTATTGACACGTTGGATATACACAACATGCATGCCTTGCTGGCCAATTGCACCGGCTCTTGGAATCGATCCGGTCGGTATGCCCTGAGCGGCCGCACGCGCGACCCACGTATCAGCATTACCGAGGTTATTGGGCAAGTCAGGCCGCATATTTTTGGCATACCAGGTACAGTAGCCGGGACTATACAGATTGCCAGCGGAGGTTCCACGGCTAAGCGATACACTCGCAGCAGAACTAGCGGCTGTGGTAGTTGGTTTTGGTGTAGTCACAACCGGTGCAGGTGTTTCGGCCACAACCGGTGGCGTAGGTAATGGGCGCTCTGCGAGCTGTTCGTCTGGCAAAGGTATAGTTATTTTGTCCCCTACTGCAATGACATTAGGATCAGTAATTTTGTCGTTTTTGTTATATAGGCGATTCCATGTGGTATTAAACTGCGTAGCAATCGTACTAAGCGTCTCGTCAGGTTCCACACTATGAACTACAGGCTCTGGCCTGGTTGGCACCGGTGCCGGCGGCTCAATAGTCTCCAGCGCAGTTTTAGTCAGAACTGCCGTTGGAATGTCATTGCTTACTAATAAATCCGGCGTCTGAGCGCTGGCCGATGAACTGCTGACCGCAGCTACAGCTATGAATGCAAACAGACCCGCTAATACGGTTACGCGCATTTTATAACCTCCCGCTATTTACAAAATAATTGGAACAAAAGTCTCTCTTTTTGTTTGTTCCTGTGCCTCCACCTCTTGCATAAGACGGCACAATAACTCATGCTACAGGCATTTTTCAATATGTCAAATTTGTAGGTGTTAGCATAGTTTTGAACACAACAACAGATAGCCGTAAGCATTTTTATTATGTAAGGTCCAGGATTGTGAATTTATTCATAGATCTATTTGGTTCTGGTTGCCACACTAACTAGCGATTGAGTAACAGAAAGGAAGCCGTGAACGACGATCAAACCGACAGCACAGACGCCAAACCTCCGGATAACGCGGTACCGACTCAGAGTACGCAGTCCTTAACACAGCAGACAGAACCGGACCATATAGGAGAAACATTTAAGGTACCGGAAGAAATAGTTAATGCCGGTCACGATACCAATGAACCTCTGCCTGACTCACCCGAGACATTGGATGAAGACATAAACCAGGGTCCTGCCTTGCAGGAAATCCAGGAACAGTATAAGGAGGAAGTCTAGATGCCAGATGATAATACAACGGACGACAATATAGAAGAGGGCCAGAGCCTTGTTCAGCCCTTGCCCCAAGACAATACTACGCCATTTAGCGACCCAACAGATCCTATAGCCGATTCTGCGGCAGGCCTGGGAGTCAGAGAACAGCAGAGCATCCTGGATCCAACGCATCAAGCAACCGACAGTGCCACCAATATAGATCCGCACCAGGAATATGACGAAGGCTTAGCCGGGGCCGCTGAAGCCAGCGAACCCAACGCCGGCAATTCGGTCGTGGACTACAATCCGGAGGATGACCAAAGACGCCAAGAAGCGGCCTAGGTTTGGAATAAAATTAGATATTATTCTATAATTATAAGGTGAACCGCCCTGTCATAGATAGAAATATCTTAGAGCCTAATCATAGAGCTTTTATGGAAGCCTGGGGTTTCGATGACGAGTCAGCAGTTTTGCCGCCTTTGCAGGAAAGCCACGGGTCAATTGCACTTTGGCATGGACAATTTAACCAGCGCGACGAAACACCAGTTTTTGCGGTTAGTTTTGGTGATCCAAACACCCACACCATTAATAAGTTAATCGGATGGTTTTATGGCATAGCATTGCGCGCGGATATTCCAGAAGGCGACGGAGCCTTAGAAGCTTACCTCGATGCAGCTATTAACTCAGCGGAAACATTAGCACATACGCTGGGTGCCCTCATACTGCTGGCTCCTACAGAGCAGCTCCAACCTACACACTAAATCCCGGTATTTTTATTTGCTAACCAGAGACTGTACTATGGTCTTATGCATTCAATTCATCATGTTGCAGTCACGGCCAGCAACTTTGAGGTTTCGTTACAATTTTATTTGGACTTAGGATTTGAAACACTTATTAGGCTTGATCAACCCGAGAAACACAAAAGGATTGCATTATTACAACTGGGAAATTTTAAGCTAGAGCTATTTTGGTACGATGATCTGACGGACCATCCAATGTCGCGGGATACTATTGGTAATAACGTACATGACGTCGGCGTCAAACATTTCGCTATTAGGGTTAACTCTATCCAAGAAACATATGGCGAATTAGCCGGCAAGGGGATCCTGCCCGCGACCAAGCCCGAACGCAGTGATAATGGGTATGATTTTTTCTTTATACGTGATCCTGATGGAATTTGGATTGAATATGTTCAAGACGATACATACTCATAAATCGTGTTCATAAAAGTTCTGTAAGTGTTGGTAATTGGCCGGTGATATAGATTGGCCGTGCTAATGGTGGCTCCTGCAGACAAGGGCGCAATGTGGATTTTCCCAAATGCGATGTCAGCACAACCACTTCGCGCTTAAGCCGGGCATCTTCCAGAGACACTACATTATCATCCCAATACTCACGTTCGCAAAAAACCCGGGTTAAAACCCCGGCATTGCGAGCCCAGGCGCTGACTGCCCTTTTATCTAGTATCTCGCCCGTCCATATATCGTGCACCGGTGCAATATGCTCGTCGCGGGGAATTTCAAATCTGCTTTGAATCACTACATTATCTCAAATACGTGACAATTACTTATGTATGTATAGTACACCATAAACAACTTGTTAGAGTGGGCGATCATAAAAAAGGTCTGTGGTTAAAATACGGCGCGACTGTGAACCGTCATGTGCAACCGTAGCATATCTATGCCACACATCGTATTGGCCATCCACGCCTAGTACCGTGCTCTGCCCGGCCTGTTCCCTGCCCGTATATACATCACATGACATCAAGCTAGGGTCAGTTAAACCTAATGCATAGAGCGCCTCAATTCTCTGCGCCTCTATCATGCCGACATTGATGGAATCACCCATAACGTGAATGTATTCATCTGAGGCGTGGGCACAGGCTACATCGCTGTCTAGGTCTACATTGGTATGAACCAACAAACCGCGGCGCCGTGAGGTTTGACCGTCAACATGAAACCCCAAATCTTTGCGGGGATATGGTTCGCCGGTATCGGTTTCGGCAATTGGCAAATCGGGGTTGGCGGCACCCATCACCTCCCTGGCTAGCAAAACTAGCCGATCGTGGTGTAACCTTGGATTTTGATCAAATCTTATGGTGACCAATAGTCCGGGTAGTTCGACTGACAATACACTGGCAATAAGCAGTTTTGCCGCTTGTTCACTTGCTGCTTTGGGCATAGGTAATACATTAATCGGCACGGTTGCCGCGGCTTCAGCCGACACTTGTGTCATAAATATATTATGTCACATTTTTACTATATATGTGAGCCTCCTAAGGCCATAGCCCTTATGCTTGCTTAAATGCCGCAGTCTACCTAAGCTATATAGAATGACGGACTTCCCGGGTGAATCAGTAACAGCAATAGAAGCTTTTGGTGCACTTTTAGAACAAGTTACGCCAGAGATACTGGCCGCATTGGGCCACATAGCAGGAGAGGGCGGCTGGTCAGACCAAGCACAGGAATGGACCAATCGGCTGGCTGACGCGTGTGATGTGGCCTTTGGCGGCTTACAAATAATCTATGATGCTATAAATGAAACGCCTACTCCGCCAGTAGTTGAAGAGATGCCAACAGAGCACAGCGAAGCGGCCGAACCAGCGGACAGCACACTTGCCCCGTCTATATTATTTGACTCAGAAGCTTTGGCGGGTTTATCAGACTTAGCGATAAGTGTACTGCATTTTTCGTTGGATCATCCCGGTGCTACGCTCTTAGAAATGCGTGATTCCATACCTGGCTTGGAGGGTTTACCATCAAAGACTGTCATTAAAATCAGGAAAGAGATTATCGACCATTTGGCCGCCAAAGGCATAAACGCGTTCTGGGACGGAGAGGGCTCCACCAAAGCACGGGCCCATACATTAGTCATTGTCCCGGAATCACCTCCCCTGGCTGAACCCCACGACCCAGTCAATGAACCAGTCGCGGAAGTTCCCGCCGCTGCAGTTGTTAGCCTTGATCCACCGCCTGTCCAGATACCAGCCGCATTACCATCAGAACGACAAACAACTGCACAATTTCGTCCACCATCACAAGCTGTAAAACCGGCAACAGCAGACCATAGCCCAACCGAGGACGCAAACTATCCACCGATTGAGAGCATAGACATGGATCCGTTTTTTGTACGCCACGGAGATTTTCATGTAGGTACCTTCGTGCGTGAAGTGCTAGGAGTTAGCAGGCTATTACCTCGTGACTTTAGCTTGCTTGTAGACCGGCTGAAGCAAGCGCAAGAGGAAGGAAAAATAATACATCGTGGTGGTGGCCAATATACATCCAAGATATACGACCCTGCCGCCGCCGAAACCTCACGTGAGCAACCAGCAGCTCCGGCAGATAATGACGCCGCCTTTGAGGCAATGCTCAAAAGTGCGGGGGTTAGAGCACAAAATACAGGCTTTAAGCCAAGGCAGCGTGGCAGAGGTTGGCGAAACTATTAATCGTTGCTGTTTTCCAGGTCCTTTTTCTTCTGCTCGGCCTTACCTTTTAATTCATGAGCCTTGTTGTTCGCGTCTTCCTTAATATCTTCAGCTTTGTCAAACCAATCACTCATAACACCTCCTTTTACTTATGCACATAAGTATGCCAGCTGATTCTTGCACTGACAGTAATATATATTGCCTACCCTTACTGCCCCCGCTAATCTTCGCCTGGGCCAAGCAGTTCCAGGCCTTTAATTTTTGGCATGCTTGCATAGCCTACCTGCGCCTGCATACTGCCAATTATGTTCGCGGTACTGCCCAGCAATTTTTTGGCTTGTGCTTCGCGCTTAGCCCAGACCCGGTCATAGGCAGCCTTTTCCTTTATGATATCGGTTATCATTTCCATATATACGTCTACCATAGCCTCGATCTGGTTCACGAAGTCATGGCTGGTGACAAAAGTATAAAGCGCGTCGGCGCTGGTATCACGATTTTTAGCGATTGCCTTTTCGCGCCCCACATCTATCAAGCTTTTACGTAACAATGACGCCAAGATTACGGTGGAAGCCGGTTTGGCTACCCAAACGCCTTTGTACAACACAATCTCGCCGTCCGATTCCTTAGGCATGACCTCGCTAATTATTATGGGTATATTAGCTTTGGTTTCGCGCATATCGTCTTTGAGTTTTCCGACCCAGCCCTCCGTCCAATTTTTGGTGCGCTTGATTTCCCACAATATCACGCCGCATTCGGTACCGCGTGTGCTTCTGACAATTTGCTTAACATCCGCTCCCCGTACTCCCTTTTCTACCGGCGTGATTATATCGTCTCGGAACTCCATGGCCAGCAATTGCTCCAGGTCAAGTTCAAGTATTTCGCCCTGCATTTGCTGCGAGCCCTGGTTTAGCTTGCGCTGCATTTCCTCAACCTGCCGTTTGGCAGCTTCCAGCTGTTTGTCTTTTTCGGCAATTCGTAGTCTTTGTTTTTCATCGGCGGCCTTTTCGGCTGCGTCTCGTATTTTGTCCGTTTCCGCGGCTACCTGCTTTTGAGCTTCCAGTTCGGCGTTGGCGCGGGCTTGTTTTTCCTCTCGGAGCAGTTTCATCAGATCGCTTAGCTCGCTGCGCAGCTGTTTGTTTTCTTCTTTGGCGTTTTCGGCATCATCCCGCAATGTTTTTATTGTTAGCGCCTGGGCGGCTTGGGCCTTTTTTTGGGCAGTGTTGGCTTCTGCCTCCATCTGGTTCCTGGCGATTTCTAGCTCGGCTGCGGCTTCCTTGCGGGCGATTTCAGCGGCCGCATCAGCCGTGCGTTTGGCGTTAGCTTGCGCTTCGGCTTTGATTTTGTCCAGTTCGGCTGCGTGCCGGTGTTCCGCCGCGGCCAATACACGCGCCTCAATCTGACCCTCCAGCGCCTTATCAATTTCAATCTCTTCCCCGCATTGTCTACATGTAATGGTATTCACTATTTAATTATCTCACGCATATGTCTCGCTGAGTCTAAAAAATATTGACATAATAATTGATATAATACATGTTTTGTAACATCCGCACGACATATCGATCTCTGGTCAGCGAAGCCCTCATTTCTAATATTGTGATATAGTATTACATTAGAAAAGAATCTACTATGAGTACTACGTTGTTTGCCCCCAAAAATTTACTTGAAACCTGCTTAGGCGTAAAGGAAGTCCTGGCCGCTACGCCTCCCGGGCAAAGAGATGTGGTGGGTGAAGATTTTCAGCGTATGCTAGGTTTTGATGTGGACTATTACGGCGCAACAAGACTTGAAGTTCATAGTGACCGTTCATATGGTTTGCCGGATGGGCTCACCATGGAAAGCCAGATTTGGCCGCGTGTTGAGTTCGGTAGATCAAGAATACAAGGCGAGCTATCCGGCGTTCTTTATCGGCGCTTAAAAGCCGTTGATACGCTGGTATGGATGATGGTCGAACCTAAATTTCGCTTTTTGGAAGATCCCAGATTAAACATAGACGACTTGCCTCACCCCGATGAAGTCGTGGACGTTGTAGAAATCGGCGGCAGAATTAGACGTCCCGTATATATTCCGGTAGAAGCAATCCAGTCCGTCCTAGTAGCAGCATAATTGACCACGATAATAGGCAATAGCCCCAGACTGACAGGCACAAGAAACCGTCACTATTGGACGGAATCCCTAAGCTTTACCGAGGCGTATAGCAATGTTTGCTGATTCTAGCTTTTCTGTTTTGTCTATTGTTTCACGCAATACCTGGTTATCTATCCTATCCACTGTCTCAATATGAGTAACTGTTGTCGTTCTCCTGACACGAGGCGTTACTAAACCGCTCACTTTTCGGTGGCCTGCGACACGTTGGTGCTGATGGCGCCATCCGACTTCTTGATCAAATTCCACCATAGCTAATAAGGTGCCTTCGGCAGAGGTGTATCGCTTAGGCGACGGACGACGCTTTTCCCTCCACAGCGATATACAGGCAGCAAGTAGTTCGCGGTCTGTTAGCACCAGGCTTGTAACGGCATCTATAAGATTTGGTTCTTCAGGGCTTTCAAGCACTACACTCTCAGTTTTAGGTGTTGCGTATTTCTCGGCCGCTCCCACCGTGCTGATTAGCTCAATAGGAGCCTCAGCAGGCAGACCTTCCGCTTGCCATTCTCTGGCACTATCCATAACAAATTCTCGGGGGCCGGTTGCAGAAAACGTGTGCGTAACTACGGCGAAGTCGTCTGGTATGGCCACGACTTGATGCAGGCCATAATCTCCAATGAAGCTTTCCGGTCGCCGCCGGGTTGTTACATCACCTTCAATGCAATACATGATTTATATAATATCAGTTAATTGTATAATTGTCAATAGCTATATTAACCATGGTCGGTTGAATCCCCCGCTTTACCACACTCCTTGTTGACTTTTGGCAATAATTTAGCACAATATACTTATTAACCCTGAGGTAATTGTGTGAGTGGACCTAACATACAAGCCGGCGGGTGGGAAATTGGTGTAGCACCACGTGCTAGTTTAGCATTAACGCTTGCAGCGACTGCTCTACTTCATATTTACGTAGAAAACCGTCCCGCCGACAGTCAAGCCCATGGTTGGCGTGTTTTTGTAGAGAATACTTACAAGGAAGGAAACATTGATCACGGCGCACCGCCTATTGGCCCGGGCCATCCAGGTACTATAGAGGTAACACGTCCCGTCCCGGGCGAAATCGAAACAAAACAATTTGACACCTATCATATAGCCGTAACACCTTACGCCCGCGGTTTTGATAATGACCCAGCAGTTGAGATAGTAGACGAAGATGCAGTGGGCACCTTAGAATCACTGGCCAGCCAGTTAAAGGCTGATGGATGGGGCAATATAACCTTTAAAGTCCAAGGCGTAGCTTCAGCAGAAGACGCTACCCGGGACGGTATAGCCGGGGTCACAACCCGCAGCGATGATAATACCCGCACCGCCAATGCCCGAGGTGCTGCTTTGTACCAACACCTTAAGGATGATGCTAATTTGCCGGATGTGACTATCGAACAATTACCTGGGGTAGAAGGCGAGCTTTCTGAACCACAAGTAGAGCTTTTAAAGTCTTATGCGGAACAGTTTGGGTATCAGCCGCGCGGGGACATGAGCGGTGTCGAAGTTATGATTGACCAATGGAATCTCGATCCTCAGTCCGTGCCTCCAGAAGTTGACGCCGATCTGCAACTGCTGCTGGGCAACCTGAACCGCGGCGATTTAGTTATGGTATATGCCAGTCGGCAGGTACCGGGACAAGAAACAACCAAAACCGAATCCGAACTAGTCTGTATCGTGCCAGTACAACGTGTCGAAACCCATTATGAAGTTCCTGGCAGGCCATGGAAGGCAACTATTCCGTGGTTTATACCCATACCCGTCCCCTATGTGCGGCGCCGTAAAAAAGATAAAGACGACGTATTTATGCCGCCATACTTAACATCTATTGCAGGGGGTACAGTCCCAAGCGGCCCGTCATTGCCATCACGAACCGCCAGGACTGCAACTAGCACAGCCGGGGGAGCACCAAGAGGCGTAGTACGACCTACGCCTGTTCCGCCTCAGCCTAAAATATCTTCCGAGCCATTATCTCCCCGGCCGCCACTACGTCCTGTACCTAATTCTGCACCAAACCCACTTATAGATAGATTTGAGCGGCGCCTCCTAGTTGGCGGCGTTGGTGTAATTTTGGCTATCATCGCTGGCGGGATAGCCTTGGGCGAATGCATTAAGCCCGAGAAGGTAGCAATAAACACTCCTACCCTTACACCTAGCGATTCATGCGCGAATTTGCGCACGGTAGAGCAGCCAACCGACAAAACCAAAGTTGTGATCGTAAGAAACGGTCGCGTTGTAAGCACAGAATATAGACAGCCTTAGCGCGCGCATTTGTCTAAACCATATGACTTTATAGCCCAATCCTACAATCTACGGCAGTTAGGGCTACGAATAAGTGCCCGCTGAGTCCTAAATACAGATAACAATTGCCGGGCATCCCGATATGCCCTTTGCTTACTGCTGGGTTTATTCTTTACTGCGCGTGGCAGAAGTCGGATGACTGTTGGTCTAAGCCATACCAAGCACTAGTGGCTTGTATCCTTAAATTGTACCAATCGTTAGTAGCCTGCGTTTCTGCCTTGTACCAAGTTGCTGTATCCAATGGCTTTCGGTTCCAAAGTTCATATTCATTCTGCGCGTCGGCTATGGCCGTAGCCGCCAAAGCATGAAGATCTGGTGCTTCAACTAATGCCAGCATAACATTGGCCTGGCTAAAATTATCGTCGTTCAGCGCCAACCATGCGGTTTGTTCAGCTTCACCCAGGTCCACGGCATGTTCTGCTTGGTCACGCAATTTAGCATCATCAATAGTGTCAACCAAACGTTCCGCCAGTTCATAATTACGAGTAATGACAGAGGCTTCGGCCGCGTGCGTAGCTACGTCAATAGCAGGATTTGCTGCTGGCCGCTTTATACATATAGTGGTGGTGGTACTCGTTGGCACGTTGGCAGTTGTGCTGGTGGATTCCGTACTGGCCGACCGGGGGAGTCCCTGTGGTTGAGCAGAGGTATTTCCTGTACGCGACGTACAGGCTGCCAGTGCCAAAGCCGCAGCCAGGGCTAAAGTCCTTAAACCCCAGCGTTGGTTTGCTGAATTACCGACTTCCACTGCATCTGGTTTACGCATTTGTTGATCCCAAAATAATTAATTGATTTAAGTATACCATTAAATACATATCTGTCAATATCTAGCTATTAGGCTCTCTTTGATCACTGCCAAAAAAGACGGTACATTATAACGCCATCGTCTTGCAAATTATACTTTTATGTATTATAAATGTTTTCCATGGATTTTGGTGAATTTGAAAGCGCGGTATATGAGCTGGCCTCTGATTTGCGCTATACCCAAGCTGGCGAAAGTATTGATCGTTATCAGTTAGGCTTAGCAGCAGTTATTGCACGTGCCATAAATATCCATCGCGACACATTAAGAGAGGAGTATCCACTAGAACCTACGACTCATGTAGTCGAATCACTAGGACGTAAACTTGAAACTGCCAATATACAAGCTAGCGACGAAGTACGGCTTGGACTGTCAGCTCTTAAAACAGACCTGGAAAAAGACATTGAACATCGCCGTTTAATTGCCCAATGGCTCGCTCCTTTAATTCCTAAAATGGACAAAACCCAGAGAAATCCACGGCAAGTAGTCAAGTCTTTGCTAAACCAGCCAGATTTGGTATACACCTCAGCGGATTATGATTTGGCAGAAGAAGTCTTAAGCCCGCCTGTTCATGAGCATTTATTACCCAAACAAGAAAAAACTAGCACCGATGAATTAGAAGATTACGAGCTTACTATTGTGGCAGAAGGCATTTTAAGAATGCTGGTAAATGCCGCTCAAAATAATCAAAAACTTACCAAAGTAGAGATGTACTCAGGACCAGAATTTACTAAGGTTCTGAGAGTCATTGGGGATGTACCAACGCGACAAACCTTTCACACCGCCTGGGAAATGCTAGTAGCCTTTTTTGAAGAATATGACCCTAACTATGAGCCATTTGCTTGCGTAGGCGAGGGATGGAATCGACAATATATTCTAAAAGATCCGGAATTAGCCGAAGTTATCTGGGGAATGGATGATGACCAACCTACAAAACAAGATCCTGACGCTGAAGAGCCAGAAGAACGCGTGCGTCCTTTTGAAGGCAGAATAATAAGGATTACTAAAACGTCTCTCGGTCTGGACTCAGGGCAAAAAATACAGCTGGCAGATGACATACAACATGCTGTTGCCGAGAAACTATTAGACCGCGGAGCTCAATTTATTGGTACTGGCCTCTTAACTCAGACACTGGTAGAAAAATTTCAAGTCCCACGTGCAGAAGCGGAACTAAAAATTCGTGAGTTTCTGAGCTTACTCGGGCCAAGCTATATTGAACGCCGCTCTAATAGCAAAAGCACCAAGACTTTGGTCAGGGTTAGACCTACCGCTCGCGCAGTATTGCAGAATAGATAGTTAATAGCGTTCCGCGCCCGCTATCACAATGCATCCGACATACATTTCGGGTCGGCCGAAAAAGTATGGTATACAAAAGGCTAACATCACTTCAGGAACCTCCAGCGCCTGGATAAGCCCATGGACTGAAGGATTATTTAATTAGAGTTGTTGGCGAAGGGTTTCGTCCATGGTTTTGTTGTCTTTGTTTTTCCAGTCCGTCCAGCCATTGCTTGAACGTCCTAGGCAAAAGCCGCTGGCACGGCTAACGCTGGCAAAAGTTAGGTCTGATACAATTTGAACCTCTGTATCAGAAATTAACTTGCCATGGCTACTAAGCTTTTCTATACGTTCAGCCGCCTCCTTAGGGAAATGGCTGGCAAAACTGGGCGCACTTAGGGCGTTTACTACCGAACCGGACAAAACCGTAAAACCGGCTTCGTTATAAATGCCGGTGGCATTGGTGTTTTTGCCTTTGCAGTACCACAGGTCGTCTTGCTCTATATTGTCGGTTACAATCTTATCAAACAGTGGATAGCCCAATGTAGAAGTCAGCAGCTTAACATCCTCAAAAAATTCAGGTAATGTCAGCGCTTTGAATTTGTGTAAGTTATTTTTTGAAGGAACTGTTAGGTTGGTAATTTCCATTCTGGCCGCATTTTTAGCTACTTCTACAGATAGCGATTCCAAGTACTTTATATCGCCCTTTTCAAGGCTGTTGTCCTTAGCTACAAATGCAATGGCTATTTCCCAAAACACCTTCTTTTGCTCGTGGTCTTTTATACGGTGTACAAAATTCTCGCATTCGCCTATATATGCTTTCTCACCAATACGGTCACACAATATATACAGCGCTGGCTGATTAAGCTCCGCCCAAATCTTGGCATCTGCAATCTTGCCCGTGGGATTAATAAAGCCCGGATGTTCCGGTTAGAAATTTCAGTAACCTTAACCCCATTAGGATTCCCATCCGGCAAAAATATATTAATAAGTTTCGGACTCACAGTTTAATACTACATCAAACCGGGGCAAATAAAACTTTGTGTATATCGTAATATATTTGTTAGCATTGGACTATTGTTAAGCAGCGTGTCCTAACTTCACCACAATATATGATTAAGCCCCGCGAGCAATTTGAGAGCCTACTAGTATGTACTGATTCGGGAGAATTATCATCGGCAGATCATGTACCCGCATCTTTTGAAGAACTATATAATCCAGGCGATCCCACTCTTGCCATCTATGGTGGACGTAGTTTTGAGGGTGCAGAACTATTGTCAGTCGCGGCAGCGGAATTAAGGGCACGCAACGAGCCTAGTGTAAATGTTGTGATTGTATTTCCTGGTACATTTGCAGACGAAATATATTCCATACGAGGGAGTGATAATTTATTCGTCCGCAGCGGCGGTATATTCGCGCGTGACGGTGAAGCATACCATTTTGATCTTGCCGTACCAATTCCTGTAGATATGGTAGAGCACGGTCAGGAGCTTGGCTATAAGACTCCTACGGTAACAATCTTGGAACAATCTGGCATCCCCCTATTAAGAAGCGCGGAAAGTTATAAAATCGAGCCCAAACCTGACTTATATAAACTTGCAGATGTTAGTGGCATCAAAGTGCCTAAATGGACTACGGTTGACAGAGGCCAGCAGCTAGATCGTACCAACGTTAAGCACTTAGTTAGTGAAGAAGGTCAAAATGTCCTTGTCCTGAAGCCATCGGAGGGATTCCAGGGAGAGGGGGTGCGATTCGTCGATTTAAGTATGCAAAGTTATTCTGAAGTTGAACGACTAGTATCCGAGTTACTAGTGCGCTATCCGCAGATAGTCGCCTGCGAATATATAGACGCCCTGCCCGTTAAGATTAAAGGCGAAAAAGATTCGGCATGGAATGTGCGGGTCATTGGTTTTAATGGATTTTGCGGGTCATTCGTAAGATCTCACCGTAAATATCAACCCGGAAACCACGAACGCGGGGCTAATATGCATTTATTAGAATCGCTTAAGCCGCAAATAGAAAAGCAGTACGGTAACGGCTTTTATGATCACATGCTTGCAAGATTAAGTGAGGCAACCGAGGCTGCCTGTCAGCTAGCACCTAATACGCCTTTAGGTTTGGACTTTATTATAAATAAGGACGGCGAACCGGTATTAATTGAAGTTAATGTAGCCGACTTCGGCGCCTTTAGAGCCATACAAGAATTGAACAAGCCTGCCGCCTTAGAAGCGGCCCAGAAAATGGTGAGCAGGCTGGCCCGCATAATGATTAAATCTTCCCGAACTGCGGTAACTGAGGCAACCAGAGCATTTAGTATATTTGATGCGACTGCACGTTATTTTAATAGATTCGTGTGGGAAGAATGGGAAGCATATTATGATAATCCTGGTGGGGAGCTAAAACATCTCACAACGCATCGCAAAAGTTTGGAGTGGCTGGTTAGAGCTAGTTTAAGTGACGTTGCAAATGGCGATAAACTATATGCAGCCTCTT
>JAICHO010000009.1 GCA_025924835.1 Candidatus Saccharimonadota bacterium | reverse complement strand
CTGATAGATGACGACAGTGATGGCATAGTCGATAATGAAAGCGGTGTCGCGAAATACCAAAACCCATCGAGGTTGAATTGTACGACCCAATCCAAGCCGCTGGACCGGAGCTGTAACCGTATAGATGATGACCATAACGGCTACATTGATGATGTGCATGGCTGGGATTTTATAAATAATGACAACTCGACACAAGCGGGCGAGCTAAACCCGAACGGCAGCGGTACTGCCCACGGCACCATGGTGGCAGGCGTGGCGGCCGCCACAGGCAACAACGGCAAAGGTTTAGCCGGCGTTGATTGGAACACCAAAATCCTGCCCATCCAGGCTATAGATGATGATTCGTACGGTGACACGCGCAGTGTTGGCCGGGCAATTTATTACGCGGCGGCGCAAGGCGCGGACGTCATAAGCATCAGCCTCGGCAGCGACCTGTCCGACGAGTATGTACACGAGGCTGTCCAAGCGGCAATAGCGGCCGGCAGTGTAGTGGTGGCGGCCAGCGGCAACGATGGCTGCGAATGCATACTGTACCCTGCTAACTACCCTGAAGTGGTAGCGGTGGGCGCGCTTGATAACACCAACCAGCGAGCCAGCTTTAGCTCCTGGGGCGTTAACCTGGATATTATGGCGCCAGGCACGCAAATCAGCACCAGTACATGGTCATCCGCTAACCCTACAAGCAGTTACGCAAGCAGCGTCAGCGGCACCTCGTTTGCCACACCGTTAGTAAGCGGGCTGGTTACTCGCCTCAAAAGCTTGCAGTCTACGGCTACTCCATTACAGCTGGTTGCGGCCCTTACCGAAAACACTAACCGATTAACCATTCCTGCCGCAACCGCACGGGATGCAAAACTGGGTTTTGGCGCCATAGATGCGGCAAAGACGGTTAATCGCATGATTACCCCCCGCGACACGTCGTTGCTTTATGCCTTTCATCCAATTAGCAGAGGCGATTTTCTAACTCCAGTCAGTGAAGTCATAACTCCCTATGCAGTCCATAACTGCCCTGACGGTACTATCGGCACCACCCCCGTGTATGATTTAATAAAACCAAACTCACGTTTTTTTAGTATTAGTTCATCAGAGATACTTAAGGCGATGCAGACAGGTTACACTTCCCAGCTGTTTACTTACGCTTGCTTGCAGCAGCCGCAGGATGCATCTGTCTTTGTGCGCAGCATCAATCTGTTCAGTGAATTCCGCAACATTTTCCGACCCCAGCAGTAAGCCTTGCAAGCTTTTCAGTTTAGCCGGTAAACTTGAACGCCAATATACCAAGCTATTTGTATGACAATCAGCACAATACCAACTTTAAGCAGTATCTTTTAGGCCTTTTGTGTTTTCATATTCTAAGAATAACAATATTTGGAGGGCCAGGAGGGACTTGAACCCTCGACACCCTGCTTAAGAGGCAGGTGCTCTAACCAGCTGAGCTACTGGCCCGTCGTCTACGTGTGATGGTTGGGTAGCTAAATTGCCGACAAAATAAATTTGCTCGGCAATTCCAACTACCCCACCAAGCCGTTTCCTCACAAAATCGCAAACAGCTAAAGCTTGGTTTACGATTTTGGATAACTGCAAAACTACGGGGAACTTTAGCAAATTACCTCTGTTTATGCAAGATATGAATAAGCTGCATTAAACAAAACAGGGACCTGCCTGGTCCCTGTTGGTAAGCTCGGTCGCGTGGAATTATTTGGTCGTACGACGATTCTTGTGGCTACTTGCTCCGCCTTTACGGGCGATCTCACGTTGCTTTTCTTTGTCCATTGCTGCGAACCCTCGTTTTGCTCCTGCCATAATGACCCTCCTTAATTAGTTAGCCATACCATGGTAGCGTGCGGTTATGGTTATAACTATTAAATAACTCACAGTTTCTCCGCTATTCGTATTTTAATGGTGCTACCTCTGTTACAATAGAGCGATGAAATTACTAAATGGCAAAGAACTCGCAGGTTTTATAAAAGAGCGGCAGGCTCAACAAGTGCGTGCGCTCAAGCAGGCTAGTAACGTTATACCTAAACTGGCTATTATCCGTACTAATCCCGATCCTGTGGTAGATACCTATATGCGGCTTAAAACCCAGTACGGGGAAGACATCGGGGTAGAGGTGGAGGTGCACACCGTACCGCAGGTTGAAGCATTAAAGCGGATTGAGCAGCTTAATCAAGATTCACGGACTTTTGGTATTATCGTTCAAATTCCTTTGCCGGATCCCAGCCAGACAGACGCGGTTTTAAACACTGTTGCACCGCAAAAAGATGTCGATGGGCTGGCCGCCAATACGATGTTCGACGCGCCAACTCCTATGGCCATTAGCTGGCTGCTGGCAGGCTATAATATTGAACTTAACGGCAAACGGATTGTGATTGTCGGACATGGCCGTTTGGTCGGTTCACCGCTGCTCAAAATGTGGCAGGCAAGCAATTACGACGTGACCGTAGCCGATAAATCTACGGCTGACCTAACTGCCTTAACGTTAGAAGCTGATATCATAGTGACCGCTACGGGCAAACCCGGGCTCATCACTTCCGCCATGATTAAGCAAGGAGCTGTGATAGTAGACGCCGGTGTGGCTACGGATAAGAACGGTCTGGTAGGCGACGTAGCGCCTGATGTGCGTGAACGGGCAGACATTACGATTACCCCGGAAAACGGCGGCGTTGGACCACTAACCGTCTGCGCGCTATTTGATAATGTTCTTCGTGCGGCTCGTGCTCAAGCAGATAACGCGGCCAAAAGCAGCTGATAATAATCCTCGGGCATATGGTGCGTGCCTAAAGCGTGGTAGTCATATCCGGCAGGCAGCTCAAATTGATATTGAGCCAGTTCGGTATATTGTTTTTGAGCCAGTCGCATGGCAGCCCGGGACTCCTTAATATCACCGATACACTCCAGTGGTCTGTCGCCCTCTATACCCAGCAATTGCCGATACGTTGGTTCCAGTGACGGATCTAACAATAGGTTTTTGCCAGAAAATAGAACTTCCAACTGCCGGCGCGGGATAAAGGGTGTCAAAGCCAAGAAAACAAACGCGCACTTAGGGCAGGTACCATCCCAAAATATTTGGCTGTTACCATGCACAAATGCCCGATTACAGGAACTAAATACATCCTGATATTTTTGGAAACCGACATGCGCGAACAACTCGGCAATATGCACCTCGGACAATGGCCGCAAAAACGAATAGTATCGCGTGGTATCGCCCACTGTGCGCTTAAGATGTTCCTGGTAATCCTGTTCGAACTCCTGTGATTTTGAATATTGATGATTAATGGCCACCCCCTGATAATGGAGCATTGGCTCATTGGTTGACTGCTCATTAGATACCACCACGTCCCGTCGACCAGACAAAATAGCCACAATGCTGCCCACGCATGCAAATATTGCGGAGATAGGCACATGGCCGTTATAAACGCCCGGAGTCTCTTTAAGCGTAAATAATTGTGGGTCCCACTCACGTTCTACCCAGTAATGCGGTAGGCCAATTTTATCTATCAGCGGCGTAAGCTGGGGCTTGTGATTTAGACTCCAGGTGGCTACGTTATCAGCGCTCTTCCGTAAAAGTTCGGCACTAACCAAGGAGTCTTTACCACCTCCTATGGCAACTAAAAGACCGGTGTTTTGAACAGATGCCGCAACTGGTGGGGCCTGATTAGCATTAACCGGGAACGCAATCGGGGTATTAGGATCAAGATTGTTCACATAGAAAAACTCGCCTAAGCCCCTTTGATAGGTTTTCTCAAAAAACCGGGCGCCAGCCTCGTCCAGCTCCCCCTTTTTGACCACCATTTCTGGCGCTAAAAATGTTTTGTAATAAGATACGCCAGCCATAAAAAAAAGATTTTGCAGAGCCCGGTCCAGTAGAGTAGGATCATAGGCCGCAAAGTCAAAATCATACCGATAGGTTTCCGTAAACCTCAGCTCCGAATCCAGGCTGTAGTGCAAGGTTAATTTTTTAGCCGAGGCGTCAAAGTTATAGTCCTCAAAAATAAATTGCCGATATTTCATACTAGGGAGTTAACAACTTCCTTATACTGCAGGCCACGATCCTCAAAATTCTTGAACATGTCAAAACTGGCAAATCCAGGCGATAAAATTATCGAGTCGCCTTGGCGGGCACAGGATTTAGCACGCTCAACAATGTCCTGCATTTTTTTAGACAGGACTATATCGTAAGTGGTGAAGCTAAGCGCCTTTAGCTCCTTTTCCAGCTTGTGAGCAGATGCACCCATCAAAATTAGGCGTCTTAGCTCATCCTTGTGCATCACGATAGCCCGGGCCAGATCTTCCAGCCCCAAACCCCTGTCATAGCCGCCGATTATCATAATTTTGGTTCCTTCAATCGCATCCATTGCCGCGATTGCCGCGCCAGGCGCGGAAGCAAAGGAGTCGTTATAATAACGCACACCATCTATCTCGCGCACTAATTCCAACCGATGCGGTAAGCCCGCAAAGGAGGATATAGCTGATTTCAAAGCGGTCGCGTCCTGGGAAACCTGCCATACAGCAGTCACCGCCGCGCAAACATTCTGCCAGTTATGACGGCCCAGCAGGCGTATGTCTGCCACATCACAAATCTTTTGCTTTCCGACAACAATATCCCCACCTTTTACTTCCGCTCCAGGTGCGGCCATGTAGGGGATATGCGTGGCTGAGCTGGCGGCTGCAATAGATATCGAGTAGTTATTGTCCGCGTAATAAATCGCTATATCATCCTCGGCCTGATAGCGGAACATCTGGCGTTTAGCGTCTAGGTATTCATCAATTCCGTCATGCCAATTCAGGTGCTCAGGTTCCACCATTAAACACACTGCAATATGCGGCGACTTTTTAAGGTCAATTAGCTGGAAGTTGGCCAGCTCCAAAACTACCCAGTCATCGGCACCAATATTATTTTTCAGTAGTTCCAATGGTGGGATACCAATATTGCCGCCTAAGTGGACTCTATGCCCGGCCGCCTCCAGCATTCTAGCAATCAGTGTACTGGTTGTGCCTTTGCCCTTAGTGCCGGTCACACCAATAATATTCTTGGTTGGGCACACTTTAAAAAATTCATTGGTGACGGTTGTAACTTTAGCCAAAATGTCCGGTACCGCAGGATTTTCCCGTACAATTTCCCTAGGGTGAAGCCCAGGTGTCCGCACAATAAGATCGTAGGAGCCGAGGTTTTTTAGATAATCTGCTCCCAACTGTGTTCCAGCGCCAGCCGGTAGTTCCAGGTCGCTTTTAATGTCACAAATCGTCAGCTGGTTGCCTGCTGAATTCCAGTATTCATAAGCCGATTGGCCCTGTCCCGCAAAACCAAGGATTGCTATTTTCATCTCTACTATTGTAACAGTTTAAGCAGGCCTACTAGGCTAGTTCGGTCTTGACCATCTCCGCGACCTGACGGGGCGTCATCTCTGCTTTGACGATAAAACGCCGCACACCCAAATCCTTGAGGGTTTCGGGGGCTTCTTGTTCACCCATATTAGTCAGAATAATAACCGGTATGGTCTTGCCCCAATCAGTGGCGCGTAATTTTTGGAGCATCTCATCACCATTCATTTCGGGCATCATGAGATCCAATAAGATAATATCTGGTTTTAGAGTTTCGGCTAATTCCAACCCCAGTTTGCCGTTTTCAGCTGTTTCAACAGAAAATCCTTCTGCCTCAAACTTAATACGGTACATCTGTGAGATGGCTTGATCGTCTTCAATTATAGCTATCTTAGGCATATAAAGATTCTACGAGAGATACGCCAAATTAACAATTACCTTGGGCTTTGCTTAGCAAGCGTTTCGTCTACTATTTCAGCTAATTGATTATGCACCAGGCTTACCTTGACGATATACCGTTCAAAATGCAGTTTTTCCAATCCGGCCGGGGCCTCTGATTCGCTGATATTGGTTAGAATAATAACTGGTATAGATTTACCCCAGTCGCTCTCCCGCATTATTTTAAGCACCTCATCGCCTGAAAGCTGCGGCAGCATTAGATCTAACAGTACTAGATCCGGTAGAGCTTGTTTGATTATTGCTACGCCGTTGGCTCCGTCGCTAGCCACGAGACATTCGTGGCCCGCCAGTTGCAGCCTGGTCTGGTAGATTTCAGCCAATAATTGATCATCTTCAACCAGTACGATTTTTGCCATAGCTCTATTGTGACATGTTTAGGGCACATTTAGTCATAACAAATCAGCGACCGTTTGCTGGAGAGCGGTCACTCCTCGTTCCAGCGTGGGCAAATCAGCACCATACGATATGCGGACAAAGCCGTGCAGCCGAGAAAATGCCCGGCCCGGAACCAGTATTAAATTATGTTCGGTTGCTCTGTCAACGAACTCGGTGTCAATCAAATCATGCGGTGCTTTTACAAAAGCATAATAAGCCCCTTCCGCGCCCTTCACCCTAAAACCCATCTCTTCTAGCTTAGGCACTAAATAATCCCGTTTTTGCCGATATTTATCAACAATCTTAGGCCGACGCTTCAAGGCGGCTACGGCCGCATATTGGGCAATGGAAGATGACGACATCACTCCGTATTGCTGTAGTTCGTCTATGGCATTAATAATTTCCGGCGGGGCTGTAATATAGCCTAGCCGCCACCCGGTCATAGCGTATTCTTTAGAAAAGCCGTTCATGGTAATGGTATTGGGATAGATACTGCCAATACTAAAGTGGGGTGTGTCATAGACAAAATGTTCATATATCTCGTCAGAAATAACCAGTATATTGTGCTGTTCGGCGATCGTCGCGATGTGCCGGAGCGTATGCTCGGGATAGACTGCCCCGCTAGGATTATTGGGTGAATTGATGACGATTACCTTTGTACGACTGGTTATGCTCATTTCAAGCGCTTCCAGATCGGGGTGAAAGGTTGGTAGCGTAGATACATACACAACGTGGCCTCCAATCATGCTAGCCAAATGCGGATATGGCGGATAGTACGGATCAAATACGATAACTTCATCACCGGGGTCTAAAATTGCCAGATAAACTAACATTTGGCCAGTAGTCAGCCCGGGTACGACCGTGACCGTACTCGCGCTGCAAGGAATGTTATTTTCTGTCCGTAGTTTTTCGGCAATAGCCTCTCGCAGTTCAGGCAATCCGTCGGCTGGCGTATACACGGTTTTATTTTCCAAAATAGCCCGTATGCCGGCTTGCTTAATATGCTCAGCGGTTAGTTCCTCTGGCACGCCAATACTCAGATCTATCGGATCAGGGAGTAATAGTTGTTTTTGGATAGCGGCGCGGAAATCGCTACTATCAAAATAGTTTAATCGTTGGGCTACAAATGACATGTTGCTGCCAGATATTATAAATGCTTATGGTTAGTTTATGCACTTATAAAAGATACAGTATTCAGAGCTGATTAACCAGAAGCTCTATGGCAATTGACATGGTAAACTCATTAATAACAGGATGAGCACACGCGTATGAATAAATTAATGCTTCCCAGCGGTTACCGCAATGCCGAGCTATTACATCAAAAGCTTCAGGCAGAGCCGGAACAGAGTTGGATTCACGCTGGTCAGCATCGCGCCGTTTACTTGTTTCACGAGATGTCGCAACGTGTGCCCGCTTACAAAGATTTTTTGCACAAGCATCACCTCAACCCTGCCTCAATTAAGACCTTTGCGGATTTCCATAAAATTCCTCCTCTCAATAAGGATAACTATCTGAGGGCCTATCCTAAAGAGGCGTTATGCTGGGACGGTACATTTCCGCAGGGTCGATGGGTCATATCAACCACGTCCGGCTCTACTGGTGAACCTTATTATTTCCCCCGTGAATCCACCCAAGATCGACAGTATGCTATTACGGCCGAACTTTATTTGCGAAATAATTTTCAAATTCAAGATAAAAGCACGCTGTATATTGTGGCTTTTCCGATGGGCGCCTGGATAGGCGGTTTATTTACGTATGAAGCATTACGGTTGGCTGCCGAAAATGGTGATTACAATCTCAGCATCATTACTCCTGGCATTCATAAGCAAGAGGTGATTAATGCCGTAAAGCAGCTTGGCAACAATTATGATCAGATTATAATTGGCGCTTATGCCCCGTTTTTAAAAGATATTTTAAGTGATGGCCTCCGTGAGGGTATTAGGTGGGATTCCTATGATTTGGGTTTTGTATTCTCTGCTGAAGCATTCACGGAAAAGTTTCGGGATTATGTCATAGAAACATGTCGGCTCAAAAGCGCGTACACATCCACGCTTAATCATTACGGAACGGTAGACCTCGGTACCATGGCTCACGAAACCCCTGAGTCAATTTTAATACGACGTTTACTCGTTGAGCAGAATGCGCTCACCGCTCTCTTTCCAGAACCAGTTAGGCAGCCTACATTCGCTCAGTACAATCCTGAATTATTCTACTTTGAAGAAGAGGAACATAGTCTTTTATGTACAGCGTTTAGCGGTTTGCCTTTGGTGCGTTATGATCTGCGTGATTATGGAGGGGTCTTAAGCCGTTCTGAAGCCCATGATCGTCTAAAGGGTGCCGGATTTGACATCACTCAAGAAATAGAACGGCACGGTCTTAGCAAAAACATCTGGAACTTGCCGTTTGTGTATGTGTACGAGAGAAATGATTTTAGCGTGAGTTACTATGCCTTTTTGATTTATCCAGACATGGTACGCAGAGCCCTGCAAGCCGATATCGTATCCAGCAGCTTAACTGGCAAATTCACCATGTATAGTGATTATGCTGATGACGGGCGCCAGAAACTTCATGTTCATATAGAGCTTAACCACGGCCTTACGCCTAGCACAGAATTAGCTTTAGTCATTGGTCAACACCTTCATCAGCATTTGATCCGGGAGAGTTCAGAATATAGGGAAACGGTTAAGATGGTGGGCGAAGAAGCGCATCCTGTTATACACTTGTGGACATATGAAGATGCAACCTATTTTCGCCCGGGGACAAAGCAGAAATGGGTAATCACATGAAAGATAATGTACTCTTTCAGCCGCCCAGCATCGTAAACCCGGCTGAGCTTGAGACCATACGCAAGCAACAACAACCGCACGAAGTTGATATTTATCAACGTCAATTAGAAGAACTTTATCGAATTAATAACCCAAGTGCTTCCGCCGATGAATATTCGCAACAAAACGAAGAAGGTCATCACGTCAGCGGCATCTGGATTTATTATCCATGGCGCAACACCTTATTGCACTGCGTGGACGAAGACGCCCTGTTTACCCTTAGAACCAACAGAAACCGTGAGCTTATTAGTATCGCGCAACAAAAACAATTGGCCAACGCCATCGTGGGAGTCGCGGGCATGTCAGTAGGGGCGGGCATAGCTGTAGCGATGGCTTACTCCGGGATTGCACAGCACATTAAACTTGCCGATTTTGATACGTTAGACACGAGTAACCTAAATCGGCTACGGGAATCTCTATTGGATGTAGGTCGTCCTAAGATCGAACTTGCGGCCGAGCGCATATACGAAATCAACCCTTTTGCTCGGCCAGATATGTTTGGGGAGGGGCTCACCGATGCAAATATTGGGAGCTTTTTTGATGACCCTAAGCTCAGTATTGTGATTGACGAAATTGACGACTTTAAGATGAAAGTGCACCTAAGATTACGAGCTCGTGATCTGCGGATACCTTTAATTATGTTCACAAGTCTTGGCGACAATATATTGGTTGATGTGGAGCGGTATGACAGACAGCCCGATGCCCCGCTCTTTAACGGCTTGCTGGGAAATATTGATGAAGAAATTCTATCCAAAGACCAGCTATCGCCGGATGATATTAAAAAGTACTCCATAAAATTAGTGGGGCAGCAATATATTCCAACGGCCGCTTTGCGTTCGGTGCTAGAAATAGGACATAGTTTAGTGGGGCGCCCGCAACTTTATAGTACGATTGCCGTTGATGGTGGATTGGCAACGTATGTAGTTAGGCGACTTATTTTAAACGAGACCATGCCGTCAGGTCGCTATTTTATTCAATTTGCTCAGTTATTCAATCTTGCTAGTACGGATTTAGACGAATCAGCTGACCGCACCGATGCACTAAATAGGATTTTTAATGGTAGCTAAAGCCTTTAAGGCCAGACAAGCCCTGCGCAGTCTGAAGATTGTGGACTGTCCAACCGATGAATCCAAGATTCGTCATATTTTGCAATATGGCATACTGGCGCCGTCAACTCATAATACCCAGCCTTGGAAATTTCAAATTCAGGGCAACCGGGTTAATGTATTCGCGGATTTTACCAAAAAAATTCCTGAAGCCGATCCGACCGGTCGCGACATGTACATGAGCGTTGGCGCATTGGTGAAAAATATTGAGCTGGCCTGCCAGGCGTATGGAGTTGGCATTACGATACACATTCAGCCGCATCTGGCAGGGCAGGAACATGTCGCTACCCTGGAGTTGAAAAACTTACAAGCAGCGAAAGAGCCGAATGATACTTCGGTCCTTGACGCCCTTATCCAGAGACAAAATTACCGTGGATTCTTCAAACCAGAAATTAACCACCACAAGATTGAAGCAATAATAAAAACCCTCAACAACAAAAGCGTAAACGCAGATGTCATTTTTGAGCAAAAGACTTTACTTGAACTGGCCCGTTTGACTGCAGAAGGTCTCAAGATGGGGTATGCCAGCTCATCTTTTAGACACGAAATTAGTTCATATATCAACCACAACCTTAGTCGTAAGCGGCACGGTCTTCATGGCTATTCGCTCCGAATGAACTTCCCGGTCTCGGTCATAATACCGCGCGTCATGAAACGAAAAGATATCGGCCCTAAGTTAGCGGAGTTAAACTATAAAAGTTTTATTTCGGCGCCAGGAGTTATTGTGCTTTCCGCGCCAGATGATCAAAAAAGTTGGTTTGAAACCGGCCGGGTCTTGGAAGAAATTCAGATACAACTTACCCGATCGGGTCTGACATCTAGTATTTATGCTGCCGCAATAGAAATGGGAACACTTCGAGGCCAAGTAGCACGTCTTGTATCGCTGCCACCAGGCCGTTTGCCCCAGTTATTGTTTTGTATCGGGACAGCCACTAGCCCTTTGCCTCATAGCGTGCGCAAAAAACTAGACTCAGTGATCATTCAGTAGCGTCAAAAACATCTTAAATAGTGTAATCTATAAGCATAACCGAAAATTATGCAACTCATTGATCTACTGATTTTATTACTGGCCAGCGTGGCCAATCTGAGTATTGGCTTATTATCGTATCTTAAAAATTATCGTAATCTTACGCATAAGTTGTTCGGTCTGCTTACCGTTAGCCTTGTTGGCTGGACGAGTGCTAATTATTTTTCCCTGGCTTCGCACGATGCTTCAACTATATTCTTGGCCGTTCGTCTAATCCTATTGTTCGTTGTTCTGCAAAACACTTTTTTCTTTCTATTCGTGTCCGCATATCCTGGAAATCTAGTGCACCTTAAGCCCAAAGTCATCTGGGTGTATACGGCATTCAGTGCTTTAGTCCTAGCGTTTGGTGCATGGCCTGGTTTTTTCTCAGATTATAAGGTAACAGCCACGTCCATTTCTCCACAGGCCAGCCCATTGATCGGACTTTTTATACTGCATACGTTAGTTTCAATTGGTGGAGGGATCGGCAGACTTTTGCACAGGTATACTCATAGCCTGGGTTTAGCCCGTAATCGGTTTAAGTTTTTATTGTTTGCCAGCAGTGTTCTCTTACTGCTCGCGCCTTTGACCAGTTTTGTTCTGCCGGTAGTATTTGACATCAAGGCCTTTATACCCCTGGCGCCTATCTATACGCTTGTCTTTGCCGTTATTATTGCGTACTCCATGGTTAAGCATCAGCTGCTTGACTTTCGTTCCTTGGTGGCAAAAGCACTCGCCTACTTCTTAAGTATTGGTTTTGTGGGTTTAGTTTCGAGCGTACTCGTTTTTAGCATTTTCTCACTGATACTAGATGCCCGAACGGTTGATATAAAGTTGCGTATCGCCTACCTTCTTGTGGCTATTTTGATAGGTTTCTCCTTCCAGCCCATCAAACACTTCTTTGATCGCCTCAGTAATCGCTTCTTCTTTAGGGACGCCTATGATCCCCAGCAATTTTTAGACCAGCTAAACCAGATATTTGTTTCCAATATTGAGCTGGAAGCGTTGCTGGAAGCTAGTAGCAAGGTCATCAACGATAATCTGAAAGCTGGTTTCTGTACCTTTCTTATCAATGCTACCGCCTATGACCCGGTACGTTTGATTGGCGACCCAAAGATATTTGACGCCTCACTGCCTGATGCGCTTAACAAACTTACGCCTCGTTTACATACCAAGGTTGCCATTACTGATTATTTGGAAAAGGATCAAGCCGAGCTTAAAAAACTTTTGGCCGGGAATAACATTGCCGTCTTGGTTAGATTAGTTACCACTCTGGATTACGAACTCAAGGGCATTGGATATCTCGCCTTAGGTACTAAAAAGAGTGGTAACCTCTATAGTAAGCAGGACAGTCAGTTATTGGATATTATCGCCAACGGCTTAGTAATCGCCGCCGAAAATGCCCTAAGATTCGAAGAAATAGAAAAGTTTAACATCACGCTACAGGACAAGGTAGACGTGGCAACCAATCGCTTGCAAAAAAGTAATGACAAGTTGCAGGCCTTGGACGAGACCAAAGACGAATTTATTAGTATGGCCTCCCACCAGCTGCGTACGCCTCTGACGAGTGTCAAGGGATATCTCAGCATGGTGTTAGAAGGTGACGCTGGCGAAATCACAGAAATGCAACGCAAATTGCTGGATCAAGCATTTGTCAGCAGTCAACGGATGGTGTATCTGATAGCGGATTTGTTAAATGTTTCACGCTTGCGCACCGGCAAATTCGTCATAGAACCGGTACCAACAAACTTGGCTGAAGTAATAGAAGGCGAAGTAAAACAACTCCGTGACACGGCTAAATCCCGAGGTCTGACGTTAACATATGATAAGCCCAAAACTTTCCCTGTAGTAAGCTTGGACGAGACTAAAATCCGCCAGGTGATCATGAATTTTATGGATAATGCCATCTATTACACTCCTTCCGGTGGTCATATTAAAGTTGAACTAAAAGATACTGGTAAGACCATAGAATTTACGGTCCAGGACGATGGCATGGGTGTACCGCCGCATGAACGGCACCATTTATTTACCAAGTTTTACCGGGCAGAAAACGCCAAAAAGGCTCGTCCGGATGGCACAGGCCTAGGCCTATTTATGTCCAAAAAGGTCATCATAGCTCAGAAGGGGACGCTTATCTTCCACAGCGAAGAAGGCAAGGGCAGCACCTTCGGCTTCAGCTTTGAAAAAGCCAGAATCTTACCAGCCACCCAAGGCAGCCGTTTATAGATACATCCCATAGAATAATATTGACAAATTAACATAAATCATGTAATATAGCAGGCATGATTGAAACAGCTTATCTTTTCCCTGCAATCGGCGCGTCAGCAGGGTTGGCCGCCGGGGCGGCCGCTGATGTTGTAGCGGCACGGGCTATTAGCCGTGAGCGCGCAACGTTAGTAGAAGCATGGGGTCCAGATACTATTGAGTACCCTTCGGCTGATGGAGTGCGTTCAACGCTGAGGGTTCTAGGTCCTATGGCGCTTACTGGCGCATTAGTTGGTGGTATGCTCGGCGCAGCCTGGGCTCCCGAAGTAACGCCAGCAGCCCCAAGGTCACAATTAGAGATAGTTATTGACCATTCAGGCGCTACCGCAATAGGCGAACCGGCTGCAGTAACTGCAATTAATGCCGTAGCCGAACGCTTCGCCGGCGCTAAATTTGCTACTGAGG
Source organism: Candidatus Saccharimonadota bacterium (assembly GCA_025924835.1). Classification (GTDB taxonomy): domain Bacteria; phylum Patescibacteriota; class Saccharimonadia; order Saccharimonadales; family JAICHO01; genus JAICHO01. Next base: position 18,069 of record JAICHO010000009.1, on the reverse strand, counting down.
CAGTCGTAGCCCGCTCAGGCGAAGTACGGATCATAAAAACCGGGGACGTTTCGCATGACGCGCCGTTTGGCGATGCTCAACTGGACCAGGCTGTGCAAACAGCTCTAGACAATGTGCAGCGCGCTCGTGAGCAAGGCAAGCTTAAGCCCCAGGAAAAAACTGCCGGTACACTGGTTGTGACCAACGGCAACAGCATTGGAAACCCAGCTACCGTTATTGACAGGGCTAAAGCTGAAGGCGCCAGCGTTAGTATAGTCAACGTAGAAAAAGATTCAGCAGGCGCTACGGTTAGTGACTTGCAGAAAATTGCTGCAGATACCGGCGGAACCTACTGGAACAGCGCAGACGCTGATCCAGCTAAGATTTATAACAAAATCGCCCCGACGGTCACTCCTGGCCGGACCGAGGAAAAACATCCGACCAACTGGCTTAAAAGAGCCCTAGGCACCCTGCCTGTGATCACTTTGCCATTAATGTACCGTTGGCGCCGACGAATGCCAGTAACCCCTAAAGGTTTAAATATTTAAGGAGTATATGAGATGTTACAACGTGATTTAATAGGTCCTAAGGCAGCAGAACACTTTGCATTAGATGGTATGGCACAGCTGGATCATCTATTAATCGGTGAAAGAGATGCCAAAATGGCTATGTTGGTTGGCATGGTTGCAGGCCTAGGTATGAATGTGGTTCTTGTGGGTGAGCCAGGTGGAGGTAAAACTACCTTGGCTGTCAATGCGTCTAGGCTGGTTGACGGCATTACTGATATAGCATCTATCCCTCCTCTTTCTGATTTAACCCCCCAACAGCTAGTTGGCGGGAAAACCGAGATGACACAGAATATTGCTACAGAAGGCGAAGAGCCCTATGTGTCAGTAACTGCCACAGACATTAAGCCAATCATTACCGAGAGAACACAAGTAATAGTTACTAACGAGCTAAATCGTGTTAACCCATATGCGGTTAACGCCGTTTTGGATGGCTTGGAAGCCGGGGTAATAGTATCAAGTGCAGGAACCAGAGTACTTCCTGACTTACAGTTTGGTGTAGCTACCATGAACCCTGCAGAGAAGCAGCAGGCAGTATTTCCGGTATCCGCAGCAACGGCTTCACGTCACGCTATAGGCGCTATACTGGGGGCCAAAAAAGATGGTACAGAACGAGATACCTTGATAGCTGCTATTTGGGATGACTGGGAAGCTGATCCTCGATCTATGCAACCCGTTATCGATTTGAGAGACCTGGAAGCTATACGCCAACGTTCTGAGCATGGTATTGCCACACCTCGCAGTCTAAAAGAGGAAATAGTAGGCACTATCAAGCGAACTAGTGATCGACTGCAGGCCCAGGGTATTCATGATGCCGACGGTCGTCTTACGCGGCAGGTTAGGCGTGTTGCAAAGGCGCACGCTACACTAGCTGGTCAGCAAACAGTTGAGCGTAGAGATCTGCAGCAGGCAATGCGTTTTGTAGTTACGGCACGCATTGGGATGCTAGGATCACGTGCTGCTCACCATGGAATTTCAGAAGAAGTTAAAGCCATAGTTAACGGCGGATAGGGGCTACTAATTATGGGGTCATTGCCTGAAACACAAGGTGTCTTGACCGAGATGGTGGCGAACCGACAGTTTGGTTGGGGTGAACATACTTACAACAATATTGCCGTCGGATCCATGGGAATACAGGTAGGAACAGAAGCCTATGATCCAACCCGACATTTCCCATGGCAAATTAACCCTCTAGCACCTTTAGGATTGGCTATGGGTGAGCACCATGTAAACCTAGTGCTGCCTAGTAGGCCTATGGCGGCTAATGTTATCGTTGACCATTCATTACGCCGAGACCATTCATCGGTCACTGCAGCCAAACGCTATCTGGGTGATAGTCTGTTGAGTGCGCTTGATGAGTCTTTGCCGGGCATGAGCGACCAGATCTATTCATATGTAATAGGTGAGTCTGGCGACGCGCCGTCTGGCTATGAGTTAATTGAGGCCACTGATGGCTTGGCGGTTGTTAATACGGTGACCGCCATAGCTAGGGACGGGTTAACATTTGTGATCAGTGATTTTCGGCGTCTAGAGCTGGGAGGTCGTTACGTTGATAATCTAGTAGCCATTAAAGCTAATCACCCTGCCGAGCGCAGCATACCCGCTGGAGCGGGACTACTGAGCCTGGGAAGAGGACGAGAGATTAATACTAACGATTCTACCCAATTAGGGTTTATGAATGATCGACTCCAAGCCGAGCATGAGCAAATCGTCCGTACCTTAAGAGCGGCCGGTGCCGCAGTAGCCGAAGTAATAGTTAAGCCAAGTGCGGCCAATGGCTATGATTTCACAGTTGCTGACCACTCAATAGCTAAAGCACTTGCCGAAAAAGCATAAACAGTAAAATATACTTGACAAATTAAATATTGAGTGTTATCATTAAGCGGTAAATTCATAGGTGGATGAGAGACTAAACCTAAGAGGAGGAATTGTATGTCTGTAGAAGCATTGCAAGCTATGCCAGCAGTTGCACAGCCCGGTCGCTTTGACGCGATCCGTGGAGCTGTGAGCGGCTTTATGGAAAAAGCCATATTAAGAGTTGGTGTACCAGTTGGTGCCATAGCTTTAGTGGCTAGCGGTTGTAGTGGTGGCCATGCCCAACCCGGAGCAGGCGAAAAGTTGATTGGCGACGTAAATACAGAGGCTTGTGCTCAAGGCGTATTTTCTCCTGAAAGCGGCAATCCTGACAAATATGTCGCTACGGCATTCCTACCTCAGCAAGCAAAACCAGTTAGTTCTAAAGGCGAGGCCGCTAAGCATGTGGCCAGTTGGTTTGATGCCGACGGTCCGTTAGGTACCAAGATTGATAGTGCTTCTTTGGCTGCAATCCAAGCAACTATTGTGGGCCCTGCCCATGACGGCGAAGCGGTCAACCCTAAGTTCGATTATCTAAAAGCGTTTAGCGACGCTGCTGCCCGCTATGCTGCCCCTCAGGGTGGTTTGGAAGCAGCCCGCAAAGATTGTGCTACGACTGCTGAAACATTGGTACAAACCGGTGACTTTAATGGTGAGTGGGCTCAGCCTGGCGAGACGATAACTCGTATCGTACCCGTACGTGATGCTAACAATAAAATTATCGGTATGAAACTTGAAAAAGTAGTAACCGAAGCTAAGCTTGGTGGTGTTGATTTTCAGTTGCGCCAAACCAGCAAGGGCCTTGACGGCTTTACAGACGTATTAGTTACTCAAAATGGCACTGAGTATGTCAAGGGCTTGACAGTAGGTGAAGGCGGTACGGCCGCAGGCGAATCCCAAGGTTCAGGACAGAATCCGGGCGAACAGTCCGATACTGGTGCTAGCCAACGGGATCAGCAGTCTAATACTGGTGCCGGCAATCGGCAACAGCAAGGCAGTGGCGGCGCGTCTGGTAGCTTAGGTAACACCGGCAACGGTGCTGGCACTCAGGCTAACGGTGGTGGCAGCCAAGGCGAACAAGCCGGTCCTGGCCAAGGCCAGCAGAACACCGGCGGCGCGGCTGGCCCTAACGGCACAAACCCAGAGGCAGGCCCTGGTGGCACAACTAACTCTCCTGGCGGCGGCGGTGGCGAAAACACCGGCGGTGGCGAAACTGGCGGCTGCCAAAACTGTAATGGCACAGGCTGTAACGTCTGTGGCGGTACGGGTACTACTGTAACCACTCGTCCTACAACTGTAACTACAGCTCCTCCTACAACCGGAACTACAGCTCCTCCTACGACAGGAACTACTGCTCCACCTCCTGTAGTTACTACTGCTCCACCTCCAAGCACCCCTCCTCCAACTAAAGGCACGGTTCCTTGTGATCCTAATATCGCGAGATGTTAATTAGAAAGGTAATAAAGGAGAATATCATGAAATTTTTCAATAAACTCTCAGTCGGCAGTACACTAGCCGCAGCCGCGTTGTTCGCGTCTGTCGCGTTGGGCCTGGGCGGACACGCAAGTGCCGCATGTACTCAGTACGATCCGAACTCTTCAATACAGACACCTGTATTTAACAACTTTTGCGGTGTCCCAAACGGTGTTGGTGACGAACCGGACTTTGTACGGATTCGCCAAAGCGCTAACGGTAACAACGAAGATAACCAGAACAACCCGGACTACACAAACGCGGTAACAGCCGCTTGTAACACGGGCGAAAAGTTTGATGTACGGACTTACGTCCACAACAACGCTGCCTCTGGCTTCAACAACAACGGCGCCGGTACGTCCATAGCCAAGAACGTAACGCTTAATATGACAGCTCCGTTGAATACGACCAACACCACGTTTCCTTTCATGAGCTCTATCAGCGCCAGCAATGCCGCTGGTGTACAAGATAGCGCTACCTTAAGCTGTGGCAGCAAGCAAGTTAAGCTAACGCTTGTGCCTTCTAGCGTACACATTTACAGCCAGCAATATAATTGGAATGGTTTACCTGATAGCGCCGTTAACGGCACGACCCGTTTGGGCAGCCCGGTGCTTGGCAGCGGTGATGTCTGGGGCTGTTGGGAATACCGTATCGTAGTTGTTTACACGGTAACCGTAACCGAAGTGCCGCCTGTAGTGGTTCCTTCTACCGGTGAATGTAAAGCGATAGAAGATTTTGTAATTGACACCAAGTCACGCAAGGTAAGCCTGAAAGTTAACGGCAACGTAAGCAACGCCCAAATTGTTGGTTACAAAATAGATTGGGGCGATCAGAGCACTCCTAGCGACAAGCAGAGTGACAGCCATGTCTATGCCAAAGACGGCACGTACAACATAGTTGCCAGCGTAATCGTAAAATTTGCTGACGGTCACACCGAAACTAAGACTGCCCCGGCTTGCAACTTGCCGGTGACCATTGCCCAACAAAAGGAGAACTGTACCAAGCCTGGCAAAGAAAACCTGCCAGCCGACAGTCCTGAGTGTAAGGTTACAACTACCACTACTCCACCCACCACTCCTACTAAGCCAGTCGTACTTCCAAACACTGGTGCCGGTAATGTAGTTGGTATATTCGGCGCGGTAACTATTGCCGGTGCGTTTGTTCACCGCTTTGTTCTGAGCCGCCGCTACAACGGGTAGCCTGGGGATAACCGCTCGCATATTAGTAAAAAATATGTTAGGGTTAAAGCAGTAACGAGCCCTGACTGGCCGCTCTAAACACTCTCCGCAAAAATCCCCCGGACTACACCGGGGGATTTCCTTTTCATCTCTGTTATGCTACACTAGCGCGGTCTAAAAATAGTACCGCTGCGCGCAAGCTGCAGTCCAGCTGACGGTCCCGTCGTCTAACGGTTAGGACACCAGGTTTTCATCCTGGCAATCGGAGTTCGATTCTCCGCGGGATCACCATTTGTACTGGAGCTTATGCATGAATGTGGGCTTAGGCCTTGAAGTTGTTAAGTATAAGCGTTTACACTAAGGAAGGTTATGGATACAACAAAAAAAGTACCAAATGTAGCAGTCGCCAATTTTAAAAGAACCAAAATCATCGCGACTATTGGTCCGTCAACTGATAGTTATGAATCTATACTGGATCTCATTAAGGCAGGCGCCAACGGTATACGGCTTAACTTTAGCCATGGCACGTACGAGGAACGCGAGCGGCAGATCAAATGGATCCGTAAGGCTTCTAAAAGCTATGGCAAGCCCATGGCTATAATTATGGATTTACAAGGGCCCAAAATGCGGCTGGGTGATTTTGACGGTATCATTAATGTCCAGACAGGGCAAAATCTGACCTTTAAATACAAGGCAGATTACGAGCGAAGCGGTATTATTCCTACCCAATTTGACCTCAGCCAAAAGGTAAAACGCGGCGAAAGCCTGTATTTGTTTGACGGCAAAGTCAGGACTACGGTTACCAGTGTCAAAGACGATATAATCCACGCCCGGGCGGAAAATGACGGTTTTTTGATCAAGCGCAAGGGGATGAATCTGCCCGATACTGATTTTGGTGGTGATGTGATTACTAAAAAAGACAAGGCAGATCTGGCGTTTGGGTCTACGCAGGATATTGATTACGTAGCCCAGAGTTTTGTACAGACAGCCCAAGACTTACGCAATATGCGTAAACTCATGAAAAACTTGGGTATGACCGCTAAGCTGATTGTTAAGTTTGAAACCAAGGCCGCCGTAGAAAACATGACCGAGATCGTAGAAGAAACGGACGTTGTCATGATTGCGCGCGGTGATTTGGCTGTAGAGGCGGCAGCTGAATCCGTGCCCATTGTCCAACGCCAGCTTATCGGGCTGGGCATAAAATACGCCAAACCGACCATTGTGGCTACCCAAATGTTGTTCAGTATGACCGAGACGCCGGAACCTACGCGCGCCGAGGTTTCTGATGTCGCTACGGCAGTAATACTTGGGGCTGACTGTGTTATGTTGAGTGATGAGACGGCTAACGGTAAATATCCAATTCATGCCGTTGAAGTTATGAAGCGGATTATTATGTATACCCAAAACAATATGCCGCTGGCCGTAAAATTTTACGAGGTTGATGCGTTGCCGCCAACCCGCCAGCGCGCTATCTGCGAGGCAGTAATCAGTTTGGCTGATAATGTCGCCGCCAAAGCCATTGTGGCCGAAACTAAGTCAGGGGGAGTTGCCCTGCAGATTATAGCCTTGCGCCCCAACCGGCCTGTAATTGCCGTGACTAGCGATTCAAGGGTAGCCCAACAACTGGCCATCGTCTACGGAACCAAGAGCTATGTGCGGCCCGACGATAAGTTACAGGCGGTAAAGCTCACTAACTGGCTACGACAGAGTAATGTATTAAATAAGGGCGATATGATAGTAACGGCTACCGGGCAACACCCAGGCGTTGTGGGAACGACAGATACAATCAAGGTGCGAGTACTAGAGTAAAAGTGGGAAGGGTGGGACACAGGGTTTGAGTTTTTCAAAGAAAACAATCAGGGATATCGATCTAAAGGGCAAGCGAGTCCTGCTAAGAGTCGATTACAACGTTCCTCTGGATGACGACGGGCATATTACTGATGATTACCGTATACGAAAATCCCTGCCAACCCTAAAGTATTTGTTGAAACAGGGAGCCGCAGTTATTGTTTGCTCACATCTAGGGCGGCCAGATGGAAAACGAGATGAGAAATATAGCCTAAGACCATGTGCCGAACGTCTCAGCCAGTTGCTTAACAAACCGGTCCAGTTCCTAGACGATTGCATTGGGGACACGGTTAGCGCGGCGGTAAAGAATTTGGCTCCGGGTAAAATAGTGATGCTGCAGAATGTGCGTTTTTATGCCCAGGAGGAGGCCAATGACGAACAGTTTGCGCGGACGCTGGCGTCCTATGCCGACGTGTTTGTTCAAGACGCATTCGGGGTCGTACACCATCCGGCCGTATCCGTATCCGAATTACCAAAATATTTGCCGGGTGTAGCGGGACTACTGGTAGAGAAAGAAGTTGACACGATAACTAACGTTATGGACAAACCGGAACGGCCATTGATGGCTATTATTGGCGGTGCCAAAATCAGCGATAAGATTGAGATATTAAACCGTTTTATTGATATTGCTGATTTTGTAGCTGTTGGTGGGGCGATGGCTAATACTTTTTTGCTTGCGGAAGGCATTCAAATTGGCAAAAGCCGGGCAGAACCAGATGATGTGCCGCTCGCCAAAGAAATAATTAAAAAAGCGCGTGCCAAAGCAAAACGTCAGCGGTTCGTGTTTTATTTGCCGCAAGACGGGGTCGTTGCCACGTCTTTGGATAAAACTGCCCATACCCGAATCGCCGATTGGGATGCCCATATTATCGCGTCCATAGAAAACTATCCCAAACAGGCGCCCAGGCGCACCGAACATGTTTTGAGTGACGAGCTAATATTGGATATCGGTCCATTTTCTGGGGCATTCATTGCTGGTGGCATGCAGCTTGCGAACACGGTTGTTTGGAATGGAGCTATGGGCGTGACGGAGACTCCGGCCATTTCCGGGCCGGTAGGGCCGTTCGCGCATGGTACCGAGCTTATGGTGGACGCCATGCTGGGCGAATACGGCCACAAGCCGTTTACAGTTTTGGGCGGCGGTGATACGGTAGGCTTCATTGAAGAACGACAGCTCACGAGTTGCTTTAATCATGTCTCAACGGGCGGTGGTGCCAGTATGGAATTAATGAGCGGCAAAAAACTCCCGGGTGTAGAAGCGCTTCTGGCGAAGGATCAATAAGTGATACAATAAGCATAAGCGTTGAATCAACCATGAATAAAACATTAATCGTCGGTAACTGGAAAATGCATCTCAATGTACACGAGGCTAGTATTTTAGTGCATAGATTGAGTGAGCGTATTAGAATACACCGTGATATCGAAGTAGTGTTAGCTCCGGGTTTTGTAAGTCTGCAACCTATTTACATGCAGCTGGATCATCGCAAATTCCATTTAGCAGCCCAAAACGCTTATTTTCAGGACGAGGGGCCGTTCACGGGTGAGGTCAGCTTTAACATGCTTCGTGGACTAGTGGATTATGTTATTGTCGGCCACTCGGACCGTCGTTATAAATTTGGCGAGAGTCTAGAAATGGTCCGGGATAAAGTGGCCGGAGCCGTCCGCAACAATATTACGCCGATTCTTTGCGTGGGCGAAACCAAGCAGGAACGTACTGATGGCGAAACCATGCAGGTACTGCACGATCAAGTAACCACGGCTCTAAGCGAACTGACGCAGGACGAAGTAGAAGATATTGTCATAGCCTATGAACCGATTTGGGCCCTGAGTAATGGCACGGACTTTGCTCACCACGAAATTCCCACACCGGATATTATCTCTAAGGCAGTCAACGTTATACGGAATAACATTCGACATTTATATGGTAAAGAAGTGGCCGAAAACGTCCGTATTCTATACGGTGGCAGTACCAGCAGCTCGACTGCCCACGGTTTACTCTCTGCCAATGGCGTTAATGGGTTGTTGGTCGGTGGCGCTAGTCTAAATTATATTGAATTCTCGGGAATAACCGAAGCGGCATACCGGTTGGCGCATCAGGCAGAAGACAATGGCAGTAACGAATAAAGAAAATCAAAAGACCATGGACGTATCAAAGCCAGGCAAGGTATTGCCGGATGCCTCTGCGCGGCCGGTAATTATTACGCACCGGCCCATGGTCCAAGACCCCATGGTAAAATCGGACGATACGAACGACGCGCCCGCCCAATCTTCAGATAACAATATTCCCATTAGTTCCGGGGCCCATGGCAACAAAGTTATTAAACCTGTCAGCGAATCCCTAGAAGCAGCCGAAGAAAAAAAATCAGATAGTGACCCGGAGTCAGAAAGCCCAGTGGCAGATCAAGACAAGGATACCGAATCAGACAATTCCGCTGAAGCCGCCATCGTAGAAGCGGTAGCCGATCAGGCCCAACCTGGCGTAAATAAAAAAGACGGGCATCAAACCGAAGAAGATAAAGCAAAGGCAGAACATTTACAAAAACTTGTTGCCACCAAAACCTACTTTTTGCCCATAGGCCAGGTTGCCCGCCGTCGTAACCGCCGCGCCGTAATTATATTCTTGTCCGTATTGCTTTTGACTGCAGCAGGCGGATATGCAGCAGTAGACTCCGGCATTATAAAGACCAATGTCAAGTTACCTATAGACCTCATCAAAAATTAAGAACCACCCAACGAGTACGCTAAAATAGATTAGTGTCAAAAGACTTACTGACAGGCTTAAATGATGAGCAGCAGCGGGCAGTGGAGACGACCGAGGGGCCGTTACTTATTTTGGCTGGAGCGGGATCGGGCAAGACCAAAACTTTAACACACCGCATTGCTTACCTGATCGCTACGCATAAGGCTACGCCATATAACATTCTGGCCGTGACTTTTACTAACAAGGCCGCCAAAGAAATGCGGGAACGGGTAGCCTTGCTTTTGGGTCAAAATGCGGAGAATCGTGGCTTTATGCCGTATATGGGGACGTTCCACGGTATATGCGTGCGGATTTTGCGTCAGGACGGGGAATATGCCAGCGTGCCACGCAATTTTGTAATATTTGACGAGAGCGACCGCCAGGCGGCCATTAAACGAGCGATCAAACAACTGATGATTGATGAAAAGGCTTTTCCGCCGCGCACCATAGGCGGCTTGATCAGCAGCGCCAAAAACGAGATGTTAACACCGGCTGACTATACCGGTATGGGCAGCGGACCTTTGCATAAAGCGGCCGCTCAGGTATATCCCATCTATCAAAAGATACTAAAAGACAATGGCGCTCTGGACTTTGATGATCTGATTGGCCGGACGGTCCATCTGCTGCAATCTTCACCTGAGATGCGCATAAAGTGGCGCCAGCAATTTGCTTACGTGATGATTGACGAATACCAGGATACCAATGCGGCGCAGTACAAGTTAATAAAGCTATTGACTAACGAAAACCAGAACATCGCGGTGGTGGGTGATGACTGGCAGTCAATCTATTCGTGGCGAGGTGCGGATTTTAGGAACATCTTAAACTTTGAAAAAGACCATCCCAAAGCCACGATTATAAAGCTCGAACAAAATTACCGTAGTACCAAGGCGATCCTGGACGCTGCCCACGCCGTTATAACCAAGAACGCCCAACGTTCTGATAAGAAATTATGGACAGATGCTGGCGAGGGCAAGCCGCTACAAGTGATGCAGGTTTCAGGTGAACGTGCCGAGGGCGAAAGTATCATCCGGCGCATAAAAATTGCCACAGACTTAAAAGCCCGTGACTATAAAGATTTTGCGGTGTTGTATCGTACCAACGCGCAGAGCCGGGCTATAGAAGAGGCATTTATTAGGTATGGCGTGCCATATAGGATTGTAGGTGGCCAGCGTTTTTATGACCGCAAAGAAATCAAGGACATTATGGCGTATTTGCGCCTGATCTATCAGCCGGAGGATCGGGTCAGTTTTGAGCGGGTGGTTAATGTGCCAACTCGCGGTATTGGCGCAAAGTCCGTTCAAAATTTTATAAGCTGGCAGACGATGAACAATCTTAGTCTTCGCCAGGCCATGATGACGGTGGCTGATAACCCTGATCTGACCGCTAAAGCTAAGAAAGGCATAAGCGATCTGAGCGATACGTTGCAAAGTTATCGTGAGCTGGCCGACCAAACGCCTTTGCCGGTACTACTAGACAGTTTGTTGCGCCGGCTTGACTATATGACGTATCTGGATGATAAAACGCCCCAGGGCGAGGGCCGCCAAGAGAATGTCCGTGAGCTGTTAAGCGTAGCTAAAAGTTATCAAGAGGTCGGCTTGGATGGATTCCTTGAAGAAGTTGCCTTAGTAAGCGACATTGATAGTGCGGACTTTGGCAATAATGCCGTGACACTTATGACATTGCACGCCGCCAAGGGTCTGGAATTTCCGGTAGTATTTATGATAGGTCTGGAGGAATCTATTTTCCCGCATTCCCGCGCCTTGTATGACCAATCAGAAATGGAAGAAGAACGCCGTCTGTGCTATGTAGGTATGACCAGAGCCAAAGAAGAACTTTACTTGCTCCATGCGACGTCACGTCTACTTTATGGCGGCATGCAGCACAATCCGCCGTCACGATTTTTAAGCGAAATTGACGGCGAAGTGCAGTTGGCGTCTGGTTTTGAAGATGACTTTTCGGGCTACCAGACACCGCAACCCTCTGTGCTCCTACATTCTGAACCGCGCTATGTACCAGAATTGAATGAAGGCGATGGCGTCAAGCACCAACTGTTTGGTCTGGGCACGGTGGTTGAAATAGAGGGTGACAATGCCACTATTTATTTCAAAGGAAAAGGCACCAAAAAACTCAATATAGCCTTTGCTCCGTTGGAGAAACTGCTATGAAATGTTTCAGGAAAGAGAAGCCGGAGCAGCGGATTTACTCCGCTCTCCGCGCGATGAGAGAACCTGGGTTCTCTCATGGTCTCAATATAGCCTTCGCCCCACTGGAAAAAATGTGAACAAAAGGCGGCAGATCTTGGCCACGATAGTATTCTGGGGGACCTGGCCCGGGCTGTGGCTGATACTGCGCTGGAGTCAACGAACCCGGCTGTTAATAGTCTGCGACGATGAATTTTTGGTGGTACAGGGCTGGCTCAGTATCGGGGACTGGGGATTGCCAGGAGGAGGCCTGCACCACGGCGAACCAGTCATAACCGGCTTACTGAGAGAAGTATGGGAAGAAACAGGAATTGTATTTAACGAAAACGACGTTAAGCCCGCATTTACCGGAACTGTGCGTGACAAGGGCATACAATTCAAATACCACGCTTTTTATACTCTCATTGGCAAAAAGCCGCCGATTAAAATACAGCCGCGTGAAATTTCTGGATTTGCTTGGCAACCAATTAATAATCCAAATTTAAGACTTAATAACGATGCGCGGGCCGTCCTGGACTGGTGGCTATATAACAGATGATTTGTTAAACTTATACCTGGCTACAAAGTGAACGGTTTTAGGAATTTAAGATTCAAAACTCACTTAAAATATAGCCGACTATGCGCAAGAAACAATCAACCATAACCCAGAGGCTCAAAGCCCGTAAATTGCACAAGCACCCTTTTGCGGTGCCAGTGATAACTTTAATTATGCTTAGTGTTATTACGCTGGTCGGCAGCGTGGTTATGGGTGGCCAAACATTAAAATCAACGGACACGCATGTGGTCCAATTGTCGCTAGACGGCAAAAAACAAGTGTTGCCCACACGCGCGACGACCGTCGAAGATTTTTTGGCCAGGACCAATGTTACGCTGAACGAGGGCGATGTTGTAGAGCCCGCCAAAGACACGGAAATCGTTGAAGATAACTTCCGGATCAATGTGTACCGCGCCCGACCAGTTACGGTTTTTGATGGTGACAAACGTATCCAGGCCCTCAGCGCCGCCACGACTCCTCGTAGCGTGGTGGCACAAGTAGGGCTACAAGTATACCCGGAGGATACGCTCAAACAAGAGGTCTCGGACAATGTTTTGAAAGACCAGGTCATTGGCGAGAAAATCACCATTGACCGCGCCGTACCCGTCAATCTCAATCTGTATGGTACGCCAGTTACGGTACGCACGCATGCTAAAACGGTGGGCGAGCTGCTTAAAGAAAAGAACGTCAGTCTGGCTAATGGTGATACTGTTCAGCCCGTCGCCACCACCGAGATGACCCCTAATATGCAGGTGTTCGTGACCCGTTTTGGAACGCAAATTGTGACTGCCGAGGAACCCATCCCCATGGAAACCCAGATCGTGGAAGACGCCACCTTGAGCTTTGGAGCCACCGCCGTACGGCAAACCGGCGCACCGGGGAAAAAGATCGTGACGTATCAGGCAGATCTGCAAAATGGTAAGGAAATTGGCCGGCATGTAATACAAGAAGTCCGCGTGACTGAACCGGTAACGCAAATTACCGCCCGTGGTAAAGCCGTATCTATACCTACAGATAAAACTGAGATTATGGCTGCGGCAGGAATCGCTCCGTCGGACTACCCGTATGTAAATTACATTATTAGCCATGAAAACGCCCTTTGGTGTCCTACGCGCTGGCAGGGCCAAAATTCATGCCCTGCCTATTATGCAGAGAAATTCCCAGGTGCCGAAACCGATACCAGTACCGGCTATGGCCTATGCCAATCTACGCCGGCGATTAAAATGGCTGCCAATGGAGCGGACTGGAGAACGAACCCCGTTACTCAATTGAGATGGTGTAGCGATTATGCGCGCCGCAGCCGCGGGGGTTGGGCTGGAGCTTACAATTACTGGGTGGCGCACCATAACTGGTAATGGGAGAAGGTGACTCCTTCTCCCATTGTCCCGAGTAAACCCGGGGCTGCTCTTATCCCAAAGCAGACATAGCTGCCGTAACGGCAAGATATGCTTTGCCTATTTATATCCTGATATAATCAGGCAATATGTCTGATTTGCCGCTGGCCAAAAAATCTTTGGGACAACACTGGCTGACCGATGCCGCTACGTTGCAGGCTATTTGTGATGCTGGCCAGATAAAGCCCACGGATACGGTGTTGGAAATTGGACCAGGGACGGGTACATTGACCGAATTGCTTGTCACGCGGGCAAAGCAGGTAATAGCGGTAGAATATGATGCCGCGCTTGCAGCGCAACTGGCCGGCCGCATAGAGGCCATTAATCTTAAGGTAGTTGAACAGGATATTTTGACATATGATCTAACTGATTTGCCGACTGAGTACAAGGTCGTGGCCAACATTCCGTATTATCTGACCAGCAAGCTTATTCGTACCTTGTCCGAAACGCCCAACCGGGCAGCTCGTGTCGTTTTACTGATCCAAAAAGAAGTAGCCCAGCGTGTGGCTGCCAAACCCGGCGATATGTCATTATTGTCGGTCAGCGCCCAATTTTATTGGCAGGTTTCTTTGGGTCAGGAAGTGTCTGCCAGGATGTTTACACCTCCGCCTAAAGTCGATTCGCAGGTGCTGGTACTTACTAGGCACGCCGAGCCGTTATATCCCGATACCGATACCAAACAGTTTTTTCGGCTTGTCAAAGCCGGTTTTTCAGCCCGCCGCAAAAAACTACGCGGCAGTATCAGTGGCGGACTGCGCATACATAAAGAACAGGCGACAGAGCTGTTGGTTACAGCCGGCATAGATCCAAATCTTCGTCCTCAAGAACTCTCTCTGGATAATTGGCATGATCTGTATAAGGTCATTGCCTAGCATCTGGCCAAAGCTTCGTTATACTAAGAAGCATGGTTAAGCCAATCAGAGCCCTAAAGGATAAAGAAAAGGCGGTAGCCCAAAACCTGAACCGCAAAAAAGAAGGCGTTTTTGAACGATTCCCCCTGTTGTTTACGTTGCTTGGCACGTTCGGGGTGGTAGCAGTGCTGTATGGATTTGAGGGAATTATTAGTCGTATAAAACTGTTCGTTAATAATCCAATCATACCGCTCCTTTTTGGTTTAGGTCTCTTAATTTTTACCGGCACGCTCTATAAAAAACTTGACTAAAAATAGCTGATTCAGGTACGAATACTTGACGTGTTAAGTATCTTTTCGTTAGACTAGCAGAGCGAGGACGTAAGCTTATGGGACCAACGAATACTATCGGTTATCTGTTACAGCACCTTTCGGGTGTGCTGGCCAAACAATCTGACCAGGCGTTACAGGAACAGCTTGGTATTGGATTTTCACAGTTTAAAATCTTACGGGTTTTACAGAACAGTCCCAAAACGCAGCAACGGATAATAGCCGAATGGCTTGGCCAAACAGAGGCCAGTATCAGCCGCCAAATCCGATTGATGATTGATAAAGGTTTGTTGCGGGTTACCATAAGCCCTGGGAACCGCCGCGAGCACTTAACAGAACCGACCAGCAAGGGCTTGCGCATCACAGAACAAGCTATAACGGTACTTAACCGCTGTCATGCCGATATGTTTAATGATCTGGGGCCGGCAAAACAACAGCAGTTGGCCGAAATATTAACGCAGATGCACGGTTATACGTGCCAAGCGGGCAAAGTAGGCGCCTGTCACCATCCGTCACAATTAAGTAATCAAGAAGGAGCGATCTAATGGCCAGTCTAAAGGAAAAAATGGCGGGTAAAGCCTTACCGGCAGTTATATTCACGATTTTCCTGGATGTTTTAGGCGTGGGCATCCTGCTGCCAATCATCCCTCAGTTATTGGCTAATCCGCACTCATCTTATTACTTGCTTCCAGCTGGCTGGACCTTTAAGGGTGGTCTGATTTTGCTCGGATGGCTTATGGGTATCTACCCCTTTATGCAGTTTCTCTCTACTCCTATCTTAGGCCAGTTGTCTGATCGTTATGGCCGTAAAAAGATACTAGGGTTAAGCATTGCCGGTACGGCGCTTGGTTACGTATTGTTTGCTATTGGTATCATAACGCGTAACTTACCGCTACTGTTTTTTAGCCGGGCATTTGACGGAATTACAGGTGGCAACCTCAGTGTCGCCCAAGCTGTAATTGCCGATGTCACTCCCCCGGAAAAACGAACCAAAAATTTTGCTATGATCGGCGCTGCGTTTGGTTTGGGATTTGTGCTTGGACCTTATATCGGTGCCAAAATGAGCGCGCCCGGGCTCAGCTTCTTTGGGCTGTTTCACACACCCCGCTGGTTTAATCCGGCGACGCCTTTTTGGTTCACGGCCGCTCTAAGCTTTATTAACGTACTGTTGATCATATTTTTGCTACCGGAAACTCACAAACATATGAAACGAGTCAAATTGCGGATCACGCAGTCGGTACGCAATATTGCCAAGGCGGCGACGTATCCTGGGCTGCGTGTGGTATTCCCGTCAGTATTTTTATTTTGGGGTGGATTTTCCTTCTTTCAGACGTTTTTCACGGTGCTTTTAATTCAAAAACTGCATTTCAGCGCCAGCAATATCGGGGACTATTTTGCCTATGTCGGTATCTGGATCGCTTTTACTCAGGCGGTCATTACGCCCATAATTGCCAAAAGATACAAAAATTATCAGGTGTTGCGTGTCAGTTTACTGTTGGTGGGAATTGGTTTGTTGGGTAACTTGTGGGCGCACAATACGGCGCAATTATTACTGGTTACGCCATTGTTTGCCGTATTTGTCGGACAAACAATCGCTAACAGTACGTCGCTGGTCAGCACCACAGTCGGCCCGGAAATACAGGGTGAGGTGCTTGGGATTAACTTTTCGGTACAGGCCCTGGCCCAAGCCATTCCCGCGGCTATGAGCGGCTACTTGGCAACGATGGGTATCAGTACGCCCGTGCTGGCAGGTGGCGCGGCTATAATTGCCGGTGGTCTGGTGTTTTGGATAATCTACCGGCCAGCCAAACATCTCTTGCATCAAACGCACGAACCAGCTCCAGCCGTCCATTAATTAACAATTGGCGTATTGTTATTTTGCAAACTGCTCGTTCAGGCGTTATGATTAACATATATAGGTTGCTTAAGGAGAGATCATGAACCGATTAAAGGCAAAATTAGAAGGCAAAGTCCTTCCTATTGTTCTGTTTACTATATTCATGGATTTAGTGGGCGTAGGGTTATTAATACCCGTTATCCCGCAATTGCTGGCTAATCCACACTCAGGCTTTTATCTGCTTCCTGCCGGTTGGACGTATTCCCAGGGTCTTATTTTGCTGGGTTTTTTGACGGCTATTTATCCTTTCATGCAGTTTCTGTCCACGCCCATCTTAGGGCAACTGTCAGACAAGTTTGGCCGCAAAAAGGTTTTGGCGTTGTGTCTAAGCGGAACAGTTATTGGTTACATACTCTTTGCCATCGGCATTCTAGCCAGAAACATTCCTTTGTTGTTTCTAGCCAGGGCCTTGGATGGAATTACCGGCGGTAATCTTAGCGTTGCCCAAGCTGCCGTGGCCGATGTTACACCCCCTGAAAAAAGAACCCGGAATTTTGGTTTAATTGGGGCCATGTTCGGCCTTGGTTTTGTGCTTGGCCCGTACATTGGTGGCAAACTAGCATCGGCTCATGTCACACTGCTCCATATAGGCAGTTTAAAGCTACTAACGACCCCTTCGTGGTTTAATGCCGCTACTCCTTTCTGGTTTGCGGCAATTCTGAGCGCGCTTAATTTGCTCATAGTGCTTACCTATTTCCCGGAAACACTTGCCAAAGCTCAAAAAGGCTTGCGCATTCAATGGAACAAGTCAGTCAGCAATATTGTCAAAGCTGCCACCGCGCCAGGTCTGCGCACCGTATTCCCAACCGTGTTCCTATTTTGGGGAGGCTTTACATTCTTTACGACTTTCTTTGGAGTGTTCGTGACTGACAAACTGCATTTTAGCGCTAACAATCTGGGTGACTTTTTTGCCTATATCGGTATCTGGATGTCGTTCACGCAAGGCGCGCTGGCTGGCCCGCTCGCTAAACGTTTTGCTAACTGGCGCATTGTGCGTGTAGCCGTATTGGGTGCTGCTATAGCCGTTCTTCTAAACCTCATTCCGAACAATACTACACAGCTGCTGCTTATTAGTCCGCCTGTCATGATTTTTGTCGGTTTGTTTATTGCCAATGCCACGGCACTGGTTAGTCGCACTGCCAGCGCTGAAGTTCAGGGTGAGGTCTTAGGTATCATGGCCAGCGTCCAGGCGTTAGCCCAAGCAATCCCAGCTGCCTTGACTGG
>JAICHO010000008.1 GCA_025924835.1 Candidatus Saccharimonadota bacterium | reverse complement strand
CTGAAGCACAGCAATGATGTATTGTGGCTGGCCCTTATTGTCACGGACAGCCGTTACGTTAATGATGGCGTGTACTATAGAACCATTTTTATGCAAATAGCGCTTTTCGCGCGTATACTCCTTGATTTCGCCACTTAAAAGTCGGGCTATGTTAATTTTATCGGCAGCCCTATCATTCGGATGAGTTATCTCTGCGAAGCTTAATTTCATAAGCTCCGCCTTACTGTAACCAAACATCTTTGGATATGGACGATTAAAGTTTATCCATTTGCCGTCCAAGGTTGTAACGGACATAGCGACCGCGGCATTGTCAAATACTGCCACTGCACGCTCTTCGCTTTCATCTAGACGCTCCTCTGCTAGTTTACGCTCCGTTATATCTCTAAAGTTGGTAACCACAGCACCAATACCGGGTTCATCAAAAAGGTTCGTCGCGGTTGTTTCAAGCCACTTAATCGAACCGTTTTTATGGATACCCCGATGTTCAATCGTCAGTGCTTTACCCGGACGCTCCAGGATTCCTCCCAGTTTGGCTTGAGCCATCTTCAGATCATCGGGGTGTACAAACATAGAGCCTGGTTTGCCTTCCATTTGCTTAGCCGTATAACCCAGAAGTTTCTTGACGCTAGCACTTGCATAGGTAATGGTGCCAGTTGCGTCTGTCAAAGCTATCGCATCCGCGCTATGTTCAATTAATGCCCTAAATCGTTCCTCGCGCTGACGCAAGCTGTCAGCAGCAGCCTTTTTGTCAGTGATATCGTCCTGAACACACATCCAATAGTTTTTGTTGTTTAGTGCAAGCGCACTAATTTTAGCCGAAGTAATAAAGGACGTGCCATCTTTCTTGCGGTTACTGAACTCTCCTTGCCATACACCTTTTTGCCTCAACTGCCGTATGATTTCATCAACTATTTTTTTATTTTCTGCAGGGCTATAGGTATTTTGAATAGTCACGTGTTGACCAATGAGCTCCCCACGCGCATAGCCAAACATTTCGTCTTCTGCCTGGTTGGTATAGATGATAAACCCCTCTTCATCCGACAGGCTCACACCTTCTTTCATGTTTTCTAAAACTTGCTCATAAAATCGCTCGCTTGTAGAAAAAAGAGGTTCACTAATAACTTTTCCTGCATGCAAGCGATTTTTTAGGTTGCGTTTATACGTACGCACGGACTTTACGGGAGACTTATTTGGCATAATATTATCTGAAGTCCTCCCTTCTACTGCTTATGGCGCTATAAATTATACAGAAACTCGGGTCGTGATTATAGGGCAGGGCATAGACAATTGCCGATCTGGACTTGCGGTTACAATAAATCTAATTCCTGGGCACCTTCCGTTTCCACACTTCAAAACGAAAGGTTACACCGTTTTCAGATAAATCTTCACCTCGTCTAATTAGGGTAAAGTCAGACTCAAACGATGGAAAAAATTTAGTGCAATTAAAGTTGGCTGTTAACTGTGTTATGTATAGCTCATCTGCTAAGTCGAATGTGCTCGCAAATAAGACCGCCCCGCCCAGTACCCACACATCCGCTGTGGCGTTGCGTAAAAATGTTACGGCGTCTTCAACCAAGATAAAACCGTCGCGCAATGTGGTGCCCCGTTGACTAGCAACGTAGTTAGTAGGATTAACTAACGGTTTGCTGAGTTCGGTATACATACCGTAACCCATTATGGTCGTGAAGCCCTTAATTTTTTGGTGATAATACCGCACGTCGGTTGGTATTTTGCCGTGCCATGGAATACCGTGCTCATCAGCTATACCCCGTTTGCTGTCTATGGCCGCTATAAATCTAATCATGTCCGTCCATTATGAGCGGCCTGACGTAATGCATCAAATAAAAAGATCCGGTGACGAGCAATACTGGCTCTGGCCGTGACAGCAATCGACGGAAAGCGGTTTCGGGCTTGTCCGCTATTTCCCAGGCATGAAAACCGATCTTTTCACAGAAAGTAGCGATTTGCTGAGGATCTTCAGAGGCGGTATGCATTTCTTGGTTCGGGACAAAACTGGTAATTACAAGGCGATTGACAATGGGCACCAATTGGCGCAGATTTCCGACTATACGCGGTCTGTTGTTTCGCACAAACCCGGCCATAACCCCTATTGGTACACCTGGATACTTATCACGGACAGCTGAGGCCAAAGCCTGAAGCTTTTGGGGATTGTGCGCGCCGTCTAAGATAATCGTTTTTCCACCGTACGCAATCGTTTCCATACGGGCCGGTATCTTTGTTGTTACGGATACCCCCAGTTGCAGCTTACTAAGTACCGGTAAGCTATCGCGTTTAGCAATGAACTCATAAGCAGTTAGCGCGGCACACCAATTACGGCGTTGAAATAACGGCAACTCGCTTGACGGTCCCCCATTGCTTAGCGGTACTATTTCATGAAGCTTGGCTTGACGCTGATCGCATATTTTTCGCAGAACCTTCATAACGGGTGCGGACTGCGTATAACAAAATACGTCGTTATGAGCGTGAATAATACCACCTTTTTGGGTGGCTATTTTGGTCAGAGTATTGCCAAGCACTTTGGTATGGTCATACCCGATATCCGTAATAATACACACCTTGTCCGGTTGACCGGCTATGTTAGTAGCATCATGGAGTCCGCCCAAACCCGTTTCTATGACGGCGTAATCTACTTCTTTGGTGGCAAAATACCAATAAGCAAATGCGACCAGTAACTCAAAATAAGTGGGTTGCGGCTCAGTATCCTTGATCAGTTCTAAAAATTCACCTAACCTAGCGCAAAATTCCGATTCGCTTAAGGGCTGCAGATTGATCTGTACGCGTTCGGTGACACTTGTGACGTGCGGTGATACCGTCAAGCCAACTTTTTTGCCTGTTGCCTGTAGCATTGCTGCCATATAGTATGCCGTAGAAGTTTTGCCCGACGTTCCGGCAATATGAATGATCTTTAGCTTGGCCTCGGGATTTCCTAGCATTTTCATAAGCGGTTCCATGCGCTTAAGCGTGATGTCTTTACCCGTCATTTCCCGCACCGCCGGGATGTAGCCGCTTAAAATATCATTGGCTTGTTGCAAGTTATATATTTTCATATGTATGAGAGGCTCCAACCACTTTTGGGCTCTTGAATGCTTAATATAACACTATCTACAGATATGACAATTCGTTTTACGCCTGGCTGAGTCTTTTAAAACGCTCAAGGTCAAAGCCCACTAATAGGTTGGGCTTGGTAAGGGGGATGTACTTTTCCGGCTTAAATGGCGGTGTATTCACCACTGCTACTACCATATTTATGGGGATTGTGTAGTGCGCGTTATCGGGGGGAATCACCACCACGTCGCCAGTAGCAATGTGCCGCTCCTGGGTGCCTACAACAATGAGCCCTGTGCCTTGCAGAACAAAATAAATCTCTATGTCAGGAGCGGGATGATAATGCGGTTCCGTAAAAGTCAGCTCGCGCATATCGGCAATAGAAAAATCTTCATCTGGCCTGTTGAGCGGATTAGCAAACTCATATATAACGCCACAACCCGACTGCTTGCCAGCAACCTTTTGGATTTCTTTGGACCAGTCCATAGTCTTCACGTAATCTTGCCAGGTTTCTACGAGATTATCTAAAGCGAATGCCGACATGTATACAGCTTAGCAAATAGACTGCTCAAAAGCTTTGCATATTGGGATTAGTATGAGCTCAGCCCTTTTTGTCCGTGCTTAATTTGTACCTATGGGTTGGGTAACGAATAAAAAGTTTAAAGGGGTTAATATACCGGTCCATATGCGGGATCCTGGCCATAATGGTTTCTTCCAGAGCTTTCTGCCAGGGCTTTTGATTTGTCTTGGTGGATTCCAACAGTTTTTTATTAAGGCGTATCGCTATAATAGCCATAACCGCGGAAACCGTCCAGGCCTGCAGGCGCTCGGGCGTATTAGTTCCATGTGCCACTATGAGCTGGCCGTGCATACGCCGTGCTGGCCGTGCAGTTAGTACCCGCCCCCATTCGTCAACATATACAAATTCAGGATATTCATGGGTTTTAAGTACTATATTAAGTAGCCTGTTTTCCAATTGGTCAGCCAATTTAGGTAGGCCCTGGCGTCGCAATCCCTTGGCAATATCATAGGTTTCTTTGGGCCAGCTAACATAGGAGCCGTGGTAATCCCAAAAATTTATAAGCTGAGCCGCAGCTAGTGAACGGCTTCGCACCCCTGCTGCCGTCAAGAAATCTTTGCTCATAATTTTGTTGGCAATAGCCGTTACGTATTTTTGACGGTCTTTTTGTGGTAAGTCATCAAAAAATGCGCTGTCCAACAACGCGGCAGGATTAGCAGTTTCTGTACTGATAATTCTTAGTTCATCGGTAGCATCGTAATCGGTGCCAAGTGCAAAATAGTGCTGATCATCTTGCCATAAAAGCTTTATGGTTTTATCGCGCAGCTGGCTCGCTAGCTCACGATATCTTGCGGCATCATCAGGGAAAAACCGACCAGCGGCCATTAAGGCATCGTACCCCAAAGCTTGAACTTCTATAGAAGCTATCGGGCCGTTGTGGTTTGCCCGTTGCTTATTTAGGTGTACGTAAAATTCCTCCGAATCTTTCCAGACTTGATTCGGAATACCGCGCGGATTTAACCTCTTATACTCAATCAGACCTGATGCCGATGAGCCGAGTTTGGCGGTCAGCCATGTTATTGCGGCATGGGCAGTTTGACGCATGGTGGTCTTTTGGCCGTTCCGTTTTGTTATTTCATGATCTAGAATTTCATTACCATACGTGGAACAATACACGTCCAAGGTCCGCAAAAAATGCGGTGTGGCATCAACTGATCCGTAGTAAGCCAATTCTTGTTTATTGCCGCCCCACTTCTCGGCCAGCTCATAAAAAATGCGCTGAGAGGTTTTATCAATCAGTCTGCCATCAATGGTAATGGTCCGGTATTCATGAATAATTTTGCCAATCTCTTCCTCGTTTTTGGCCTTATTATTCACGCCCTGTAATTCTGCCAACCGTATCAAGATGTTTCGTACCAGTTTAGACTTTAGTTTCATTAAATCTTCGGCCACTTCCAGCGAGTCGCGACCAAATACTGCCCCCCTAAACAAAGTATCCGAGCTGGCATAGACACTTTTGCCGCCTCTGGACGTAACTGTCTTTAAGGCCAAAGCTGGCACCGCCAGCGCTTTGCGTGCAGGCGGTACATTATCAATAATTTGGTTCAGTGTAAGGCGCACGGACCTATTTTTTACGATCAGAGACGATAAAACAAGCCATTAACACACAATCCGATCATTTAGCCCCTGACTATAATTGGTTGCGCAATAATCCATAGACTTACCATGGTATAGACAACCATCAGGGCCAGTATGGGGTATTGACTAAGCAGAGCCTTCTTGGCCGACGGGAATGATTTTAACGCCACAAGATGGGCCAGGTAAACCGCTGCTATATGCCCGATAATAATGAGCGTAACCTCTACGTACCAGACCGTTGCAGCATTGATCACCCCCGGGTTGACCGTATAATTAACGCTGTGAAATAGATTCCACCCCATGCCGAGAGGATCAGATATTAGTTTTATTATTGTCTGCCCCTGAATTAATAACATCGTGAAATAGTGGGCAATGTGATAGGCAATCGCTATCGGTACCAGCGTCAGACTAAATCTAAGTGCCAGGCCCGTAATTGAGTACTCCGTTTTAACCATGCGTTTGATAATGTACATAAACAGAAAATATATAGCCAAAAAAATTAGTGGCGAAACGAACAGTATCACCGTTTCGTTACCCACAAGATTAAAGACCTTGTTATAAACACTTGTTTCCCGCAAACCATCAAACGAAGTGGTAGACAGAATAAATAACACGAATAGCAGTACACTAATATCGTGTGAGTCTTCATCAAGCAGTCCTACAAAAGGTGGACGGAGATACATCTTGCGATCCACATATTTCACTGGTGATATGCGGCCAAATAACCCAAAGAAAACACTGAAAAAATCGCCATAACGAAACCAAACTTCCTTACCATACGCCAATGTCCCACATATAGTGAGCAGGCCGTAACCAATCAGAATGAGTGAAAGATTAGACGGTACAATACTCCATCCTTGGGACAATAATTCTAGCCAGACAAACCCAAAGTAAAAAGCAAGAGCCGGAAAATACCCTAATCGCTCAGGGTAATGAAACCGCGGCTGAAATTTTTTCCCCATCCAAGACTCCAGCTGTTCAAACAGTACCTTTAACGGATTAATGAGCAGCCAGATGTTGCCTATCAAAATTGTTAGATAAGCAAACGCGATCAAAAAATATACCCAGAAAATCGTAGGACTTATGTTGTCGGTGAAACTCTGCGTCCCCATAATTCCTGCCAGAATTGTCAGCACATACATTAGTACACTCAGCCAGGCGATAATGCGAATTAACAGTGGCAATAGTGTACCTACGAGGCGCTCGGGGTACTGAGAATTCGCTTGCTTTGAGCCAACAAAGAAAACAACTACGACAAATGACAAAATAACTACAGCGGCTCCACCGTAAAGAAACAGCCAAAGCGGTACAGGCAAAGTGTATGTCTGACCAAAAGCATGGGCAAATATGGGGCTTAAAAATGTCAGCATTATTTTGGCAACACTTGCAAGGAGCCCAGCTCGGTCCCAGAGTGCTCTAGTTCGTAGGGGAAATTACCGGTAAGATTAGCGGTAAAGCGCAGTGCGGCTGGTTTATCTTTTTGCAATTCGGTGGCCTTATCATAACCATGCAAATGGAGCTCTTCATCTTCGTCATTGGTTATGTTAATCACGACGTCATCTCCTTGATTGACCATAAGCACCGTGGGCCCGGAAGTTACTTTATGATTTTTGATAACCAAATTAAACGTTTTGGTTGCCGGGGCACTCTGGCTTGCGTTTTTTGGTGCTTGTTTTGGTTTTAAAACGACAAAACCAATTACAAGCAGAATTACTGCTACGACAAAAAAGACTATTTTTAATTTCATACTCTTATTATGCTTAGCATCCATCTCTGCGGCCCTCTTTTGCTAAATTTATAGTACTCTAATTAGCTAAAGCTGAGAACGGGCCAGCCTATCCGAGACCAAAATAACCGGCTATCCACCTGGCACTATCACCAAATCGCGGTGGGCACGAGATAATTAAAGCTCTTTTATAGGTTGCTGCTTGCGGGATAATGTTCAGTATGGCGGCCGCTACATCGACGCGTGATACTTGCGTTAAAATGCCAGCGTGTAGGCTCTCGGTCGTAACGGCGTCCTTTTTTCTCCCATTGGTTAGGGCGGTAGGCCGAATTATGGTCCAATCTAGATTACTCTTTTTGATAAGTTGTTCTTGATGGTCTTTTTCCTTAAACAACCATCTCAGGCCGGTTCTTAGAACTAAGCGCGCAAAAAGCGTGCATTGTTCGGCGCTGTCACCGGTTCCTATTGCCGTGACGCATATAAAACGTTTGCCGGGGCCCAGCGTCATTGTTTTTAAGATATTTTCGGTCCCCTTTGACAGCACATAGCTACGTTTTGCTAGCGGTGGCCCAATTGCCTTAAGCGTAGGTAATCCTAGTGCGCAAACTACTGCATCCTGCCCCTTCAAAGCCTGTTCTACTGATGATGCATCCAGTACATCTCCCTGCTGTAACCGCAATTTAGGATGCTTGATGTTTATAACTGCCGTGTTTCGGGCAAACGCAGTAACGCTATGGCCCTGTTCCAGACCCGCTTTGACAGTCTGAAGCCCAATCCCCCTACTGCCGCCTATCACCAAGATATTCATGATGTCTATAATAACAGAGCTAGCTTAGTGTCGTTGGCACCGTCTATATAGTTCCCGTCAAGTAAAGCAGGATGACAAGAATTCCAATAACTGAGAATGCTAAGCTGACGATACCAAAGCCCACCAAGAATGTCGCTACCCCCTTCTGCAATATAAAATCTTCTTTACTGGCAGGTCTTGCCATAACAAATAAGATTAACAAGATAAACACAGCCACTTCAGAAAGGTTATCCAAAAGATGATGACTTACTTCATGGTTAATAAGCCATGTAACAGCACGGATAATCAAGAAAAGTACAGTGAGTATCTCGGCATAAATTATAATTTTTTGATTTTGTGTATTCATCTATCCATAGGATAGCATAGCTATAATATGGTATAGCACTATTAACGAAATAGAACCAGGATGCTAGTTCCGGTGACCTCACAAGGCTGTGATAAACTGCCTCCATAATTAGGGGGCTACATGCAGTACGTTATTTTACAGGTCGTATTAAAAGAGAAGTTTATGGGTACTGGCTCAGGAAATTTAGGTGAGCTGGAAAAGGTTGTCAATCAACAAGCTTCAAAAGGATACAGATTACACACTATTACAACCGCAAGTAGTGGCAGTAAAGGCTTAATGGGTGGGGACCGAATACAAGCTACGCTAGTTTTTGAAAAGATATCCTAAGTTGCAATAAAGCCACCGACCTGTTTCGGAGCTTCAAGTCGCTGCACCACTATACCATTTCAAAAACCCTAGCTTAGGTTAGGGATCTTGAAATGGTACACCCGATAGGATTCGAACCTACGACCTTTGGTACCGGAAACCAACGCTCTATCCAGCTGAGCTACGGGTGCACAAAGAATGGGGTTATTATACATGAAGAAAAACTGCCGTATGTATAAGTGCCACGTGTTAAGAACTGGGTTATTCATGGTGTGCAATTAATCAAAGTGCAGGTGTATACTGAGAGCAAAAGCCATTAGCATGATAATTAAAACCGCTGAGCTACAAGATGTACGAGCCGCTTTCCAGAGCGAAAATATTGCCTTAAGGTTTGGGTGTTATGACCTACTCCATGCAGGCCATCAAACAGGAATAGATTATACGGCTTCCCATGCAGACATCGTTGTCCTAGGCGTCTTACCAGATGCTTACGTTAAAAGGGTAAAGGGTCCAGACCGACCAATAAACCCTGCAGAGGCGCGCATTGAAGCCATAGATCAAGCACCAGGCGTAGACTTCAGCGTACTAGTTCAATCAAGCACACTTGCGCTAGCAGGGGTTTTTCTTAGGCTGAGGCCAGATATGTATGTTGAGGACCAAGAGCATGCTTCTAGTAGGGCAAAGCGAGCCTTCATGGCCACTTTAGGAATTGAGTATGTAGTTGACCGGCAAAGCCGGCTGGGGTCTTCTTCGCAAATGATAGCGAATCTCGGCCTGGCAGAAGCGGTTGCACGGTCAGCGCTTACTTATGTACATCATTAGAAATGATAGTGTGGTGCGCCCGGCAGGATTTGAACCTACGACCCCTTGGTTCGAAGCCAAGTACTCTAATCCGCTGAGCTACGGGCGCGCTAGGCTATTGTAACAGCTCACCCCCGTTCCGGCTAAAGATAACAGCCCTTGGTTTACACAAGAAAACACTAGCTTTTTTATTAAAACAGGTTTATAAATTATGATATATCATAAAATAATAAGGTTGGGCAACAAACAATGTCAGCGCAAGAAGCTCCAAACGAGGTTGAATTTTATCTTCAACGGCGAGAAGATCTACGAATAGAGTTAGGCGAATTAGCAAGGCAAGGCGCCGATATAGCGGCAAGGCACAGAGAATGTTTAGAAAACATAATTGGCGTAAACGATTGGCTAAGATACTGTAATGTAGACACTTCCGCAATAGAACGTCCACCTATTAATGAGCCCGTTCCACTCCATTTGGTGGATTAAATTAGACTATTGCTCGTTTTTTTCTTGTTTAGGATTGGATTCCGGACGCAAACTTTTGGGGTCATGGAGATTTAGGGTCTTCTGCAGTACTTCCAGGACGCTTTTGGCGTGTTCGCGGCTCATACCAACTCGTGCCACGGCTAGTGGCTGGCTGCTAGGCCCGCCAGTCTGCATAAAATTCATAACGACGCCGTAGTTGTTAACCATAACATGTACCATATCGGTGTATACGATCCGAGCATCGGCTGGCAAAACAACCACGCCGTTTTGAGCTTTGCCGTGAACATCATTTACCACGTTTTGGACCGGTAGTTCCTCATGGCTGTAACCCGCCAATTCCCATAGCTTTGTGGCTACGTCTTCTTTGGTAGCAAAATGGCTGATAAGCAATAGCAGTATGTCCTCGCCGGGCCGTTCAATCCCTTCCTCTATGGCGTTTAGGGTTTCAGGGTCTATTTCTACGGCACCAGATACCTCAGCCAGGCTCTGCTGATGTTTTTCCCGCAGTCGTTTAAGCTGCGTCCCCAGGGGTTCAAATGGATGGTGGTTTTTAGGTGTGTTCATACCCATTAATGGTACGCCTGAAGGTACGTGACATGCAAGCCCGGTAGTGAGCTTTTGTGTCAGCTTTACTTCTTAAACGCTTAAGCATATATGTGTTTTAGCAAAAGTCTACTACCGTGCAAGCAGAAGCAAGTATAATAGGTCATATATGTTTATACAGGACAAGGTACCCTTGCAGGCCTACTCTACCATGAAGCTTGGAGGGCAAGCGGCTTACTTAAGTGAAGTTAACGACCGTCAGGAGATACCTGAACTAGTAGCCTGGGCTTCGGAGCGACAGCTACCGATAATTATGATTGGCGGCGGCAGTAATATTGTCTGGCGAGATGAAGGTTTTAACGGGCTGATTTTAGTCAATAAGCTAACGGGGGTTGAAAGTTATGAGCTGGATGATCAAACAACCTTCGTGACCGCAAGCGGTGGTGAAAACTGGGACAAACTAGTTGCCCAGACAGTCTCTATGGGACTAAGCGGCCTGGAGTTATTATCCCTGATACCCGGTACAGCCGGCGGTGCGCCAGTTCAAAACATCGGGGCATACGGCTGCCAGCTATCCGATATCCTGGCAACAATAGAGGCATATGATTTAAGCGTGCGCCAGTTTGTAACGCTGCGGGCATCGGAGTGCGAGTTCGGCTACCGCACCAGCAGATTTAAAACCAGTGACCGGAATCGTTTTTTAATTAGCAAAATTACGCTCCAACTGGGTAAAAAGCCAGCCAATAACGACACATACCATAGCCTGGACACATATCTGCAAGCTAATAACATAACCGAGCGCACGCCCGGCAACATCCGCGAGGCAGTTATGACGATTCGTAGCCAAAAATTACCTGATCCGGCATATGTCGCCAACTGCGGATCGTTTTTTGCCAACCCGATTATTGACAAGGATTATTCGGTGCAGCTTTTGGAGGCCTACCCTCGGCTGGCGAGTTGGCCCTCTAAATTTATGTGGGACTTAGATGACGGCCGTGTCAAAATAGCGGCCGGCGCATTGCTGGAACATGAAGGCTTTAAGGGTTTTCACGATCCGGAAACCGGTATGGCGACCTGGGACAACCAGGCCTTGGTGCTAGTTAACGAACACGCGAAAAGCACGGCTGATCTTTTAAAGTTTAAGCAAAAAATAACCGATGCCATAGCCGCAAAGTTTAACATCGTGCTGGAACAAGAACCGGAGCTATTGCCCTAACAACTTTATGCCGGTAATGGGAACAAGGCTGCTAATTCTTTGATTTCCGCACGCAAGTTTCCCAAAAGCTTTTCGTCCGTATAATGAGTAATTGCCTGGTCAATCCAGCCAGCAATTTGCTGCATTTGATCTTCTTTCATGCCGCGAGTAGTCAGGGCCGGCGTGCCCAAACGGATACCGGAAGGATCAAATGGTGACCTCGGGTCAAATGGCACTGTGTTCTTATTAACCGTAATTCCGGCTTTTCCCAGTGCTTTTTCGGCTTCCTTGCCGCTGATTTGCTTATTGGTTAAATCAATAAGCAAAAGGTGATTGTCAGTGCCACCGGTTACTAAATCATAGCCCTTGGCAGAAAGCCCCGCGGCCAGGGTTTTGGCATTTTTGACAATTTGTTGGCCATAGTCTTTAAACTGCGGCGTCGCCGCCTCGCGCAGGGCCACTGCAATGGCAGCGGTTTGATGGTTGTGCGGACCGCCCTGCAAACCCGGGATAATGGCCCGGTCAATGAGTGTTGGTAAGTTTTCTGGTGTTCGTTCTGCTTTTTTAAGTGGATTTGAGGGGTTGCCATTACAAAGAATCAGGGCACCGCGCGGGCCACGCAAGGTTTTATGTGTGGTGGTCATAATGACATCGGCGATGCCCACTGGGCTGGGATGGGCACCCGCCACTACCAAACCGGCGATATGTGAAATGTCAGCGACAAGCCAAGCGCCACATATATCAGCGATTTCACGCAATTTTTTCCAATCAAAAATGCGCGGGTAAGCTGTCGCGCCCACCATGAGCAACTTGGGTTTCTCCTTTTGAGCCATGGCAGCCATTTCCTCATAGTCAAGGTAGCCGTCCTTGCCTGTATGGTATTGCACCGAGTTATACATAACGCCAGAAAAGTTAACCTTTAAACCATGTGTCATATGGCCGCCGTAATACAGGTGCAAGCCCATAACCGTATCTCCTGGGTTAACCAACGCAAAATAAATCGCCTGATTGGCTGGCGATCCAGAATAGCCTTGAACATTGGCATGAGTCACCCCAAAAAGCGTTTTAGCCCGTTCTCGGGCTAGATTTTCCACCTTATCCACAACCTCACAACCCCCGTAATAACGCATGCCGGGGTAGCCCTCTGAATACTTATCCGTGAGCCGTGAGCCAAGCGCCTGGAGCACATCACCTGAGGTGTGGTTTTCGCTGGGAATCATTTCCAGGCCGTCACTTTGCCGTCTAACTTCGGCAGCTATCAGTTCTTCTATCTTTTTATCCTTCATAATTCCAACTCCTAAAAATACTTTATGCGGCGGTTAAGGGGGCGTATTTTTAGTTAAATCATGCCTTTATTCTACCAAGTTTCTGGTTTTGATAAAAAAGTATTGAAACTTATATCGTGGGGGGTATAATAATCGGGCAATGCAGACAACAAATGAGAAAATTGGACAATTAATTTACCAGATACGACAAGAGAGAAATCTTACACAAGCCTCTTTTGCCCGTAAACTAGGCACCAGCCAAAGCGCCGTAAACAGAATTGAACATGGCAAACAAAACCTAAGCCTGGAAACTTTGGGACGGATTAGTGACGTGCTTAACAAACCGCTTATCAGTATTAGTGGTGGCGCCGTTAATCTGCGGGTAGAGGGCGGTTACGAACTCCACGGAAGCGTGGCTACTAAAACGTCTAAGAACGCAGCCGTATGTTTATTGATGGCCTCCTTGCTCAATAAAGGCACCACCAAATTAAAGCGCATGCCCCGCATAGAGGAAGTTAACCGCCTGATTGAAGTGTTAACCAGTATTGGCGTACAGGTTAAATGGCTGCCTGGTAATGATCTGGAAATCAAGCCGCCAGCAGTTCTAAAAATGGATAGCATGGATAGCGGCGCGGCGCGTAAAACACGCAGCGTCTTGATGTTGCTTGGCCCGCTCATGCACCTGTTCAATGAATTCCGTATCCCATACGCCGGAGGCTGTAAGCTGGGCAACCGCACGGTTCAGCCGCACCTTTTTGCGCTGGAAGAGCTTGGCGTCAATATTGTAGCCAAAAGCGGGCACTATCATGTCAGCGTCAAAAAACACTCCGTGCCACAAATCGTATTGTATGAATCCGGCGATACTACTACGGAAAATGTTCTGATGGCTGCCGCTAAGTTTGAAGAAGAAATTGTTATCAAAATGGCCAGTGCGAATTACATGGTTCAGGACCTATGCTATTTTTTGAAAAAGCTGGGCGTGCGGGTGGAGGGTATCGGCACCAGTACTTTGAAAATCAAGGGCGTAAAAGACATCAAGAAAAACGTTACGTATTATCCCAGCGAAGACCCGATTGAAGCCATGACCTTTATCGCTGCTGCTGTCACTACAAATTCGGAAATTACCGTACAGCGAGCGCCAATTGAGTTTTTGGAACTTGAACTGCTAAAGCTTAAGAAAATGCGGCTAAACTTTAGCGTAACGCCTTACTATAAAGCCGAAAACGGTTATACAAATCTGGCGGATATAACTATCTATAAACATAATGGCACCCTGGTGGCATTAGAAGAAAAAATATATGCCCGACCTTATCCCGGCCTAAATATAGATAACCTGCCTTACTTTGTTCCAATCGCTGCCGTGGCCAAGGGACGTACCCTTATCCATGACTGGGTATATGAAGAGCGGGCGCTGTATTATACAGAATTGCGCAAACTAAATGCCAATGTTACTTTGGCAGATCCGCACCGGGCTTACATTGATGGCCCTACCAAATTTAGCGCCGCGGATATTGTTTGCCCGCCAGCTCTTAGACCTGCCGTGCTGCTGCTGATTGGTATGCTGGCAGCGCCGGGGTTATCCATCCTTAGAAATGTCTATTCTATAAACCGCGGTTATGAGGATCTAGCCGAGCGCCTTAATAGTTTGGGCGCCCATATCACTATTATGCATGAACTATAACGAGAAAAGACGACTGCTTTTCTCATCGTTCAGGGAAAATGGAACATTTTCTCTGGCTGCTCTTATCCCAAAACGGAAACAAAAATGCCGAATTAAATCTGGTATTTTTGTAGTTACTAGTGTCTAAGCTGCAAGAACACTAAAGAATGCTATAATGGCCTCTGTTATTCTGCGGGATTCGTATAACGGTTAATATGGAAGTTTTCCAAACTTCAGATGGGGTTTCGACTACCCCATCCCGCACCACGTGTACGTGTATGTGCGCCTGTAGCTCAGCTGGATAGAGCAGAGGACTTCTAAGCCTAAGGCCGTAGGTTCGAATCCTACCAGGCGCACCACAAACTTATACTAGTACTATCAGAGGGTATCTTAATTAATGACCGCTATCACGTTTGTAACCGCTAATCCCCACAAGCTGGCTGAAGCACAAGCTATCTTGCCCTTCCCTATTAAGAATCTCGCATTGGATATTGCGGAAATTCAAACCTTAGACATAGGAGAAATAGTTGCTCATAAGTTGCAGGAGGCTTATGCGCGAGTTGGCGGTCCCGTACTGGTAGATGATGTTTCCGCCGAGCTGGAGTCACTCAATGGCTTGCCCGGCCCGTTCATAAAATTCTTTGAACAAAAATTAGGTGAAGACGCGCTGTTTAAATTATCAAAATCAGCAGGCGATCGGGCCACTATCATCTGTTGCATGGGATACTATGACGGAGGAAAACAAGAGATCGTCAAGGGCGTGCTGCATGGAACGGTAGTAGCACCACGTGGCAAAATTGGCTGGGGGTTTGATAAGGTTATCGTGCCAGATGGCCATACGCGTACTATGGCGGAGATGCCAACAAAAGAAAAAAACCAACTAAGCCACCGCTATCTGGCGCTTCAGCTCCTGGCCGACAAACTACGGCGTCAGAAAACCTGAGCAGGAGCACAAATTATTTTGATTATCTTAAACTAAGCTACAATAAAACCATGTATGCCGATCCGCGCTTAATCCGTCTGGCCGTAATTATGGCTATAGTTATCACTCCACTTAAAGGCTGGGCGTTATGGCGCGCGGCCAAGGCCGAACAAAAGGGTTGGTATATTGCTCTGCTGATATTAAATACCTTCGGCATCTTGGAGCTGACGTATCTGTTCTATTTTTCTAAACCGGGTCCAAAAAAAACAAAGAGCCTTTAGGGCACATCAAAAAGACGGGTTTGATATTTTTAAGATTAAAACGTATAATCACCCCTGTTCTTAAAGTTCGTGGCGGACGTAGCTCAGTTGGTAGAGCGCTAGGTTGTGGTCCTGGATGTCGTGGGTTCGAGCCCCATCGTTCGCCCCAAGAAATTTATAAGCCGGACTCCCCACGGGAGTCTTTTTTATTACGCTGGATTTAGTTTACATTATAGTCTAGGTTGACAATAATTATATTAGTAACTAATATATTAAGTACCTAACCTATGACGAATCGCAAAGACTTATCTCGTAAATTGCTTGAGAGCTTCCAGGGTATATATAAAGTCATGCTGCAACGGCCGCCTAGCGCTATAAGCACTATCCCCTTCGGACAAAAAGCCGCTTTAATTAGTGTTGCTATTCACAAAACAATTAGCGTTAAACAACTAGCGGCTGCGTTGCATGTAACTTCGGGTGCTGCGACGCAGCATATTGAGGCATTAGTACAAGCCGGACTGGTAATAAGGAACCCTGACCCCAATGACCGGCGAACCGTTAGGATAAAACTATCTGGTAAAGGTATGGAACTTATTAAGAAACTTGAGCGCGAAAGGTTGACACTCATGGAGACCATAAGTAGCGACATCAGCGATGAAGAATTAGAAATTTTTGTCCGTACAGCGGGAAAAATTAACGACAAACTCACAAAAATAGGAGAAAAGAAACATGTCTAAGATAACAGAAAAATCAGATTCTGGTCTAAAAAAGTGGGCACCATTAGTAGTTATGGGTTTGGCCGTTATTATTATCGTGTTAGACACCACACTTCTGAATGTCTCATTGGGTACTATAGTACGTGACCTACATACCAATATTCAAAGCTTGCAATGGGTCATAACAGCTTATGCGCTCACGTTGGCCGCCTTAACAATTACCGGCGGCCGCTTCGGCGATTTATTTGGTCGTAAACGGATGTTTATGGTCGGGGCTGTTATTTTTGCAACTGGTTCGTTTATCGCGTCTGTTAGCCACGGTGTCGGGATGTTGATAATTGGGGAATCGATAATTGAAGGAGTCGGTGCGGCACTTATGATGCCGGCGACCGCCTCATTACTCGTAACGAACTATCGAGGACGAGATCGGGCGCTGGCGCTCGGGGTGTGGGGGGGCATGGCAGCAGCAGGTTCCGCCATCGGGCCGGTGGTCGGTGGTTATTTAACCAGCCATTACAGCTGGCGCTGGGGCTTTAGAATAAATGTTTTTGTAGCTGCCCTGCTCTTATTAGGTTCTATACTGATTAAGGAATCACACGATAAAGAAGAAAAACCAACCATCGACTGGCTGGGTGTATTGCTATCCGCAAGTGGTTTGGTGGGTATCGTTTTTGGGCTGATTGAAAGTGCCGCATATGGGTGGTGGCAAGCTAAGGGCGTATTCTCGTTTGCGGGCCATAGCATAAAACTTGGCAGTATTTCTATAGTGCCGTTTGCGATAGTGGCAGGTATATTGCTGCTTTTTGGATTCTTCTTGTGGGAGCAGCGTATGGTCGCCAAGCGCAAGACACCACTGGTATCCATGAAGATTTTTGCCAACAAACAATTTACCAGCGGCGCGCTGCTGACAGCAATTATGTCTACCGGCCAAGTGGGAATCATTTTTGGTCTCCCTATCTTTTTGCAAGGCGTACGAGGGTTAGACGCATTGCATACCGGCTATGCCTTACTGCCTATGTCAATCGGCTTGTTTATAATGGCGCCCACTGGTGGTTACTTTGCCAAACATTTCAGGCCCAAGCATATTGTGCAGGTAGGGTTATTTATAAACGTATTCGCGCTGCTGATATTGCGGCAGGCGTTTAGCGTCACAGCTGGTCCGGCACAGCTTATACTGCCACTTCTGGTATATGGGATGGGCGTCGGACTGAGTTTTTCACAACTCAGCAATATAACTTTGTCAGCCGTTTCGGTTAACGAATCCGGCGAAGCGTCTGGCGTTAATAACACCTTGCGGCAGATAGGTTCATCATTTGGCACCGCGATAATCGGGTCAATTCTCATCGCTTCAATAGGCAGTGGCCTGGTAGGTGGCGTCCAAAAGAGCAAAGCAATTTCCGACGAACATCGCCCGGCCTTGACCATGGCCGCCAAAAGCCAGGCATCCAATATTGAATTTGGCATCCCGGTGCAGGGAGAAGAACTCACGGCGAATGAAACCAAAGAACTTAAAAGAATATCGGACGCCAGTACGGTAAAGGCAAATAAGGAGTCCCTGTTATTTACTGCGAGCTTTACGGCTTTGGCGTTTCTGTTAGCCGCACAGCTGCCAAATGTTGATCTGCACAAGCTGGAAAAAGAAGAGTCATTGGCCGTCAAAACCAGCGTAGCGCATTAAGTTTTGTCTTAAGCTAATTACTTATTGGTAGTGATAAACTTACTAGTTAAAAACAAAACCATGCCGCCCAGAAGCCAGCCGCCCAAGACGTCGCTTGGGAAGTGTGCACCCAAATAAACACGTGATAGCCCGACCAAAATTATCAGTAGCAGTAAGCACACAATTAGCGGCCATTTCCAGTTGGATTTCATAGTAAACCAGGCCGAATATGCCAAGAGACCGAATACAATCAGCGACGCGTAGGCATGACCGCTTGGGAAACTGTAGCTTTTAATCAGCATGCTTTGCACGTATGGAGTATCGGGCCGAACTCTTTTAGTTATATCCTTAACGATGCTAGCAAGAGGCATGGCAAGCAAGAGCACGATTTCAGCAGCTAATGCTTGTTTATTTTTAGATCTAAATGCGAGCCAGATGGCTATGAGCAGTATAATTACGCATGGCAATGGCGAACCGATAGTAGTAATAAAAAGCATAAAAAAATGCAGGCTGGAGGGTAGCTTGTTTACCGCGTGTAATATGACTTGGTCAAATTGGCCAATATAACCCATATCGGAATTATCTCACACAATCGTTAGCGGTTTGGTATCAGTATTAGGCGGTACTGTGATAGGTGTACGCACCATCTATTAGCCATCAGGCTTTATTGCTATACTAGCATGCAAGAACAAGGAGATTTTATGGTAAGCAGTATTAGGCGTTTCTTAAGCGAGTACAAACAACTGGGATTTGTTATCTTAACATTTATAACTGGACTTATCTTATACGGCGCAAAGTACTCCACCGCCGCACACTGGGTATTAGGTGTGAGTGCCCTCATTAATGTAATCCCATTGATATGGGAAATGTACGACGATGTCCGCAGCGGCAGTTATGGGATAGACGTCCTCGCAGCTACAGCTATCATCGCTTCAGTTCTGCTGCATGAATACTGGGCGGCTATGGTCGTGGTGCTCATGCTAACTGGTGGCAAGGCCCTAGAAGACTATGCCGAAAAACGGGCTAAAAAGGAGCTAAGTAGCTTACTAGAGCGCAAACCCAAAAGAGCCCATATCCTGCGTAAAGGTAAGACTATTGATGTCAAAGTGCACGATATTACGGTAGGAGACAAAGTAGTTATTTGGCCTGGTGAAGTCGTACCGGTTGATGGCGAAATTATTGAAGGCACATCGGCCTTTGACGAATCGGGTCTAACGGGCGAAAGCCTGCCAGTCGATAAACGTGTTGGCGATCAGATACTAAGCGGAGCGGTCAATACTGAAGGAGCGGTTACAATTAAAGCCACTCATACTGCCCAGGACAGCCAATATGAACAAATAATTAAGCTGGTGCGCTCTGCAGCCGCAAGTCATTCACCCTTTGTGCGCCTGGCAGACCGCTATAGTATTCCCTTTACTATTACGGCGTTTATCATTGCCGGTTCTGTTTGGATTGTTACCGGGCACGCTCTACGATTTCTGGAAGTAATTATCGTGGCCACACCCTGTCCGCTGCTTTTAGCCGCCCCAATTGCTCTAATCAGCGGAATGAGCCGATCGGCAAAGCACGGAATAATAGTTAAAACCGGCTCGGCGCTGGAACGCTTAGCCGAAATACAAACTATGGCCTTTGATAAAACCGGCACCCTAACGCGCGGCTTGCCGGTAGTAGACAAAATCACGACTTATAACAAATTCAGCAGGCAGGAGGTTCTAGGGTTGGCTGCGGCACTTGAACAGAGTTCCGGCCACGTTTTAGCTCAGACCATCATTGACACCGCCATTGCGGATAATTTAAAGGTTGGGCAAGTCAAACAGGTCAAAGAAACTGCTGGCCGTGGTCTAACCGGCCGAATCCATGGTAAAACAATTATGGTAGGTCGGTTAGCTTTTTTGACAGACGAATCAGTTAGTATACCCAAAGCACTTACCAGCAAAGCACTCCAGCAAACAATTACATACGTCGCGGTTGATGGTGTTTTAGCCGGTACAATCAGCTTTAAAGACGAACTACGAGACGAAACTAAGCCAATGCTGGCCCAATTGAAGCAATTAGGCATAAAACACACCTTAATGGTTACGGGAGATAATAAGTCTACCGCCCAAGCTATCGCCAAACAGGTAGGTATTGAAACGGTAGTTGCGGATTGCCTGCCCGGGGACAAAATTCAGGCTATTGAAAACGTCGGGCATAAGCCGGTGGCATTTGTCGGTGACGGCGTTAATGACGCCCCCGTATTGACGGCCGCTGACGTCGGCATTGCATTGGGTGCCCGTGGCTCTACGGCTGCCAGCGAATCGGCTGACGTTGTTATACTCCTGGACGATATTGGTAAAGTCGCGCAGGCAGTTTCTATTGCTAAACGGACATTTTATATTGGTAAGCAGAGTATCTTAATTGGAATCTTCATCAGCATCGGGCTGATGGGTATATTTGCTACCGGCCGCTTTAAACCAATCTACGGTGCGGCTATCCAAGAACTGGTGGACGTTACGGTTATTTTTAATGCGCTCAGAGCTCATGGCAGCTTCAAAATACCATAAGTGTCTTATACTAATTGCAACAGCCAGATCACCACTAACGGCACGCTGAAATTATCACTGCCATACGGCGAAAAGTTCTCTGTCAGCATAGCGGCGAGGGGTATAACGGCCACGGCAAAGAGCATGCTGCGCGTAGGATAGACCGCGAGATGTGTTATTGCTCCGATCATGATCCCTAACGACGCCACATAGAATGCCACGCTCCCCGCTATGGACTTTTGGTAGCCAAGTATATAATACCTGCCTTTTTGAGCCCGTTGCCCTACCAATGTAGCTACTGCGTCAGCTAGTGCCAAATGCAGCATCGCAACTAAAAATATCCCGGGCGACGGACGCTGCAAAGCCAAGGCAATGACGCCCAGCGGGAAGAAAAGCTCACCCCAGGAACGCCTGTTAACTGATCTGAGCGGCTGCATTATTCTAAACGTACGCGCAAGCAATACTACAACAAAAAACAGTATCTCAGCCGTAATGATAAATGAATAATTTGTAAAAAAGGGCCAGCTGGCAACAACTAAGCCGTGGGCTATATGTATTAGCTTACGGGACGTCTCATTCCTTAATACCTTTTTAATACGTAGCGCTTCGGCCACTATAACCAATAAACCCCCAATACTACTACTCATGAGCAAGCCGTTGACCATGCGAGTATTGTATCTGATTTTCTGCTACAATGTCATCCGCTTAGAGAAACATGAGACAAACCTACGGTTTTTCTCATCGCGCCGACAAAATGGAATACATTTTGGCGGGCTGCTCTTTTCCCTAGCCAGCACATTAAAATTTGTCGGGGATTAGCGCAGCTTGGTAGCGCGCCGCGTTCGGGACGCGGAGGTCGTGGGTTCAAATCCCGCATCCCCGACCACATGTCTGCGCTGCTTAACATGAGTATGATTTTTAACTGCGCTGACTTTGATACAAGACTAGGATTAGAGGTACTTGTTATATGAGGAGTGTCTTATGAGAGAGCGCAAGTGGGATAAAATTGCTCGTGATCAGTTTCAAACAATGCCGACCGACTTCCGTAATGACTGGCATGAACTAAGAAAAAAGATCTACAAAGGCAAATAGTCTGATGTACATAGGTTTTGTAATGGGGTTAGAGCTGACTCCACTTTATTGGCGTGTCCTTAAATTGCGCCTAAAATAGACTACATAAGTGGCAAGTGACTCAATGAAAAATGCTTGGCACAAATCAAGCATTTTTCATTGGTCGGGGATAGAGGACTCGAACCTCCGACCTCGCGGTCCCAAACCGCGCGCGCTAGCCAACTGCGCCAATCCCCGGTAGATAACAGGGGTGATTATACGGCAATGTCAGCAAGAATACTAGCTAGTTAACAATCTTTTGGATCTGTTCTATGGTAGTAGCCAGATGAGATTCGGGATCGGAGCCTATAAGCACAGCATTAAACTGCAGTGGTCCTTCAGTTTCAAGCTCATTACGGCTGACTTGACCATTCCGCCAGCGGCTGATGATAACATCCGTTTTCACACCTAACGATGAATGAAGACTGCCACACATGCCAACGTCTGTAATATGCGCCGTTTTGCTTGGTAAAATACTGGCATCGGCAGTCGGAACATGCCAATGATCTCCTATAACAGCAGTGACCTGCCCGTCTAGATAATACCCAATAACCCGCTTTTCGCTACTGAAGTCCCCGTGGAAATTCACGATTGTAGCCACTCGATCCACACCAGCATTTTGGGTTAAGATATCATCTACCACTTTTAAAGGGTTTTCCATGGGCTTGTTGGCGTCTTTACCCACGATCTGACCGAGTAGGCTGATAGCCAGCACGGGTCCATTTGTAGTCGTTATGTATTTCCAGCCACGTCCAGGGGTTTCTTCAGGATAATTGGCGGGGCGAATTATGGGTTGCTGAGGGTCAGCTAAGT
This sequence comes from Candidatus Saccharimonadota bacterium, assembly GCA_025924835.1. Lineage (GTDB taxonomy): Bacteria > Patescibacteriota > Saccharimonadia > Saccharimonadales > JAICHO01 > JAICHO01. The sequence continues at coordinate 10,463 of JAICHO010000008.1, read as the reverse complement.
AGTCGTGTATATCTGGATCGTGCAATGACCAGTTCCCGCCCGTACAAAAATCAATCCCCATATTCCGTAAGCGTAGAAAGTCTGCTTTTGATATACCTTTGCCATTAGTAACGTTTTCTGACTGAGCAATAACCACATCAATGCGCCGATCCTTTTTAAGTTGCGGCAAAATCCGGCCTACCACACTGATGCCAGGTTCACCCATTATGTCGCCAATGTAAAGGATATTCACGCTATTCCTTCGGTAGATCTCTATACACTTGGCTGCCTACTCCAAATACAGCACCAAGCAGAGCAATAACGCCACCGGCTACGGCGCTTGCGATAAAGAAAACCAGGATACCCAAAGCGATTAATACCAGTGCTACCAATAGTGCTTGGCGGCGAAATTTTGATGGGCTCGGGTCTTCCAATTTAGTAGGCATAGCAGCTCCTTAATCAAAACGATAAAAATGCGTATCGGTTAGCTTTCTAAGCGGTCCCCACATTTGGCGGGCTTTTTTATGTGTCAATGTACTGAGTTTGAGCAAAATAATAATGAGCATGGTTAGACCTGTGCATAATAGCGCCCGGACTACATGGAGAAGCGGCGTGTTGTCTATATTAATCAGCAATATAAAACCAAGGGTTATCGAGAATAACACGCTCATAACCATCCACTCATTGCTATAGACCCGATTAGATAGCTGCATACTCAGATTGGTTCTGTTTTGCTGGTTGGCAATCAATGCATCTAATGTCTTATCAATCTGCTCTTGGTGCTCACCCTTATATTCCAGACAAAAAGAAATAAGGGCTTCATATTTTGCCTCGCCTCCGGCTGGCTTCATATCATGAAGCTCAGACCGAATGTAGTCTGAAACCATATTTTGCAGGTCATTTCGGAGATGAGCTGGCAAGTGCTTCAAATGGAGCACTAGGCTAAATAACGCATTGGCCTCTGCTCTAATAAGTCGATGCATCTCTTCTATGCGTCCCTTTTGAGCTCCTAAAATTGGCGCAATATAAAAACCGTACAAAAAGGAATTTACTGAAAATAGTGTTAAGGCACTGCTATCAAATTTTTGGCCTGGCACAAAGTATGACAGAGCTGTAAAAACAACCAAGAAGAATAGAAAATAATAGCTGAGGCGGACCCTTAAAAGCAGGAAGTGTCTCATGGTTTATCACTCAAGTTTGACATGGTTCTTATTGTAACGTATTTAAAGGTAGCTGGTGCAAATCCGTTATTTAGGACGGCTCTTAGGCATAGAAGTAGTTTAAATTCTTGTTAGTGGCTAAGCTTACTGGAATGTTATTGATGTTGGCAGGTTAGAAGGTGTCCAGTTCAAGAAACTAGAAGTAGTCCAGGTGCGTTGGCTGAGGTGGTTCTGGACGTTAGCGACATAGGTTTGTTGGCCACTATTGCCCCACGGATATGGCTGGAACCAGCCGCCGATACTGTTCCATTGGTCACAAGCCTTGTAGGTTGTATCGCCCCAGGCCGAACGAACATTATTAGGGTTGTCGTAATAGAACCGTATAGCCGATGCTTGGTAGTCAATATTAAAGGCGGTGGACTCCCAACGCACGGGTTCAGTCCCAAGGCTGGCTGAACCGTTTGGACGCCATTTGACTTGGGTAATACCCATTGACTCATAGACATCAGAGTTTGTATTGGGGACACGGGACTGTACGGGGAACAGAGGATAGTCGGTGGCGTTCTCGGTCACGCGGTCGCCTAACCCATACTGGCTCCAGTATGATTCATTGACGTACTGGGCGCGTAGCCAATCCTCAGGAATGCCCCATTTATGGGCCGCCCATTGGATAAGATCGTCCGTCGACGGGTTACTGAGGCCAGGCCGGCCATCAACATAGGCGCTGTAAGGGTTGGTCTGGAGGTTTGTTCGTCCGGAGCTATCCTTCTGACCGGTACGGAAGTTAGAGATTTCCGCGTCGGTCGGTACGTAATTGTTAGCGGCTATGTGAGCTATGCCGCCAATGGTGTAGTTCCGGGCATTGTAGGGCCGTGTTTCGGGTTGGTGCGTTACTAAAGTCGCGGCCGCACTACTGCTCATAGGGACAATGAGGGTGCCATTACCGCATGTCGTCCAGCTGATTTGCGGCGAAGGGGTACTGCTCGTAACCGTAACCGTGACACTACTATTGGTTGTTCCGCCCGATCCGGTACAGCTTAAGGTATACGTTGAGGGGGTACTGAGTACACCCGTAGAATGTGTACCGGAAACTGGCTGGCTGCCGCTCCAGGCTCCGCTGGCCGTACAGGAGTTAGCATTCGTCGTACTCCAGGTGAGCGTCGAGCTGGTTCCAGAAGCTACGGCCGTTGGTGACGCACCAAGGGTTATCGCAGGAGCTGGCGTTATGTCCGCCATAAATGTCACTTTGTCTATAAATAAGGCTTTGGCACAATTTTTCCAGGTTGAGTAATTGGTAAAGCTAACCGCAATGGTGTGTGGGCCGGCCGCTAAACTCTTAGTGAAATTGTAGGCAGTCCAACTGGTAGCCGTCACGCTGACTGCGGAACCAACACTGACGTTATCGACAGTCAAGGTCATAGTGGGCGCCCCTTTACATTGGGTACCTTTAGCACTAATGGCCAAGCTGTTACCAGCCGACGGAAGATTTATAGAACCACTTGCCGTACCATTAGCGTTAAGTTTGATAGCGCTAGAGTTACTGGCAGTTGTGTCAGTTACCGTGCTGGCACCTGTGGGCAGTATCATGGTCTCCGCTTCAATTGAAGCTATTGCCATTGTAGCCGCATGGCTCACAAATAACAGGTACCAGCCGACACCTGCAAATAAGGCCACAAATATTGCAACGAGCACTTTATTAGTTTGCCTAGATGCCGGCGTGAAGCGATTATATTTACTCATCTGCTTTTTAATCGTGGGTTTTTCGCTTGAAGGCCTGCTTGCCTTTGGCATGGTTTTCCCCTTTTTTAGTTTGGCTTTTGGCATAATAGACTTATATGTAATTATTTCGTATCCGTTAGCTTAAGCGTAAACAGAATAGAAATAATTGTCAATGTGAGCTTTTATTGTGTGGGCTATTTGGCAAATTCTATGGCGCGGGTTTCGCGGATGACATTTACCTTTATGGTACCGGGATATTGCATGGTACTCTCTATTTTGTTGGCGATATCACGGGCAAGTTTGATGGCACTTAGATCATCAATTTGGCCGGGGCGCACAAATACCCGCACTTCGCGGCCAGCACTAATGGCATAGGATTTCTCTATGCCTTCAAAGCCGTTGGCTACGTTTTCCAGATCTTTCATACGCTCAGCGAAGTTTTCGGCGCTGATATTGCGGGCACCGGGACGGGAGGCGCTGATAGCATCCACCACGCGCACTATGAGAGCTTCGGTAGTGGTAGCTTCTACGTCGTCATGATGCTGCTCGGCTGCTACTGCTACTTCTTCAGGAGCACCGTATTTACGCAGCATTTCGCCACTTATGTGGTGATGCTTGCCCTCCATTTTATGTGTTAGGGCTTTGCCCAGATCGTGGACTAGTGCAGCGTACTTGGCAATTTTGACATTGGCTCCAACTTCTTCGGCAATAATCCCGGCAATATGAGCCATTTCCGTACTGTGTTTCAGGACATTTTGCCCATAACTGGTCCTAAACTTCAGCTCGCCGAGTAGTTCCAGAACTTCACGCGGTATACCGATTATGCCAACTTCACGCGCCGCATCTTCGCCGGCGCGCATTACCTCTTTTTGGACATTTTTTTGTGCCTTTTCTACCACTTCTTCAATGCGTCCGGGATGAACACGTCCATCCTTGAGCAATAGTTCCAACGCTTGGCGTGCAACTTCACGACGAATCGGGTCAAAACTGCTAAGGACGACGTAACCTGGCGTATCGTCAACCATAATATCAACACCGGTAGCTCGTTGCAGGGCTTGAATATTACGGCCTTCTTTGCCTATAATACGGCCTTTCATTTCTTCGTCTTCTAGCTTGACGGCAGTTACCGTGCGTTCTGCCGTGACCTCGCTGGCCATACGTTCCATCGCCCCGACAATAATCGCCCCGGCTTTTTCCTCTGCTAGGTCTTTGGCTTCATTTTGCAGCTTGGATACGAGGCCCAACAGATCATTGCGAATATCACGCTCGGTCATTTGCATTAATTTATCGGCGGCATCAGTTTTACTAAGCTTGGCTATTTTTTCCAGCTTTTCTTGCTGCCGGCTGCGGATGTCACGGATTTCATTCTTGAGCGCTTCTACCTCATCCTCACCTTTACGCAGATTCTCGCTGCGTTTGTCCAGATCATCCAGTTTTCTGTCCAAAGCTTCCTCACGCGTCAAAAGACGTTGTTCGATGTCTTTAATTTCCTTGCGTCGCTGCTGATCCTCTTTTTTAGATTCTTCGGCGGCACGTAACGCTTCTTCGCGCGCTTCTTCAATCAGTTTATTAGCTTCTTTTTTGGCTTTGGCCAAGTCTTTTTGGGCTTGTTCCTCTGCACTGCCCAATTTCTTTTTTGATATAACGGTGTTAGCACCAAAGCCAACACCAATGCCAGCAAGCGCCAGCACAATAGTAAGTGGACCCATATCTATTCCTTCCTATGCTGCAAATCACCCGCAGCCTGGCATCACTATCACTTCATTAGCCGAATTTGCGTGTAATCTGAAAACGAAACAGTATTAAAATTTAACGTTAAGGGCGGATTTGCTCCCAAAATGGCGGTAATCCTACGCAAAACTATACGCTTCCCGGCTCAGGCTGACAATATGCTAATCTTGGACGGCAAATATTACCATACGCTGCTCAAACTGATTGTCGCGGACATTGAATCGCCCCGAGGATGTGATAAGATTCAAGCCAGGTTTGCCCGGCACTGAACTTTTGACTAATTTATCCGTGTCAACCTGTCCATTGTCATACAGTTCCTTACCCGAAACCGTGTAGCTAAAAACTTTACCGTCTCCGCGTTCCAGAGTAATCTTATCGCCAATCTGCATATTCCCAATATTATAGAATACGCCCCGCTTGGTTGGGCCGGAGACGTGTCCGTCCAACACAATGGTTCCAGGTTCACCTGGTTTTGGACTGCCATTGTACCAACCAACGTCAAATATGCTCGCCGGAGCCGTCGGTACGTTTTTAGATTCTTCGCTTACTTGACGGATCCGGGCATGTACATCTATTTTTTCAATTGACAAAAATCGCGGCAAATCAGCCGCAACTTGGTAAGTCGTGATGTCTTTTGGGGGTTCAGCTTCAGAGATAGGCACTTGGCTGGTGGCATCCGTAATTATTTGTGAAGACAGCTGTTTAGCTTGTGCTTTTGCCTCACTACCCCTACGCATAACGGTGAACACCGTTATGGTTCCCCCGGCGGCTAACAAGATCACCACAACAGCCCAAACAATGGCACGTACGGGACGGCGGTGTTTAGGGTAGGGTGCGTATATAGGCCGAGTCACTTGTCGTTTCAAGACACGTGACTTTGCCTGTTTTGGTAAGTGACGCGAAGTAACCGGTTGAGCTACAGCTTTAATATCTGACGCATGCTTGTTAATGGACCGGGAATGAATACGCACATCGCTAATGAGGTTCTGTGCATGATGGGGCGATGATAAGGTATGCGTATTAGTAAGCCCCCTGCCTCGCAATCGTGCACGGTGCGTCGGATTCTCTAAGCCCAGTTTTGGCCGTTCGTCCATTTTTGTTGGCCTATTCGTTCTCTTTTCCTATTTTTGGTTTAAAAAATACTACAAAATTAACTGTAACGTTATCCGTTAATTTGTCAAGCTCTTTATGCTTTGAATGTTGTATTGATTACTTGCGCGGCAGGGTCAGATGAACTGGAGCTCCATAAACCGGGATTACATACTTGCTATCCGGACGATTCGGCTGGTTTAATTGGTCTCGTGCCTCTTTTACCCAATCCTTACCCATTCCACATGCTATGGGAACATTCAGGGCATAGGCAAGCGCGTTGGCTACGCTAATGCCTATCCTCAAGCCAGTAAAGGATCCCGGACCGGCAAAAACAATAATGCCCTCAATGTCTTGAACTCTCATATCTTCACGAGATAAGAGATGGGTTATCTGCTGATGCAGAGTTTCTGCCAGTTGCCTATGGGCCGTCCACTCAACGTCAATCAGCTTTGCATCGTTATTATATAGGCCCAATTCAGCATTTGGTTGATCGGTACGGATAGTCAGAATAATCATAACGCTAACAAGTATGACAGATCTTCTGGGTAACTACAGTCCAGCATGCGGACACCATCGGCCATCGTACGAATAGTGATAGTCAGGCGCCTAAGTGGCAATACGTGCTGTACCACTTCCCCCCATTCAATAACTAACACCGCTTTAGGGTCACCGCTGATATCGTTTAATTCATACTCTATAAGCCCAGCCTCTTGCAGACGATAAAAGTCGTAGTGATAGATACTGAACGCGGGCGTAGTGTAAACCTTACTTAGCGTGAAAGTTGGGCTAGCGACTACGTCACTACTGCCGGCGCCACGGGCAATACCGCGCGCCATAGTGGTTTTACCGCCGCCCAAATCACTCACTAGTTCAATGATTTCACCGCCCTGAAGATTGCGGCCGAGCCGCTCGCCGAAGCTCTCGGTATCGGCGGAACCGGCGGATCGTATTGACTGCGTCATAACGGTACTCATAACCTGCATATAGTAGCGTGGCTACACCTATGGCAGCAAGTATACTGGTATGAATAGCGGCAGGAGTAGCGGCAGGATCTTCATAAACCTGACGGTCAGCGGACGCAGCAGTTTTGACTGACTTAACAGCGGTGGTCTTAGTAGCAGCCGTAGTCGCCGTTTTGGGTTTAGCCGCAGCCTTAGTGGTGGTCTTTGCCGTTTTACTCTTGGTGGAGGCCGCCAGCAAGGGAATGCTGGCAATGTTTTCGGCACCAGGAGTAGGCGTAACAGTCCATTGCCATACTCCCGAAATAAGCGCCCACGCTTGTCCTTCTGCAGCCGTGTCGTACTGTTCCGTTTCTGCCACGACGTTGCCCGCTGGATCGGACAAACTAACACGTCCACTACTGTTGGCCAGTACAAGCCCGCTATCGCGGGAATAAAAGGTAGTGTACTGATGCCCTAGAAGCGTAATTGCGTTTATGGTGTAACTGTACGTATAATTGTTGCCGCTTTGCAGCTTATAGTTCGTTAGATTAATTGGTTGATCAGTGGAGTTATACAACTCCACAAACTCATCGGCATCATCCGTACCGGGCGCTGCCGGGTTCGGTAACAGCTCAGTAATACTAATTACCGGGTCGGTTACAACCGCCGGGATTGTAGTGTCGCCAGACGGCGACGCGTCGGGTGCTGCAGGTGCCGGGAATTCCGTGGGCGGCAAATCCGTATCTGTACTTTGTGCTGTTACTGTATTCTCAACACTGGGCGTGGGCACTATCCAGCGCCAACCATCTTCAAAACGCGCCCAGGCCTGTCCCTCAGGAGCATCTGAATATTGGACAGTCTGCAGCGGTTCAAAACTGCCGTTGTTATTTACATGCCCCAAACTCGCGGTGTTTACGCCACTATTTTTTAATGACAGGGTACGCACAGAAACACCATCACTAAAACTGCCCAGCACCAGAAACTGGTTAGAGTTAATGAACTGATCCGGACCGAGCATGTACTGGCTACCACCAATCTGTAATACACAGCCTGTTAGCAGTACCGGCTGATCGGTCATATTGGCAAATTCTACCCATTCCTGACTACTATCTTCGCCTATGGGGTTGGGCAGTAGTTCGTTTAAAACAATGTCTTCGCTACACTCCGCAGCCTCTGTTGAGGCTGTATCTGCGAGTACCAGCGGTGTAGTCCGAAGTTGATTAGCCGACCCGATCGTAGGCTGGTAGGTAGCCTTAAACCCAGTGGAAAATTTAGCGTATGTTTGACCACTCACAAGCACTGGCTGGGTAAATACAGCACCAGGGAGTATAACGCCGCCAAGCGCATTCCGGGGCATAAACTGCAAGCTATTGGTCGCATCACTATGCAGCGTCAGCGGAATAACTAGGCTGGAGTCGTCAATAACGGTGTCAATAACCGCAAGACCCGCGTCAAAACCTATATCGCCGGCGGCAATTTTCACGGGAATATTATTAATGACAAGGGGGCAATCTTGCTCGCCTGCAGCTTCGCTTGTTTTAAGTAGCTCCACAGACTGGGTAAGATCCTGACCGTCGGGATCAATGAGCAGTGGTTGAATTTCATTCAGACTAACACCCCCGCAGGCGTGGGCAACCGGCTCAAAATCATTGCTATTGTCACCGGTATCTTGAAAAATTCCATCAACATTTTGTTTTCTAACCAGCGACCAACCTCGTTCGTGCGTCGGCGCGGCCGTGCCTTCACGGAATGAAGCAGAGGCCGTTCCCCAACCAACTTGATCAATAGGTTGGCCATTTTTAAGAAGCTGCAGACTACCGCCACTATCAGCCAAAGCCAAACCTGCCGGAAGTTGTCCTAAATTAGGATTTGCGGTCTTGAGGCTTTCTGATACAAAGGCCGTGCTGGCATATGGTGGTATTGTACCCATTAACGTAATAGTTTTAGTGTTTGGTGTACCACCGGCTGTTATATAACGCACTGTGTGCCCACTCATGTCATAGTCATTAGCAGTACTGTTAGTAAGCACAATATACTCTTCGGTGGCACCACCTAAGCCTTGTGTTTGAACTTCGGATATACAAAGTTGGCATAAGGCCATTTCAGCATAGGCTAAAACCATAACTTGTAGTGGTAACAATAGGAATAGGAAGACACTTATAAGCTTAATCAATTTCATAGCTCAGATTTTACTCAGTTATCACTCAGCGACAATATACATTTTCTTAACTTATTATTAAAACACCAATTTAAAGGAGTAAATTCTGCAAATAAAACAACAGCTCACATCTATTTCCGGCTCGCTTCTTAGTCACAGGAAGGGCTTAGGCTATACTAATATTCAGAATGTTACAACTCAGCAGCAGACTTATGAATCAGGCGGTCATGTCATTGCGTACCGGTGGTCAGGTAGCTACGGCCACAATGCCAATTATTAACCCCAAGAATCTCAAGATTGAGGGCTTTTATTGTGATGATCGGTTCGAATCCATACAGCTGATACTCCTCACCCAGGATATCCGTGAGCATATTGATAAGGGTTTTGTGATAAACGACCACGAAGTGTTAGGCAAACCAGAGGAGTTAGTGCGGTTGCAATCTATTTTAAAACTTAACTTTGAGCTGATTGGCAAGCCTGTGGTGACAGTTAACAAACAGCGGTTAGGCAAGGTCAGTGACTATGCAGTCGACGACGCCACGTTATATGTCCAGAAACTATATGTCAGCCAGGGTCTTATAAAGAGCATTACCGGTGGAAATTTAAGCATTGATCGCAGCCAAATCGTTGAAATAACTAACCGCAAAATAGTGGTCCTTGAGCCTCTAAAAGGCGTTAAAGATGCCGTTCCAGTCACTGCTATCGCCTAGCTTAACTCATCAAGCACGGATTTGATGTCATCATAATTAAACCCCTGGCGAGACAAATATTGCATCAACTTAGTGTGGTCCTGATATCTGGTCTGCTTTTGCTTGCGCTCAATCAGGTCACGCAGAACTTGGCGCTCATCGGTTGCATCTTCTGATAAGACCTCGTCTATAACTTCGTCCTTTACCCGCTTTTGGCGGAGTTCCTGACGCAGTCGGCGGCTACTCGTAGCTTTAAGCAAACGTCGATTGGCTACCCAGCTATTAGCGAACTTTTTATCATCACAGTAACCATATTCCGCTAACCATTCTATGGTCTGATCAATTACTTCAGATGCGTAGTCTTTACGTTTTAAATAATCCCGCAGCTCCCATTCGCTGCGCATCCGCCGTGAAAGTTGCCCAAGCGCCTGGTAACGGGCCTTATCGCGGACGCTGTCTTCCTTAACGGACGCCAGTTCCTCGGCTGTTAAGTCCTGTCCATTATACAAACCTTGCTTTAAAAGCTCGGTTTCTGACAAGGCAAAACTAAACTTATCATCAATATACACACTGTACCGATCCGCTCGCTTAACCTGCTGTTTGATGGTGGTAATCTTCATGAAACAACCGTAAATCGTCCTTCAGGCAGGTGGATAATATGTTTCCCTGGACCAATAGCATGGCGTAATTCCTGTTCGGCTTTTTCCCAATCAATTGGGCCTAGCGGATCAGTGGCACCATACGAACTGCCGTAGTGAACCATAATATACAGCGGTACTATGCCAAGCCCCTGCCGCACGGCTCTCTTGTCGCAACCCCATGATTGGCTGGCCAAAAGCATTGCGCCAGCGGAAGAGCCGGCAACTACCTTAAGCGTTTTGAGCGACTTTATAAAACCGGTCGTTTGCCTGGCGGCTGCTATCAGCAGATCATCATCCCCGCCGTAGATAAACAAAGCGTCACATTGTTTAGCCTGATGTTCAAAATGATTTAT